>JAYEMH010000035.1:20220-25279 GCA_034717985.1 Candidatus Ratteibacteria bacterium
GCCGCAGCCCCACTCCTAAAAGCCGGAAGGAGCAATATTCCCCGGCCGTTAAAAAGGGGTTATAAAACACCGGATTCCAATCGTCGGTAATCCACTTTCCAAAAAGGATCTTATTCCGGGCATTGTGAGCATGGGCACCCTCATCGCCGAATAATCCGCCGCTCCAGCTTAACTGCGTCGGCGGATCAGCGGCCAGATGCCCCACTTTAAACCCCAACAGGAGAATAAATAAGCAAATAATTAAGATAGTCTTTTTGTCTTTAAACACCTTTCTTCCTAACAATAATCTGCGTTTATCTGCGGTCTTTTAATCTGTGTCTATCTGCGTTTTTCAAAACTTAAAGGTAACCTCACCCATTACCTGCGTTTTCACATCTTCACCGCAGGCCCGGGTAATCGTTGTCCCCGGCCAATAATCACCCGGGATAAACCAGCCGGCAAATAAACCAAAAGAAAGACGTTCGTTATATTCATAATTCAACCGCAGGTCAATTTCATCCCCGTCATGTTTGCCATTCCGATCCAGAGGCTTCTCGTTAGCCCGGTAATGAAACCACTCCAATAGAAAATCAACCTTATCCGCAGGCTGACATTTAAAGGCGCTCCTGACAATCATTCTGTTTTCTTCGGTATATTTGGTGTGAAGTTCTCCGAAACGTTCCGAGCGAAAAAGCGGATGAAAGGCATTATAATCCCCTGAATCCGGATATTCCTCTCCGGAAAGGTTAATCAAGGTTAAAGCCAAACTCGGACTGTATTCAGAGGGAATGTGATATTCACCGCCCACATATCCCCCCCAGGCCTTATAATCTCTTTCCGCCAGACCCAAATGGGAAAA
This sequence comes from Candidatus Ratteibacteria bacterium, assembly GCA_034717985.1. Taxonomy (GTDB): domain Bacteria; phylum CAZDME01; class JAYEMH01; order JAYEMH01; family JAYEMH01; genus JAYEMH01. Next base: position 21,059 of record JAYEMH010000035.1, read on the forward strand.
ACTGGCGGTATTGAAATCGCCCCATTGATAACAGCCTTCGGCCTTGAGATAAAAATTTTCAGAAATTTCGCCGGTCGCCCGGCAGCCTAAAATCCAGACCCGGTCACTATTGGGATGATTATGTAATTTCCGGGAACTATCGTCATCTAAAAACAAATAAGGCTCAATTGTATTCTCGGGGCTGAATTCATAGAGGGCCACTAACCCGGCAAAATCGTTGTCACCGACATTGCCCGGCTCCCCGTGAGAATCGTATACCCGGCTGTAAAAAGCGTCAACGGTCAATTGGTCTCTTAGATATCGGGCTTTAATGGCGGTGAAATTTTCCGGGTCATCTTCAATGAAATCCCTGAATACATCCCGATCACCGGTAAGAAATCCTTCACCGTAAAGAAGCTCCTGCTTTCCTAAAGTGATTTCAACCGGCCAATCAAAAATATGGTTCAATTTCAGATAAGCCAGGTCTATTTCCACCCTGGAATTATTCAAATAATCCGCGTAATTGTCGCCGAAAAAATACGGTTTCCTGATTTGCCCGTGGACTTCAAGCATCTCTTCGAATAAATTAAGCGTGCTAAACAAACGGCCCCGAAGCTGATATATTCCCCGGGTCTTTTTATCGTTTCCGTCAAACGATAAATCAACCTCCCGGTAAAAAGCGCGGAAGCGCAGGTCACCTCCGTAGCTGTAATCCATCTCCATGGCATCTGCCTTGTTTGATAGGAAAGTAAAAAGTATAAGCGCCAAACAAACAACCATCCTTTTCATCGCTATCCCTCCTTTTTTGGTAAAGTTTCTTTTCCTGTTTTTCTAAAGGCATATATCAATCCGCCGAGCACCCCCCAGACAACCACCATTCCATAGGCAATCCAGGACAGCGCCACTGCCCCGGCTGAGAGCACCCCAAACTTGGATAGAAAAATAACAAAGGCGTTCTCCCTGATACCGATGCCGTTTATAGAGAGCGGCACCATTAAAATCACGGTGATAATGGGAATGATGAGAAAAAAATGAACCGGATTAATATTAAATCCCAGGGCAAGGGAAATAAAGTAATAATGAAGAATAACATTTATCTGCAGAAGAAAGGCATAAGCCATATTCCCCCAGAAACGCTTCTTCTCCTTTTTGTAGATGACAATCGCCTGGTGGGCCTCTTTGGCTTTGGCTTTAATTCTGTTCAACAGGGGCAAATTAAAAACCCTGCCTATTTGCTCGGCTGCTTTCGGCTGGATAACTAAAATCAGGCCGAAAATCATGATTAACAAAACTAAAACCGAAATCCAGATTAAGGGAATATTGCCGACTATCCTGAACTCAAAGACTAAAGCCAGAGTGGCAATAGTCACCAGGGCCATCACCCCGGTTATCCTCTCTACCAGGACTACGGTAATCGATTTCACCGCGCTATGGCTATAGCGAATAGTATCGTATGCTCTTACCGTATCCCCGCCAATGGTCGTCGGCAGAAAATTATTGAAAAATGTGCCGACAATATAGGACGGGAGCAAACTCCGAAGAGGCACCTTTACCTGCTGAGCAGAAAGAAGAAGCTGCCATCTTAAAATACTGAATAGATATCCCGTTAAATGGAGCGAAAAAGCGCAGATAATCCAGAAATAATTTGCTGATTTCAGCGAAAACCAGATAGCCGTTAAATTCGTCCGGCTTAACAAATAGCAAAGAAGAAGGGAGCTGAAAAAGATTTTAAAAATAAAGAAAACCGTTCTTTTTTTCATCTCTGTTTAATAACCCGTGCCGGAATACCGGCTGCAACGACGAATTCCGGCAGATCTTTATTAACCAAACCGGCGGCGCCTACCAGCGTATCCCGCCCGATGGTTACTCCGTCTAAGACGGTCACCCGGGCCCCCAGCCAGACATTGTCATGGATTACCACCCCACCCAGGCTTAATGAGGGTTGGGCCATAATGGGAATATCCTTTCTTGAGAAATCATGGCTCCCGCCGGCAACGATATAGGTAAAGCCGGCAATTAAAATATTTTTCCCTAATTTTACCGAGCTTTCCGAATAAATGGAACAATAAGCCCCGATATTCGTATTTTCGCCAATTTCTATCTTTCCGCCTTTACAGCTTAAAATCGTATTCCGGCTGATGAAGGTATTATCGCCGATATAAATACCATCATCCTTTTCTCCTTTCGCATCCAGAACACAATAATCGTCAATTATCACATTATTCCCCAGAGAAATCTTCCCGGGATGACGAAGCGTTAATCCTTTTCCTAAAATCACGCCTCTGCCTATTTTTTTAAAAAGAACCCGGTAAAAAATCTTTCGGGCAAAAATTCCCAGCGCCCCGGGTAATCCGCCGAAAAGCAAAGTTATGATTTCGTATTTGAACAAAGAGAATATTCCCCCCTGGCCGATTACCAGAGCCTTGTATTTTTTAAAAGCCGAACCCTTTTTGGTTAAAACAGTCTGCAATTCGGTTGTTTCTTTCATAACCAGCCTTCCTTCCGATACCAATTAACGGTTAAGTTTATCCCTTCCGGCAAACCGTATTCAGGCTTAAAGGATAATTCCCGGTGCGCCCGGGATATATTAAATTGCTGGTTCCTGGTAAAAAATTCCAGGCGGCGACGGGAAAGCGGGGGCTTTTTTCCAAAAGGGCGATAAAGGTTTTCCAGCGCAAAAGCGCCGCTTTTCGCCAGTTTTAAAGGGATATGCAGCCGAGGAGATGACCGGCCCAAAGCCTTGGCAATCAGGGAAACTAAATTATTCAAATCAAGGGTTTCTTCTCCTCCAACGAGGAAAATTTTTCCAGCGGCCTTTTCATCAAAAGCGCAAAGCTTGAAAGCATTAACTAAATCGTAAATAAAGAGGGGGTGTATCCGTATCTTCCCATCGCCAATAATGGCAAAAGTCCCTTTGTTTATAGCTTTGAAAAGTTTAAAGGTTCTCCTGTCGCGCGGCCCATAAATCCAGGTGGGACGAACGATAGAAACCGGGAGCTTCTCTTTTTTAAAAAAATCCAAACAGACTTTTTCCGCCTCATATTTGCTTTGCCCGTAGAGGTTGTCAGGTGAAAGAGGTGTTTTCTCATCGGCCGGCGGGTTTTTCAATTGCCCGTAGACAGCCACACTGCTGCAATAAACAAAAGCTCTTAAAACGGAACGGTCGGCCGCCCGCAAAAGATTCCGGGTAGTTAAAACATTGGCCTGGCGATAAAGATGAAGTAATTCCCGCGGCGCATTAATTAACCCTGCTAAATGAAAGATAATTTCTTTTCCCCGAACCGCCCGCTTTAAAGTATCCGGCTCGTTAAAGGAAGCATAAGACAGGGTTACTTTCAGCCGCTTAAGATTAGCCATACTACGCGGCTGGCGGCTGAGAACCGTCACCTCGTGCCTATCCTTAACCATCTTTTCGACTAAAGAACTACCGACAAAACCGGTTGCCCCGGTTACTAAAATCTTCAAGTTATTTCCTCATTTTTCGCTTCGAGCATTAAAACGTATCCGGTTTGATATAAACGGTCAAGCTGAGAAAATAAAAGAAGCACCGGGTAAATTAAGGAATAAACCCTGAAGATTCGCCTGCTCTTCTTGAATTCAACTGAGGTTGACGGAGAAATACCGCCCTTAATATTGTTATCCCTCCTGGTTTTAGAGAACTTTACATAACCGGCATTCAGCAGTAATTCAAAAAATTCAGTAACAAAAAACGAATAACAACTGTGTGCGGTAATATTCATTTTCAATCTTTCAAGTTTCTCCTTCAACTCGGCGAGATTATATCCGTCTTTTATGTGCCCGTAAAAATCAGCGGTTATCCCTAACTTTCTTTCCAACCAGTTAAGAATCGGCCCCCGGCTGGATTTAGGAACGGTGATATAAAGAGACCCATCCCGTTTGAGAATCCGTTTCACTTCCTTTAAAAACAATTCGTCGTCTTCAATATGTTCAAGAAAGTCAACAGCTAAAACACAGTCAAAAGTATGGTCGTAAAAATTGAGCTGTTTAGGGTCTATTAAAAAAACCTTATCTCTTAATAGAGATTTAGTTACGGTTACATTCTCCCGGTCAATATCTGAGTGATACCAATTTCCTCCCTGCTGCCTCAGGAAATGACCAAGCACGCCTTTTTCACAGCCGATTTCCAGACATTTCTTTCCTTTTTTCGGTTTAATAAAGGAAAGAATCCGCTTGAGTTTTTCTCTCTTTTTTAAAGAACGGGAAGCCAGCTTTAACTGCCAG
>JAYEMH010000035.1:25379-31345 GCA_034717985.1 Candidatus Ratteibacteria bacterium
ACCGGTGTCCGAAAAAAATTTCTTTAAAGAATATTTTTAAATTAGGCGCCGGGATATGTAAAAAAGTCCGGCGCCTGAGCATATCGCACTTCCGACAGGACTCAAATTCGGCTATTTCTCTTTCTTGCATTTTCTTCCGCAACTTACTATATACGCTACTACGCCATATAGCTCCAATGGAAGAATTCCTTAAATTTCCCATGATAAGCTGGCCAAAAAAATCTTGTGGGCAAGGGGATATATCGCCATTCCAGAGAATCACCATAGCATACCAGGGAAAGGTGCAGGCAGAAAACTTCGCCCCGTTAGAACTAATGGGGTAACTCCCGGCCCAATTATGCGGCGATTTTACCACGAATTTATTCAAATGTAAAGAATAAAGCTTTTCCCTCAATGCCTCTCTGGCACTTAGGTAATCCCCTGTTTTAACCTCGCTAAGTTCCATCGTTTCAAAAACCGTAAAGGGTTTAACCTTTCGGAGCTTCTCTTTAAGTTTCAAGAAGTTTTCAATATGATTAATGGTAGTTTCGAAATTAGCCCCGCGGCGAATTTTCTCGTAAGTCTCTGCGATAAAACCGTCAAATGAAAAGGAAAGAAAATCCAATTCCGCTTCAAGGATTGCCCGGGCCTTCTCTTCATCAAGAATTGTCGCATTGGTATGAAGGCGGGTGTAAAGGCCTGCTTTCCCGGCATAATCAATCATCCGGGACAATTCCGGATGCAATAAAGATTCTCCCCGATGATGTAAATTTACGTCATAGACGAAATTTTTAGCTTCATCAATTATCTTTTTGAAAAGTTCGAATTTCATAAACCCTCGTTTGATGGAACCGGATTCACTCTGCGGACACATAACACAGCGTAAATTACAAGTACTGCTCAGTTCAATCCAGAGCCGAATAGGCAAATAATTCAACTTTTCCTTCTTGCGCCAATAACTGGCGGCAATCTGTAATAATCGTTTAGTTCGCTGCAATTTATTCATTTCTCTTTATTTTATTCCTTAATTCCGGGTATTTTTTTTAACATATAAGTTTTTCCCACTACCAATAAACGTTTCAAATCTCCCCATGATCTTACTCCTTTGATAGCCTCAGGGAGCCTCTTCCAGAGTGAAATTTTACTTTGTAAAGCCCATTCAATGGCTAAATTAGAAAGTTCCTGCCAGCTTAAAGTATCAATAAATAATGGGGCTTCACCGTGGGCCGCTCCTACAGACAATGCTTTCTGACTTTCAAAACTCGACCAGGAAAAGTCTCCGGGCAAAACATTCTTTTGTTTAGCCACTGCCTCTATCTTTGTTCCGGGATAAATACGTAAAAAACTCAGAGAAACCTCACCCCCAATTTTCCCCATTAACTTAAGTGTCATACGGGCCTCCTCTAATGTTTCGGTAGGAAACCCGATAATGTAGCTGGGATTTTTAATAATCCCTAATTCATCAAGCCAGAGGGACAACTGTTTAACCTGCTCCAGGGTTATTTTTTTTCCGCAAACCTCATCTAAAATCCTTTGAGAACCGGATTCGACTCCAAAAAAGATTTTAAAACACCCTGCCTTCTTCATAGCTGTGAGTAATTCCTTATCAACCGTATCGGCCCGGACAGAACAGGTAAATTTAATATTCAGATTCCTTCTTATAATCGAATCACAAAGCTCTATTACTCTCTTTTTGCTTATCGTAAAAGTATCATCGTAAAACCACATAGTTCTGATTCCGGTATTCTTTATGATTTCTTCTAATTCGGCTATAATATTTTCCTGAGTTCTGGCCCGCCAGATTCTTCCTGACATTCTGCTGGTAATACAAAATGTGCAGCCGAAAGGACAGCCCCGGCTGGTTATCAGGTGAGTGGTTTGGCACCAGCCTTTACCGGGAACAAAAAGTTTAAAATTATATTTTTCCAGAGGGATTAGATGTCGGGCCGGAAAAGGCAGACTATCCAGATTTCTAATAAGTGCGGCTTCCGGGTTTTGATAGATTTTTCTCCCTTGGCGATAGGTTATTCCGGCAACATCTTTAAGCTCCAATTCCTCCTCGTAAGCCCGGCATAAGTCCAGAAGAATGTATTCTCCTTCTCCCCTGACCACGATATCAATCTCCGGGTTGTTGATAAGGGTATCTTTATCGCAGAAAGTCGGATGCGGCCCGCCGAGCAAAACCCAGCTTTTCGGTGAAATCCTTTTAGCGATTCGGGCCGTTTTAAAAGATTCGAAACGGAATTCAGTCAAACAGGTAACACCTATAATTTGAGCCTTTGATTCCTTTATTCGCCTTCCTAAACCGAACCAGGAAAGCTTATTTATTGAAGCATCGATTACCTGGACGTCAACCCCTTCCTTTTCTAAAACTGCGGCTAAAGAAATAAGCCCAAGAGAAGGTAACGGCTCCTTAGAAGTAAATCCCTTGGGTGGAAAGATTAGTAATACCTTCATTGATATTTAATTGTAAAATGTAAAATTAACAATTATCAATTTAAATTTAAAATGATAATTTTGCATTATTAATTTTGGAATTACTTCATCCTAAACTATGGACTATCGACTACGGACTGTGGACTAAAAACTATTTACCTTCTCACTGTATAAACCACCGCGCCGAAGACGGCAGTTAAAATCACAAACCCGAATGACAGCCAGGCCAGGGCTAAAGCCGGGGCATTAAGCACCCCGTAAGCGCTGAAAAAGAAAACATAAGCGCTCTCTCTTACCCCGATACCGCTGATAGTTATCGGCAGGGTTAAAATCAAAGAAATCACCGGAATGATTAGAAAATAAAAAATCAGCGGAACCGGAATTCCCAGGGCAAATCCAATCAGATAGTAATGTAGAACAACTACCACTTGAAGCAGGGTCGCCGTCAAGAGGACCCAACCGATATGTTTGCCTTTGTGGCGGTAAAGATGCAGGGCTTCATACATTTCTTTAATCCAGTGTCGGAAAAACCTCAAGCCCGGCAGATTAAAGAGCCGGCCGGAAATTCTGGCCAGCGGCGGCCACAAGAACAGCAGGAGAAAAAGAGCAATTAAAACAAAAAATAGGGCGCAAATCCATATTAGCGTGGAAGCCTCTTTTACCTCAACCCCGGAAAATAATAAAATTGCCGCGGCAATGACCATTAAAACAAAAAGCCCCGAGAGGCGCTCAACAAAGATAACCATAACCGGCTTGATAGCCGTCTTGCTCCAGCGGATGGTATCATAAGCCCGGATCATATCCCCCCCGATGCCGGTGGGTAGAAAAGTGGTAAAAAAGGTGCCGACAAAATAAGAACCCAGAAGACGGCGGTAAGGCAGTTCTATTCCCTGGGCATCAAGTAGTAATTTCCAGCGGAAGGTGCTGATGGGATAATCAAGCAGATGAACAAAATAAGCTGCTCCCAGCCAGAAAATATTAACCGATTTCAAACTCACCCAGACCTGCTGTAAATCCACCTTGTTGACGATAAATAAAACCAGCAGAAGGCTGAATACAAGTTTTCCGACGGATAAAAGGATTTTTTTCATAATTCATTCACCGGTTTAATCTCAATCATATCTACCCAGAGCTTTCCTTGATGGGAATAAACCCCGTTAGAAGTCCCCGCCAGAAGCGGGGCAGTCGCCTGAGGCGACTTACTTCTAACGGGGTAAACAATTCGGAATTCAAGAATTTGCTCCTTTTTCAATCCAAAAGGAAAGGAAAAGTACTGGTAGATCCCTTTTTCTTTAAAATCGCTTCCCTTGATTTCTCTTTCAGCCAGTTTATTCCGGCCAAAATTTGTGGTTACCTCCAGCGTCGCCAGGGGAAAATCAGATAATTCATCAGTCTTTAAGCGGAATGAAATTTGATAAATTCCTTTAGAAAGCCGGCGGTAAGGCCCGAAAAGAACCTCTTGATGTCGGGTCAAACCGGGGGTGAAGACAATTGTTTCTTCCGCGGAAGCATCACTATCTTCAGAAAGCAAACCGCGGTAATAAAGATCCTCGGCCTCATAATGATATCGCGGGTCTTCCTGGTCGGCGAATAAAATGTAAAGGTAATTAACCCAGAGGTTGGCTTTGTTTAAAAATTCTATACGGAATTCGGGAAAAAATGGTTCCTCCGGAACTTGTCCGGCCTCATCTCTAATAGAAATCCCTGAGGGATTGAATTTAATAACAAAATCCTGGTATTTCCCGGCCTTTTTAAAATCAGTCCCTTTTATTTCCTGCCGGCTAATTATATCATGGCCATTATTGGCACAGACATCCAGAATAGCAATGGGCTCACTTATAGTGTTATCATCGGTTTTGAGACGAAATATAAGTTTGTACTCTCCCCGGGGGAAAACCTGCTGGCGGCCAAAAAGCAGATGTCCCGGCTGGTCTGTTTCAACCGAAGCAAAAAGAGCCTGGCCGTCTTCCGCCGCCGGATCATCAATCAACCGGCCGATACGCCGGTGGAACTGCCCGGATAATTTAAGAACCCCGGCCACTGAAATCAACTTAGAATCATCCTCTTTTAAAACAGGCTTATCCCTCAGTTCGAAAAGCCAGATAAGTTTTTCCCGGGTAACAAATTTAAGATAGGCTGACTGCTTCAGCCGGTTAACCGAATAGATAGAACGGAAATGACTTACTTTTAACGGGAAGGCATCTTCGTGCATAACAATATACTTCACCCCGAGTTTCTTTAAAAACTCATATTGGGCCTGGCTGATATCGCCTAAATTCAGGCTGATCAGGGGATAAAATATCCTATCGACATATTCCTGGGGCACCAAGGGATAATAGCCGTTAATAATCTTTACCTGCGTCAGCGTAACGTAATAAAGATAAATGGATGTCCAGGCCGTATCGCCGGGCCAGAGCGGAAGCTCAAGAACCTTTTTATCGCCGGCGTTTTCCCTTATAATTTCATAAATTCTATTTTTTTTATCAAAAAGACATATACCCGCGTTAGAATTTGAATGGCAATCAAGAAAAATCCCGAAGCACAAAGAAATGCCAACTATGACTAAAACTGCCTTTTTAAAAACTTCCTTCCTGATTCGGGAAATAAAAGCAATAATCTCTTTAACTCCGTTTCCGGCCAATACAGACAAGCATAAAAAACTTATTGCGATTATCCGTCCGGGAACCCGCGGGTAGTTAAAATAGGGAATGAATTTATAGCAAAAATTATAAAGCGGGAAGAAATCGTTTAAACTCGGCCCCAAAGCCAATATGGCGCTTATCAGCAGTCCGCCGGCAAAAAAAAGACGGTTAATTTTTTCTTCATACTGGTTTGTACTACTTGCCGAACGGCAGGAACTAAAAATAAACCCCAAAAAAGCCAGGGCCAAAGAAACCATTCCTAAATAAATATTTTTTTCGGCATCAACATTCCCCCGGCTGAATAAATCTTTGATGCCCGGCGAATAGAGTCTTACTTCCGAAAGATCCCTCCCTTTCCGGGCAATAGAAACTCCCAATTCAACATTTTTCAAAAAAACAACGAAAAGAAAAACCAGAAGCAAAGATAGAAAAATCGGCGCCCAGGCTTTCATCAGACGCTTTATCAAATTGAAATTGTCCTCCTTCCATCTGGCCAGGCTGGTAACTGTTTTTATCGGCAGAAACAGCAGGCTAAAGAAACTCAGATAGTAAAGAAAATGGTACTCTATCAGGGCGAAACTAAAAAGACAGAAGAAATAAAGAAGGGCAAACTTAAGCTCCCCTTCAGAAAAAAGTTTCTCCAGTGAAAAAACCGCCAGCGGTACTATTCCCCACAGGAAACCGTTGGTATGCCCGCCTAAAAGCTGGGCAAGGGCAAAGGGAGAAGCCGCATAGATTAAACCGGCAATAAAAGCCGGAAAATCACTTTTAAGGTAAATCCTGGCTAAAAGAAACATTGCCAGCCCCGAAAAGGTCAAGGAAATAATCACCGTCGCGTTATAAGCAAAAGCTCCCCCAAAAACGGAAAAAATTACAAAAATAATCGAAAGAGGAAGACGCCTGACAGTG
>JAYEMH010000036.1:0-2544 GCA_034717985.1 Candidatus Ratteibacteria bacterium
CTTCCTTTACAAGCGGGGCAGACACTCTTCTTGCTTCCGGGTTTAGCTCCTTCACCGCCGCAGGCGGCACAGATAACCGTATGGTAGATATCAATCTTCTTTTCCACCCCGAAAGCGGCCTCTTCCAGGGTTATACTCAATTTATACTCTAAATCCTCTCCCCGGCGCGGTCCCCGACGACGGGTCGACCGGCCGCCGAATAAATCAAATAAGTCACCAAAGACACCTCCGCCAAATCCTAAATCAGAGAAAATACTCTCAAAATCAGCCCCTCTGAAGATATCCTCGGAACTATAGCGCTGGTCAATACCGGCATGCCCAAATTGGTCATAAGCGCTTCTTTTCTTGGAGTCGGAAAGAACCGCATAAGCTTCGGAGATTTCCTTAAATTTTGCTTCTGCTTCCTTTTTTTTATCCGGAGCCACCCGGTCAGGATGATATCTCAAGGCTAACTGGCGATAAACCTTCTTTATCTCATCGATAGAGGAGCCTTTTTTGACTCCCAGTATCTCATAATAATCATGTTTGACGGTCATAATTAGTCGTCAGTATTTAGTCGTTAGTAGTTAATCGTTAGTCGTTAGTAATTAGGCGTTAGGCGCTTCACTAAATACTATTCACTATTCACCAACGACTATTCACTATTTTTTATCTTTATCTTCTTCTTTAAACTCAGCGTCAACGACGTCGTCTTTCTTCTCTTCCTTCGGCGCTTCGCCTGCCCCTCCTTCAGACGGCGGAGGTGCTCCCGCACCCGGAGCTTGCTGCTGCTTGGCGGTTGATTCCCGGTAAACCGCTTCGGACAATTTATGGGAAGCCTGTGAAAGTTTTTCAATACCCTTTTTTATCGTTTCGGAATCATTACCTTCCAGCAGTTTCTTTAAACTTTTAATTTCCTTCTCTATGCCGGCTTTTTCTTCGGCCTTTACCTTGTCGCCATAATCACTCAGGGCTTTTTCGGTCGTAAAGATAAGGCTGTCAGCCTGATTTCTCACCTCCACCAATTCTTTTTTCTTTTTGTCTTCTTCGGCAAATTTTTCCGATTCCCTGACCATCTTATCCACTTCGTCTTTGGAAAGCTTGGTGGGGGCAGTGATGCGCATTGACTGCTCCTTTCCCGTTCCCTGATCTTTGGCCGAAACATGCAGGATACCGTCGGCATCAATGTCAAAGGCAACCTCAATCTGGGGAACTCCCCGGGGGGCCGGCGGAAGACCGATTAACTGGAATTTTCCCAGACTAACATTATCCGCCGCCATCGGTCTTTCACCCTGTAAAACGTTTATCTCTACTGCCGGCTGATTATCCGCCGCCGTAGAAAATATCTGACTTTTTTTAGTCGGGATAGTCGTATTTCTTTCGATTAAACGGGTGCAAACCGCACCCAGGGTCTCAATTCCCAGGGATAACGGGGTAACGTCTAAAAGGAGAACATCTTTCACATCCCCGGTGAGCACCCCAGCCTGGATAGCCGCCCCCCTGGCGACACATTCCATCGGGTCGATACCTCGTTCAATTTTTTTGCCGACATAATCTTCTACGAATTTTTGAACGATCGGCATCCGGGTCGGCCCGCCGACTAAAATTATTCGGTTCACTTCACCCGCTTTAAGTCCGGCATCACTCAGAGCCTGTTCCAGCGGATGCTGACAGCGGTTAATAACCGGCCGGACCAATTCTTCCAATTTCGCCCGGGAGATGGAAGTTGTTAAATGCTTTGGACCGGACGCATCGGCCGAGATAAAAGGAAGATTTATTTCGGTGCTTAAAATATTGGAAAGTTCTATTTTTGCTTTCTCGGCCGCTTCTCTTAATCGCTGTATGGCCATCTTGTCCTGTTTCAAGTCAATACCCGTATCCTTTTTAAACTCACCGGCAATGTAGTCAACCATGTTGTTATCCATATCCGTCCCGCCTAACTGGGTATCGCCGCTGGTGGATTTAACTTCAAAAACGCCTTCTGCCATTTCCATAATCGTTACATCCAGGGTCCCGCCGCCAAAATCAAAAACCATTATTTTCTGTTCTTTACCGGCTTTGTCCACGCCATAGGCCAAACAGGCGGCAGTAGGTTCATTAATAATCCGCTTTACCTCAAGGCCGGCAATAACACCGGCATCTTTGGTTGCCTGACGCTGATTATCGTTAAAATAGGCCGGCACGGTGATTACCGCCTGGCTAACCTTGTCTCCCAGAAAAGCTTCGGCATCCTGCTTAACCTTTTGCAGGATAAAAGCCGAAATCTGCTGCGGGGTAAACTCCTTGCCGTGAACCCTCACTTTATAATCCGTCCCCATCTTTCTTTTTATGGCCGAAATTGTCCCTTCGGGGTTGCTTACCGCCTGGCGGCGAGCCGGCTCTCCCACCAACTTCTGGCCGTCTTTGGTAAAAGCAACATAGGACGGAAATGCCTTCCCTCCTAAGGTTGTCCCCTCGGCGCTGGGAATAATAGTGGCTTTCCCGCCTTCCATCACCGCCGCGGCAGAATTTGAGGTTCCTAAATCAATTCCGATAATCTTTGCCATTTTTTGTCTCCTCCTTTTT
>JAYEMH010000036.1:2644-24482 GCA_034717985.1 Candidatus Ratteibacteria bacterium
TCACTATTTTTTCTTCTTGCTCGCTTTCACCATTGCCGGCCGAATGACCCGGCCGTCCAGAGTATATCCCTTTCTCAGCTCTGCAGTAATTATCCCTTCGGGGCGGCCGTCAATTTCCTCTTCGCTTACAATCTCATGCCGGTGAGGATCAAATTTTTCCCCGGCAGTTTTAATATCCGCCAGACCGGCCTTGGTCAAAATCTCCCGGAGCTGTTTCTGAATCATTATTACCCCCTGTTTAAACAAATCAAAATCTTTATGATTATGGGCGGGGTCTATCGCCCTTTCCAGGTTATCTATCACCGGAAGCAGTTCCTGGATTAAATTCCCCTCGGCAAATTTAATCAGACCTTCTTTATCTCTTTCAGTCCTTTTTCGGAAATTTTCGAATTCAGCTTTGAGGCGGAGCAGCTGGTCATATAAAATTTTATTTTTTTTAACCTCTTCATCGAAGCTGTATTTTTTGGAATAAATGATAGAACGATTTTTATGTTCGCTCATACCTGATGAACCCCTTCCTTTCCGACTCCGTCTAAATGATTGAAAATAGAACTTAAACGTTTGGCTGTTGAAGAAACCAGGGTGACGGCCTGGCGGTAATCCATTCTTTTCGGCCCGATAACACCGACCTTGCCAATCGGCTTTTCACCCAGTCGATAAGAGGCGAAAACCACACTGCATTCCTTCATCTCCTTACAGCCGCACTCCCGGCCGATTAATACCTTGATTTCATCTCCGGCAGTACTTTTAAAAATGCGCTCAAAAGTCTCTTCTTGCTCCAGACTTCTAAGCAGCACACCGATTTTTTCTCCGTCTTTAAATTCGGGTTCATCCAGGAAGAAACTGGTTCCGTCCATATATACTTTTTTTCTATCCTTTTCGTTATGGATTTCTCTAAGAACCCGTTGGGCTTTTCGATAAAGCCGGCTAAAGCCCTCTTTAGATTCTTTCTTCAACCCCAGCAGGCTTTCCTTTAAAGCTTCTCTATCCTGATTATTCAAAAGCTCGTTTAATTTTCGCAGTTCTTTCCCGGAAATTTGCTCCTCCACCTGAATAAATTTATCTTCCACTAGGCCGAAATTGGACACCAGAAGCATAAGGAACCTTTTTCCTCCGGTAGCTACCAGTTCCACCCGGCTGGGACTGCCTTTTACAAACTGCGGAGCTAAGACAACAGCCGTATGATGAGTAACCGAAGCCAGTGCCTTTGAGGTCTCCCGGATAATTTCTTCCAGGGTTCTTCTCCGGGAGCGGTATTCCCGGTTAAGGCGGGAAAGAAAAAACTTGTCTATCTTTTCTATCTTAAGAAGATGGTCAACATAAAAACGATAGCCTTTATCGGTCGGGATGCGTCCGGCAGAAGTATGCGGCTGAGTAATGTAACCGCGCGATTCCAATTCGGCCATCTCGTTTCGGATGGTAGCCGGGCTGAGATTATATTGGCAGCGCTGAACCAGTGCCCGGGAACCAACCGGTCTGGCCGAGCCAATATAGGACTCTACCACTGCATTTAAGATGTTTTTTCTTCTGGCGGTTAAAATTCCTTCACTCACGGCATTTTCCTTGTTTTTAAATCGCTGCAATCTAATTTTTAATCTGTGTAATCAGATATCCTCTTCTTTCTCTTGACAGGATGTCTTAATTAGCACTCTAAGAACTTGAGTGCTAAATTATACCACCTGGTTTATCTTTGTCAAGGGTTTTTTTTAGACTATAAAAAATAAAGGCAGGGATAATGTTTCTACCCCTGCCTTTAAATCAAAACCTGCCTGTTTTAGAAATTAATCTTCATACCAACATTCAGCGCTGTCTCGTCAATAAGTCTACCTTCCAGGTTCAAAGCAATATTTTCCGCAAATAGATAATCAACACCGACAAATACACCAACGACATCCTTACTATTAGCGGTTTTTTTGGTAATGTTGGCAGCTGGTTCATGAAGCCTCATTTTGGATTCGCAATCCGAGTACTTCACACCGAGGTAAGGCGTAAGATTATCTAAAGTGTAAGAAACTCCTACCCCCACCTGCCATTCTCTATATTCAAATTCCTTCTCGAGAATGCCGGTAACTTCTGAACCGCTTTTTTTAACCTTTTCAATTCCTGGTTCATATTGCCGGTAGTTGCCGTCAAGACTAAGCCGCAGAATACCATCACCATATTCCTCGGTTTCATAAAGAAGTATCGTGGCACCACCACCCCAGGCCAGAGCATAGTCTGATTCCATATCATAATTGCTGGTTGTCCAATCCTTTAATTCCAATTTGGCTGTTCCTAAAAGACCGTAGACATCTATTTTTTCAATCATGGTGACACCCACCTTGCCTAAATACCATATGCCTTCAACGGTCGCATTATCGTTAGACAGGTCGAGTCCTCGTTCAAATACAATGTCAACAATGGCTTCCCCTTTAACCGGATAGGTACCGATAAGTAAGACCGGGTCAGCCGGATTTCCAGCCGGCGTCGCATGGCTAACAGCTGATATAGTCAGAATTAAACTCAGGATAGTTAAAAATAAAATCTTTTTCATCTTTTCACCCCCTCCCTTTCCAAACGTTAACCGTATTATATAAAAGAAGTGTTCCCCTGTCAAGAAAATAAAAGCGGCAAATAAAAGCGGCAAATAAAAGCGGCTGGATTTTTAGTCCTTCTTGCCGAAAAAGACCTTCCCGAAAAAGTCGCCGACCGGCTTCCCGATTCCACTGCCCGCTTTTCGGGCGCCTTCCAGGAGGGTTGCGCTTAAGTTTAACCCTGGCAAGCGTTTAAAAAACTCGCGCATCTTTGCCTCGGAAATATCGGTGGAGAGAATATAAGTGGGCTTTTCAATGGTTCCGCCAATACGAACCATTAATTCCAGTTGACCAGCTTCTCCTTTTAATCCTTCACCAATGCTAATAATTGATGCCCCGTCTTTATCTTTCGGCCTTAAGGTGTAATCTTTAATTACCAGTTTAGAGGCTCCGGTAAGATTATTCTGTTCGCATTTAATCCGGGCGTAAATGTCCGCCCGTCCGCTTTCTACTTCTGAAAGATGCAAAAAAGACAGGTAGTAAGGAGCAAAATGAACTAAGCTCATATTGTTTAATACCAACTCTAAAGCCCCGCTGAGTTTTTTCTTCAAAGAATAGTTTATTTTTCCCTGAATTTCAAAATCACCGGCCGGTTCACAACTCAGCTCGCCCTTAATGATAAAAAGAGTCTCTAGTCCCCGGGCCCAAAGCCAATGGGTAAAATTATTCACCCCGATATCAACTTTTTCAACCACCGTCAGATAAGGACTTCCCTTTTCATAATCGCGGAAATTTATCCGGGCTTCTTTTATTAACAATTTCTTGATAAAAATTCCCTTGTGGCTGGCGGCGAGCAGTTTCTCATCGGGCGCGGAGAGCGGAATTTTCTTTGAATAATCTTTAGAAAAAAGAGCAAGTAAATTACCCCGGCCGCGGGATAGATAATCAATATTTATCTCCGGTTCAAATACAACCAACCGCCTAAGAACAATCAACTTCTTCCTCCAGAAAGGAAGAAAACTGCCTTCGATAATTATCTTATCGGTCTTTAAAAGATAATCGCTGGGAAATCCGGAAAGATTTTTAATTGTTACTCCCTTGATGACTGCCCTCCCAAAGACAAAATTCATATTTAAGCGGTTGATTTTAACCGGCCTTTCCAGCATACCGGTTAAGCTCTTCTCTAATTTGGGCCGGAGCAGCCGGCTGCTTAAAAAATTCGCCAGGCTTAGAAGAAAAACAATAATCCCGGCAACAACAATTCCTATTAATAATTTTTTCTTCTTTTTCATTTAGGTATTATTTGGTTGTTTTTTGGTTGTTTTTTGGTTTTCTATTGACAATCCCGACTCAAAATGCTATAGTACTTGGACTTTTGTATAATCCGGGGCAGTAGCTCAGTTGGGAGAGCGTCGGTTCGGCATACCGGAGGTCACGGGTTCGACCCCCGTCTGCTCCACCAGGAATACAGTCCTTCTATCTTACCTCCCTTCACTTCTTTTACCGCCGTTCTGACTTTTTTAATTTTATCATCTACCTTTCTCATCCTATCCATCTGCTCATTTATCACCGCTAAATCAATTAACTCAAAAGAACTGTCTTTTTTTAATTCATAGATTCTTTCTCCCATATCCTGAAAACAACTCAGGCGTGATTTTTGCAGATAATTAAGCTTTTTCTTCAGCCGCAGGAGAACTACCCGGCGATAAATTTTTTCTGTCATCCGTTTCAAAAAATTTACAAATTTTTTGAAAATATCTCCAAGCCGCCTGAAGCCTCCAATCACTTTACCACTCAGCCGGTATCCCCTTCTCAGTTTCATTTTTTTTCATCCCTTGACAAACAGTAAAGTTTTATATAATATTGTATATTCACTTATCAAGCCAGAGTGGCGGAATGGCTTACGCGGCGGTCTCAAAAACCGTTGACCGAAAGGTCGTGTGGGTTCGACTCCCACCTCTGGCACCAATACTGTGTTTCGTAACAGCCTATTCTGTAGGGGGGGTGTAACCATCCCTGTTATTAACATTACCCAAGTATAACAACATTGATTAAGTTATACAATAAAAAACAGATCCCCTCCTATCGCTAACGGGTTTCATTCGTATCTTATGTCATCAAGATAAAAAATGAGACCATCAGGGTTATCCTCTGATTTAACTACCCAGCAAAACCCGCCTGAAATATAGGCCAAATCCTTATCCGTTAAATCTATAATATATTTTGCCCAATCCTTGGTTAAAACCACCGGACTAAGACTGGCCATAGTTGAATCGGGATAACGGCCGATAATTCCGCCAATTCGAAATTTTTCAATTACCTCTCCGCCTTTTTCACCGCGCGCCCAGAAGGTCAGCCGCCGCGCCCCGGTTAAATCTAAACTGCCCTCTTTGAATCCCCAGTTATTCGGCGGATTCTGCCAGTAAATTCCCGCCCACTTAAGCCCGGCATTTGAAGGATTATAAGTCAGGCGAATACAACTTGAGCCGGAATGAGGTTTAATTACCCAATTATCGTCAAATTCTATGCATTCAACATTTCCCATCCAGCCCGAGGGATAAAAGAAATTTCCAGGTGAGTCTTTGTCTGAATAAACGTAAAACGGCTGGGGAAGAGTATCCGTCTCCGCCCGGAGAGAGGGAGAGAAAAATAGGAGCAGTAAAACTATCCGGGCAATCCGGCAATAGCTATTTAATTTCAAACGGATTAAAACCTTTCTTGGCAAAAATGGCATAAACTGTCCCGGCAATGCATCCGGTGTTACGTCCTGCCGGAGTTCGCCAGCCATGTCCGGTATCCACATTCTGATGGGTAGAATAAGGCAGACAAATTGCCCTCTGGCCAATCCGGGTATTACTATCAATAGTTAGCTTATCCAGCTCGGCCAAAAAGAATTCTGCTTTATCTTGATAGATTTTGGCTTTTTTCAAATTGTTTTTCCGAAAATAAAAATCGCACATAATTCTAAAAGAAACCACCATCTGAGCTGTCCATTCCGAAGAAATTATCCCTCCCCGGCCAATGTGACGGGGTTTGGCAAAATCGAAACCGGTAATTTTCCCCTTGTCTCCCGAAGGGGAGGAGTAATCAACCGTAACCTTGCAGTTTTTTTCGGCAAATTCTAAAATATCATCGGGATTCATCCCTTGTTCAGTGAGAAGAGCCGGTCCGAGAGCGGCAATTGCCCAGGAAAATGTATCGGTAGCAATAGTGGCATCGCCCCGGCCTCGTTTTAATCTTCTTTCCGCTTTTATGTAAGCATTGTTTTTTAACCAGGTTAAAACTTTCTGTGAAACCTCAAGGTATTTTTTATTTTTAGTAGCTTTATAGAGATTGTTAAAAAAGGCATAAGCATCCAAATTATGCTCGGTGCTAACCCAGTTAATCGCAGGGCCTCCTTTGATTCCTCCTTCCGGATCTTCATTTTGGAGAACAATCACCCAATCGGCAATTTCTTCGGCTAAAGGCAAATAACTCTTATCGCCGGTTTCGCTTATATGATGTAAAACAGCCAATCCCAGCCACATATTAGGCCCGCTATGAACTACATATTCAACTACATGTCCACCGCTTACATCATAGGCATTGGTAAATCCTCCATCTACTTTTTTGGCCCGATGAAGATAGAAATCAAAAATTTTCCGGGTTGATTTATAATCCTTAAACAATAAAAAGCACTGAGCTGCCAAAGCCTGGTCATAAGTAAAGGCCCAATCTTCTAAAAAGGGATCTCCCTCGTAGCTCAGAACCAAGCCGGTAGATTTGTTCTGTCTCATTTTCAGCCAGTTATACATCTTTTTTATTGATTTTTCATCTAATCCTGCTTTTCTCTCTTTTATCTCAGCCAGTTTCCTCTGAAGAAGAACTTTTCCCTCTTCAAGGTCTTTTAATTTCCTCTCTGCATTTTCTAACTTCTCATGAGCCTTTTTGAGTTCCTCTTGAAACACAACCTCATTCAGGAGCTTTTCTGTCTTTCGCGCCTTCAAATTAGAAATCCGCCGCCGGCTCTCTTCTAATTTCCCATCCAGAACCTCTTTTAAATCGTCAAGATAAAAGATTTCCTGAGAAACCCTTGACTGCTCCTCCGATATTTGAATCAGCCGGCCAACCAATCGCTTGTTGGTTTTTCGCAAAATCACATTAGAAGAACTTAAACCCATCAGTCCAAGAAAAAGAAAAATTATGAAGACGGCTATCGCCCGGTGAAAACAGCTTACCGCTTTGGCAAATCTTATTGGCCGGCTTACCTCGGGAAGGTCACTATTCAGGTAAGAAACTCCCAGTAGAAACTTATGCGGATAGGAATCAAGCTTTTTAAACCAGGCAACTCGCCCGAAAGTTTCTACCGGAGATTGATTGAAAGGCAGGTTGATGTATAAAAGAAGTTCCGCCTGGCCGGAGAGAGCCCTTAGAGCCCGGCGTTCCTCCAGATTGTTGACTTCTAAACAAAGCCCCCCTTTACCCACGTTTCTGGTAAAACCCTGGATTAAACCGGTGAGGCGTTTCTGATGATCCGGAGAAACCATGTAAAATTCAACCGGCAGGACATAGGTAAGCCGGACAAATTTTCTTCTTTCCGCTCCTGATTTCCATTCAGCATCACCTTTCATTTTTTCCCTTTACGGATGTATTTATGTTATATTTCCCTTACTTCCAAAAGGTTGGTGGTGCCGGTTACCCCCACTGGCGCGCCGGCCGTAATCACTACCTTATCACCTTTTTTGACCAATCCTGTTTTTTCCGCCATCACCCTGGCTTTATCAAGCGTATCATCAATATTTTTTGCCCGGGTAATCTTCAAAGGAAATATTCCCCAGCTAAGCTGCAGCTCCTTCCAGGCATTCACCTCCGGGGTAATGGCAATAATTGGCGCTTGGGGACGGTAACGACTGACCATCCGGGCGGTACTTCCGGAGGTAGTAGGAGTAATAATTGCCGCCACCTTTAAGTCAGAAGCTACCAGACAGGCAGCGTGAGAAACTGCCTCGGTTATGGAACTTTTCCGGCCTAAAAAAGGGCGCATTTCCAATATCTTTTTAGAAGAAAGCGCCTTTTCTGTTTCCACAGCAATTTTCGCCATAATTTGAACCGCTTTTTGCGGATAGCTTCCGATGGCCGTCTCTTCTGAAAGCATTACCGCATCTGTCCCGTCTAAAATAGCATTGGCAATATCGGTAACTTCAGCCCGGGTGGGGCTTGGATTATTAACCATTGATTCTAACATCTGGGTGGCGGTAATTACCGGTTTGCCTGCTTTGTTACAGCGGTAAATAATATCTTTTTGAACCAAAGCTACCTTTTCTAACGGTACTTCTATTCCCAAATCTCCCCGGGCAATCATAACGGCATCGGAGGCATCAATTATTCCGTTAAGATTCTCCAGGGCTTCTCTTTTTTCAATCTTGGCAATCAGTTTTACCTGCTTGTTTTTTTTCTTGATAAACTTTCTGACTTTGAGAATATCTTCGGCCGTTTTTATAAAGGAAAGCGCCGCGAAATCCACTCCTAAATCCAGACCGAAAGAAAAATATTCTCTGTCTCTGGCATTAAAATTAATCCCGGGGTGATCAACTCCAGGGAAATTAATCCCTTTTCCTGACCGCAATTCTCCCCCGTGAATTATCAAACATATAACACCTTCTTTTCCTTCCCGTAAAACCCTTAATTTAATTAAACCATCGTTTAGATAAACATAATTGCCTTTATCTAACACCGTCAGGAAACTTGAATCCGTCACCGGAATAACGGTCTTGTTCCCTTTTATCCCGTTAGAAAGGTTGGGAGCAGCGGCGGAAAGACACAGGGTTCTTCCTTCTTTTAAAGTAACGACTTTCTCCTTTAGCTTTCCCACCCTAACCTTAGGGCCGGGTAGATCCTGAATAAGGGCAATCGGCCAATTTAATTTCAGGGAAATCCGTTGAATTTTTTCTATCCTTCTTTTATGCTCGAGAAGCGTGCCGTGAGAAAAATTCAGGCGAAAAACATCAACTCCTGCTTCAATTAGACGGGTAATCATTTCGGGAGAATCCGAGGCGGGACCAACGGTGGCAATAATCTTTGTCCGATTCCAGTTTTTACACAGATATTTTTTTTTAAAAAACTCTTTATTTACACCCATTTAACTTAAATACTCCCCCGCAAATTTTTTGCCTTTTCCGGCTCTAATTTCTATTGCTTTATTTCCCAGTATAGTAATAAACCCCGGGGTTGTCAAGCTTTTGGTAAAAAATAAAAAGGCAGGGGAGTATTTCCACCCCTGCCTTTAAAAGCAACCTGGATTCTCTTAGAAATTAATCTTCATCCCGACATTCAGCGCTGTTTCGTCAATAAATCTTCCTTCCAGATTCAAAGCAGCATTTTCCGTAAACAGATAATCAACCCCGACAAATGCACCGACAATATCTTTACTATTAGCCCTTGTCTTGTGTATCGTTCCGTGGTCATCAATCTCCAATTTACATTCGCAATCCGAGTATTTAACCCCAAAATAAGGGGTAAGTGCCGGTAAAGTATAGGAAATGCCTAAACTACCTTGCCATTCTCGATATCTAAATTCTCTTTTGATAACGCCGGAAATATCAGCCCCGGATTTTTTAACCGTTTCTACCCCGGGATCGTAATCCCGGTAATTCCCGCTTAGGCTAACCCGCAAAATACCATCGCCATATTCCTCGGTTTCATAAAGAAGTATCGTCGCGCCACCACCCCAGGCCAAAGCACGATCTGTTTCTAAAGTATAATCATTGGTCGTCCAGTTATCAATCTTTAAATCAGCAGTCCCTATTAATCCGTAAACATCTATTTTCTCAATCGGGCTGATACTCACCTTGCCAAAATACCATTGCCCTTTAATCTCGGTATTAGCGCCGGATAGGTCAAAATCCCGGCCAAACAGAAAATCAGCTATTCCTTCAGCCTTAACCGGATAAGCACCGATAAGAAGAACCGGGTCGGCCGGATCTCCCACCGGGGCTGCCTGGGTGAAATTTGTCAAATTCAGCACGAACATTAAAACCGCAGCACAAAATAAACTCCTTTTCATTTTTTATCCCCTTTCCGTCTAAGTTGCCTTTATTCAATTTTTCGTTTTTATATTGCAATTTCAATTATATTAGAGAAAAGTCCGTTTGTCAAGCAGATACAATGATTCCAATGATTCCAATGATTACTATATTAGCCAGCGCGGGCGGCCGTGAGAACCAGAACCTCTTTACTGCCTCCTTCCCTTAAAACCCTGGCACAGGCGTTAGCGGTGCTTCCGGTAGTAAAAACATCATCAATTAATAGAATTTTTTTGCCGCGAAAGATTTCAGGCTTAGCCAGATAAAAAGCCCCGGCGACATTTTTATTCCTTTCTTCCCGGCCGGCTTTGACCTGACTTGAAGAAGAGCCTTTCCTTTTTAAATTATTAACGGAAAGTTTTATATTTAAAGACATGGCCAGACGACGGGCTAAATATTCTGCCTGATTAAACCCGCGCTCCCGCAATCGTCTTTGAGTCAGGGGAACCGGAACAAAATAGTCAACTTTTATCCAGAGGGGATTACCTTCTAAAAATTTTAGTAATAAATCGCTTAAGGGACGAGCCAGGCTGGTCTTTTTCTTATACTTGAAAAGATGAATCATTTTTTTTAAAATCCCTTCATAGATACCGGCCGCCCGAGCCTGAAAAAAAAAGATTTTAGCCAGAGCAGCCGGACCTCCAACCCGGCAGATTGCCGGAGAAAGCGGTTTAATCATCGCCAGACAATCCTGGCAAACAGGATAATCGCTTTGCTTGACCTTTTTTTCACAGATGAGGCAATATGAAGGAAAAAGAAGATTCAATAAGGTACTTAGCATAGCTGAATTTGTATCTCGTTGTTCGTATCTGAGAGTGTTGAAAATTGCAACCAATACCCAAAATCCAAAACCCAAATATTACCAGATCCCAAATAATTACCAAATCCCAAATCCAAATTAGATGGGGTATAGTTGGGATTTTGAGTTTGGGATTTATTTGGTATTATTGGGAGTATTTGAGCTTGGGATTTTTGTCATTATTCAACAGTCTCTATCTGGTATTCACGAAAAAAATGAGGCCACACCACCTGGCTGGCCTCACGATTTTACCCTAGCGATGTCCTACTCTCCCATCTCGTTGTCAAGATAGTACCATCGGCGCAAAAGAGCTTAACTGCCGTGTTCGGAATGGGAACGGGTGTTTCCTCTTTGCTAAGATCGCTAGGAAATTGAAATATTGAAGGAGTAAAAGTGCTTTTCAAATTTATGGCCAAGTCGATCGGCAGATTAGTATCCCTAAGCTAAAACCCTCACGGGCCTTACACATGGAACCTATCAACCTGGTAATCTTCCAGGTGCCTCCAGGCCTTGCGGCCAGGGATATCTATTTTTAAGGGAGGCTTGGCGCTTATATGCTTTCAGCGCTTATCCTTTCCGAACATAGCTACCTAGCGATGCAGCTGGCGCTACAGCTAGAACACTAGAGGTTCGTCCATCCCGGTCCTCTCGTACTAGGGACAGCTCCTTGCAGATATCCTACACCCACGGCAGAAAGGGACCGAACTGTCTCACGACGTTCTGAACCCAGCTCACGTACCGCTTTAATGGGCGAACAGACCAACCCTTGGGACCTTTTCCAGCCCCAGGATGCGATGAGCCGACATCGAGGTGCCAACCCCCCCCGTCGATATGAACTCTTGGGAGAGATAAGCCTGTTATCCCCGGAGTACCTTTTATTTGATGAGCGATGACCCTTCCATACGGAATCACCGGATCACTAAGTCCTGCTTTCGCATCTGCTCGACTTATCAGTCTCGCAGTTAAGCTTCCTTATGCCTTTACACTCAACGTGCGATTGCCAACCGCACTGAGGAAACCTTAGAACACCTCCGTTACTCTTTAGGAGGTAACCGCCCCAGTCAAACTGCCCGCCTGACATTGTCCTCGAACCCGATTCAGGGTCCAAAGTTAGAATTTCAACATAGCAAGAGTGGTATTTCAAGGTTGGCTCCATCCCGACTAGCGTCGGGACTTCAAAGCCTCCCACTTATCCTACACATACCATAACAAAATCCAGTATCAGGTTACAGTAAAGGTTCACGGGGTCTTTCCGTCTAACCGCGGGTAACCGGCATCTTCACCGGTGCTACAATTTCACCGAGTCCCTCGTTGAGACAGCGCCCAGATCGTTACATCATTCGTGCAGGTCGGAACTTACCCGACAAGGAATTTCGCTACCTTAGGACCGTTATAGTTACGGCCGCCGTTCACCGGGGCTTCAAATCACCCCTTCTCTTAAGGATAAACCTCAAAATAAGGGCTCCTTTTAACCTTCCGGTACCGGGCAGATGTCAGCCCCTATACGTCCCCTTACGGGTTTGCAGAGACATGTGTTTTTGTTAAACAGTCGCCTGGGCCTCTTCACTGTGGCCCGCTTTACGCGGGCACTCCTTCTTCCGAAGTTACGGAGTTAGATTGCCGAGTTCCTTAACGAGGGTTCTCTCGAGCGCCTTTGGATTTTCTCCTCACCCACCTGTGTCGGTTTATAGTACGAGCACCCGATTAACTAATCAAAAAGCTTTTCTCGGCAACTGGATTCAGTCACTTCGCCTCCATAGAGACTCCCCACATCCATTACTGGCCTTGAACGTGCTCTACCAATCACACGATTGACTTATCCTTTTGCGTCCCTCTTTGACATCAAACATTAACCAGGTGGTATCCGAATATCAACGGATTATCCATCACCTACGCTTTTCAGCCTCGGCTTAGGTCCCGACTAACCCTGGGCGGATTAACCTTCCCCAGGAAACCTTAGGTTTTCGGCGAATCTGTTTCTCACAGATTTTATCGTTACTTATACCAGCATCCTCACTTCCATTTCGTCCAGTCCTCCTTGCGGTAGACCTTCAATCGAAATGGAACGCTCCCCTACCACTTATCCAAACACATAAGGATTGAATAAATCCGTAGCTTCGGTGATGAGCTTAAGCCCCGTTGAATTGTCGGCGCAAGACCACTTGACCAGTGAGCTGTTACGCACTCTTTAAATGGTGGCTGCTTCTAAGCCAACATTCTGGCTGTCTGAGAAATCTCACATCCTTTACCACTTAGCTCATACTTAGGGACCTTAGCTGACGGTCTGGGCTGTTTCCCTCTTGACTATGGAGCTTATCCCCCACAGTCTGACTCCCATAATACCGGTACTGGTATTCGGAGTTTGAATGGGTTCAGAAGTCTTGTAGGACCCTTAGCCCAATCAGTGCTCTACCCCCAGTACGTACTTTATGAGGCTAGCCCTCAAGCTATTTCGGGGAGAACCAGCTATTACCAAGTTTGATTAGCCTTTCACTCCGATCCACAGCTCATCCTATGGTTTTTCAACACCAACAGGTTCGGACCTCCACCTCGTTTTACCGGGGTTTCATCCTGGCCATGGATAGATCACTTGGATTCGGGTCTACTAACTGCAACTGGACGCGCGTTTCGCACTCGCTTTCGCTGCGGCTCCATCCTGAAGATTTAACCTTGCTACAATCAGTAACTCGCTGGTTCATTATACAAAAGGCACGCGGTCACCCCATATCCTTCTAAGAAGGATATATAAGGCTCCCACTGCTTATAGGCACCATAGTTTCAGGTTCTATTTCACTCTCCTCCCGGAGTTCTTTTCGCCTTTCCCTCACGGTACTAGTTCACTATCGGTTGCTAGAGAGTATTTAGCCTTAGCCCATGGTCGGGCCAAATTCCCATAGGATATCACGTGTCCCACGGTACTCGGGTGCTCAATCCAAGAAGTTTATCTCTTTTCGCTTACCGGACTTTCACCGTCTTTGGTCAACCTTTCCAGGCTGTTCAGCTAAGAGATAAATTTTTGACTTCCCGGCCAGGCTGAATCCTGACCCAACTGAGTCCCCTTACCCCGGATGCACAACACATTCAGGCTTGACATACATCCGGTTTAGGCTGTTTCCAGTTCGCTCGCCGCTACTACGGAAATCGATTCTCTTTCTCTTCCTCGAGTTACTGAGATGTTTCAATTCACTCGGTTGGCTTTTTGTCCCTATATATTCAGAACAAAATTTTCGCATACTATGCGAAAAGGTTTTCCCATTCGGAAATCTCCGGATCAACGTTTGTTTGCAACTCCCCGAAGCTTATCGTAGCTTACCACGTCCTTCATCGCCTTCTAACACCAAGGCATCCACTATGTGCCCTTAGTAACTTGACCATAAATCAGAAAATCCTTTATTCACTCTTACTCGGTCTTCAATATTTAGTTACCCTATTTAATTGTCAAAGAACAAATCGGTTTTCCCGTTATCCGGTTAGCCCGTTGCCGGTTAATTAACACGTAAACAAATTGAATTTAACATTTTAAAACCAGCTAACCGGCCAACTGGATAACCGGCGAACCACATCTGGTGGAGGTGGACGGGCTCGAACCGACGACCTCCTCCGTGCAAGGGAGGCGCTCTCCCAGCTGAGCTACACCCCCAAACGAAATTTGCAAGCAAATTTCGAGTAGTTAGTAGATAGTGAATAGTATTTAGTGAATAACAAAAACATCCAAACTCAAAACTAAGAACTATTCACTATTAACTACAAATTTGGCTCTGCCAAATTTGTTTGGTGGGCCTTCGTGGAATCGAACCACGCACCTCACCCTTATCAGGGGTGCGCTCTAACCTACTGAGCTAAAGGCCCATGAATGTTGTCTTTTTTCGGTATTTCCAGGCCCTTAACCAGAAAGATTTGGGCTCAGGGTGAACTACTTATTTACCCCAAGCCCAGAATACTTTTCTCCTTAGAAAGGAGGTGATCCAGCCGCACCTTCCGATACGGCTACCTTGTTACGACTTCACCCTCTTCATCAGACACACCTTAGGCCCCGATAAATCGGGGACTTCGGGTGCATCTAACTCAGGTGGTGTGACGGGCGGTGTGTACAAGGCCCGGGAACGTATTCACCGCGCCGTGGCTGATGCGCGATTACTAGCGATTCCTCCTTCATGGGGTCGAATTGCAGACCCCAATCTGAACTGAGGCCTGTTTTAGGGATTAGCTCCACCTTGCGGTATTGCAACCCTTTGTACAGACCATTGTAGCACGTGTGTCGCCCGGGACATAAGGGCCATGAGGACTTGACGTCATCCCCACCTTCCTCCCCATTATCTGAGGCAGTCTCCTTAGAGTGCTCCCGAAAATTTCGGGATAGCAACTAAGGACAAGGGTTGCGCTCGTTGCAGGACTTAACCCAACATCTCACGACACGAGCTGACGACAGCCATGCAGCACCTGTCCGCCACCTTCGAAAGCGGCTCGCCTTTCAGCAAGCTTGCAGGCGGATGTCAAACCCCGGTAAGGTTCTTCGCGTTGCGTCGAATTAAACCACATGCTCCACCGCTTGTGCGGGCCCCCGTCAATTCCTTTGAGTTTCAACCTTGCGGTCGTACTCCCCAGGCGGGACACTTAATGCGTTAGCTACGGCACACTCCCTAAAAAGGGAATACACCTAGTGTCCATCGTTTAGGGCTAGGACTACCAGGGTATCTAATCCTGTTTGCTCCCCTAGCTTTCGCGTCTCAGCGTCAGTTTTAGGCCAGAAAGTCGCCTTCGCCACTGGTGTTCCTCCCAATATCTACGCATTTCACCGCTACACTGGGAATTCCACTTTCCTCTCCTAAACTCGAGTCGGGTAGTTTTAAATGCAGTTTCCTCGTTTCAATAGGAGATTTCACATCTAACTTACCCAACCGCCTACACGCTCTTTACGCCCAGTAATTCCGAACAACGCTTGCCTCCTCTGTCTTACCGCGGCTGCTGGCACAGAGTTAGCCGAGGCTTCCTTTGGTAGTACCGTCAAGCCTATTGCCTATTAATAAATAGACCCTTCGTCTTACCTGGCAGGGCTTTACAACCCGAAGGCCTTAATCACCCACGCGGCATTGCTCCATCACCCTTTCGGGCATTGTGGAAAATTCCCCACTGCTGCCTCCCGTAGGAGTCTGGACCGTATCTCAATTCCAGTGTGGGGGTTTCGCCTCTCAGCGCCCCTACCCATCGTTGCCTTGGTAGGCCTTTACCCTACCAACTAGCTAATAGGACGTAATCCCCTCCTTAAGCGATAGCAAGAAACTTAAGCTTTTCCTTTTACCACAATACGATGCCGTATCGTAGTCTTATCCCGTATTAGCCCCCCTTTCGAGAGGTTATGCCGATCTCAAGGACAGGTTATCTACGTATTACTCACCCGTGCGCCACTATTCCAGAAAATAAAAAAATCTGAAACCGTTCGACTTGCATGTGTTAGGCATGCCGCCAGCGTTAGTTCTGAGCCAGGATCAAACTCTCCAAAATTGTATATCAAAGAGCTTTTATTGCAGAGAAAAGTCTATCATAAATAAAAAATGCTGTCAAGTTCTTTTTTCAGCCGTTCTTTTTTCAGCCGGCAGAATTTTCTTTCCAACAAGAGATATCTATAAGGATATAATCAATATTTCACCCGAATTAAATATAATCCATGGGCAGGAACCGGCGGAGGAGACTGCCGGCGATCATGTGTTTGTAAAATTACTCCGGCCTCTTTGGGATTGATTTGCCCCCGGCCGACGGCTAACAGCAGGCCGACTAAATTTCTAACCATCCGGTACAGAAAGGCATTAGCCGTTAGTTCAATTATCAAAGCCCGGGCACTACCCGGATTAAGATAAATCCAGTTTATTTTCATTCTCTGGAGAGTGACAAAGGCGTCTTTTCGGCTGCTTCCCCGATTCTGAAAAGAACTGAAATCATGCCGGCCCAAAAAGTATCCGGATGCTTCTTCCATCCTGGACAAATCGAGCTTCCGGGGATAAAAATACGCTTCGTTTTTTAAAAACGGAGATTTTTTTTGAACTACGATATACCGGTAAACTTTGCTTTTGGCGGAAAAACGGCTGTGAAAGCGAGAACCGGTATAACTTATCCTTCTAATTCGGATATCCCCAGGTAGATGAAAATTTAAGGCTTCCCTGATTTTTTCTCTGGCTAATTTGGTCTCGGAAAAGAAATTTGCCACCTGTCCCAGAGCATGCACCCCGGTATCGGTCCGTCCGGATCCAATCAGATTTATCCTTTTGCCAAAAATATTTTTCAAGGCTTTTTCTATCTCACCCTGAACGGTCCCGGCATTTTTTTGTTTCTGCCAGCCGGCATAATTTGTCCCTTTATATTCAATAACCAGTTTAAAATTAGGTATGATATACACCCCTATTAAATAGAATAATCAATAACCAAATTGCAATAATCAAATTCGAATAACCAAAAGATACAATAAAATCAGTAATAACCTAATAGGTTTGGTTATTGATTAGACCCTTCCTTTAAAAGGAACAGGAAGGTCTATCCTTTAGGATTATTGGTGTTTGGAATTTATTTGATGTTTGCCTGCCTGACGGTAGGCAGGGAATTTGGTGATTGGTGTTTTTTGACAAGTCATTAAAGAACAGCTTCTATTTTATCAGCTCTTCGGCTATCTGAATAGCGTTTAAAGCCGCTCCTTTGCGGAGATTATCGGAGACAATTAATAAATTAATGCCGTTAGGGATGGATTCGTCTTCACGGATTCTACCGACAAAAACATCATCTTTGCCGGCCGCCTTTATCGGCATCGGGTATTCTAATAAACTCAAATCATCACAAACTGTTACTCCCGGAGACTCCTTAAGAATTTCTTTGGTTTTTTCGGCACTAAGTTTATCCCGGCTTTCAATATTCACTACTTCAGTATGACCAACTAATACAGGCACCCGGACGGTAGTCGCGGTAATGGCTAATGAATCATCCTCTATGATTTTTCTTGTTTCATTAACCATCTTCATCTCTTCCTTGGAGTAAGCATTTTCTAAAAATACATCTATCTGCGGGATAAGATTAAAGGCAATTTGATAGGGTAGGGCTTTGTCCGCCACCTCTACCCGAGGTTTTTTATTCTGGATACCCTTCTCTGTTTCTCTCCATAATTGGTCCACCGCTTCTTTGCCCCAGCCGGAAACTGATTGATAGGTTGAAACGACAATTCTTTTAATCCGGCCATAATCAGCGAGCGGTTTTAAGACCACTACCAGCTGGATAGTAGAACAGTTAGGATTGGCAATAATGCCTTGATGGGATTTCACGGCATGTAAATTTACTTCCGGGACAATCAGAGGGATATCCTTATCCATTCTAAAGGCACTGCTATTGTCAATAACTACCGCTCCCGCTCTAACGGCTAAAGGAGCAAATTTCCTGCTGATAGAGGCACCGGCAGAGAAAAAAGCAATATCAATTCCCGTAAAGGAATCTTCTTTTAATTCTTCGACCGCTATATCTTTGCCGGCAAACTTCAGGTTTTTCCCTTTGGAACGATCAGAAGCTAAAAGACGCAGACCGGCAACAGGGAATTTTCTCTCCTGGAGAATTTTTCTCATCTCAATGCCCACCATTCCGGTGGCACCGACAATGGCAACCTTGCATTTTTTCATCAGCTCAACTCTTCCTTCACAAATTTTACTACCAAATCTCCCGCCTGACTGGTACTTAAACCCATTTTCCCGGCCCCTAAGTCTTTGATATGTCCTTCAGAAAGCGTCCGGATAACGGCCTTCTCAATAACTGCCGCCGCTTTTTTCTCACCTAAAACATCCATCATCATCGCTCCGGCGGCAATAGTAGCTAAAGGATTAATAACGTTTTTGCCGGTATATTTAGGCGCCGAACCATGAATTGGTTCAAACATGGATATCCCTTCAGGATTAATATTTCCGCCGGCGGCAATTCCCATCCCACCCTGAATCACTGCCCCTAAATCGGTAATAATGTCGCCAAACATATTGCAGGTAACAATGCAATCAAACCATTCAGGATTTTTTACCATCCACATACAAGTGGCATCAACAAAAGCATAATCCCTCTCTATATCGGGATACTCCCGGCCGACTTCTTCAAATACCCGGCGCCAGAGATCATGGGCATAAGTTAAAACATTGGCTTTATCACAAAGAGTAAGTTTCTTTTTTTTATTCCGTTTGCGGGTATATTCAAAAGCGTAACGGATGGTCCTTTCAACGCCTTTCCTTGTATTTATATCCTCCTGAATACCTATTTCATCAGCCGTTCCTTTTTTAAATACCCCGCCAATACCGCAATAAGCCCCTTCGGTATTCTCCCTCACCACCACAAAATCAATATCTTCCGGACCTTTGTCTTTGAGGGGCGTCCAAACACCGGGATAAAGTTTTATCGGACGAAGATTAATATACTGGTCTAAAGCAAAGCGAAGCTTAAGAAGCAGACCCTGCTCTAAAATACCCGGCTTAACCTCGGGATGCCCCACCGCACCGAGATAAATAGCATCCATCTCTTTTAACTCAGAGAGAACATCTTCCGGCAGTATTTCGCCGCTCTTTAAATAACGTTCACCGCCTAAATCGTAATTAACAAATTCGTATTTAATGCCTAATCGGACGCCCGCCGCCTTTATTACCTTGATCCCTTCTTGAATAATTTCCGGGCCAATACCGTCTCCAGGAATTACCGCAATTTTATGCACTTCGTCCCTCCCCGTAAAAATTTTACCATTTTCATTAACCCGCAGGGGTCAGACATGTCTGACCCTTTGCCTTATCATTAATTTTATATGGATTTATTTAATTTATATTAGAGGGACGGGCATGCCCGTCCCCTACAAGATTTCGGTTTGATTTTGTCTCTTCCCCTGTGTTCATCTATGTTCACCTGTGGTTATTTTTATTTCCTTTTTCTTTCCCCTTTATCTTTTTTTATTTTTCTCTGTGTGCTCTGTGGTTTATTTTTTTCTTTTTGTTTTTTTCCTGTGGTTGCTGTGGTTGCTTTTCGCCATTTCCATTAAACCGCCGGCACTAATAATTTTCTCTAAAAACCGGGGGAAATGAGAAAATCGATAGTTTTGTTTCCGGGTCAAATTTTTTATCATCCCTTCGGCTAAATTGATTTCAACCGAATCTCCGTTTCGGATTCCTGAAGAGGCCTCTTCACTATCAATAATCGCCAGGCCGATATTTATCGCATTTCGAAAAAATATCCGGGCAAAACTTTTAGCGATAACACAAGATATCCCGGCCGCCTTAATAGAACGCGGAGCGTGCTCACGGGAAGAACCGCAGCCGAAATTTTCACCGGCAACTATAATATCGCCTTTTTTGACCCGCCGGATAAAATTTTCATCCAGTCCGGAAAGACAGTGCCGGGCTAATTCTTTGTCTTGATGCACATTAAGAAATCGGGCGGGAATAATTTCATCGGTATTGATATTGCGGCCGAATTTATGCGCCCGGCCTTTAAGGAGCTTCTTCATTATTACCTTGCTCTCTCCTGACAATTTCTTCTTCCTGGGGTAATATGACAATTACAAAATTCCGGTTAAGCATTAAAATTTCCATTTTTTGAATCTCTTTTCCATCAGCTAAAGAACGCACTACAGCCTCTGTTATAGGGATAAACCTTCTATCGACGTTAATATAATCAGAAAGCCGGCCACCTTTAGGCAAATAGGCAATTCCTTCTATAATGAAGTTTTCGGTATAAATGCGCACCGCCATTCTGTCTTTGGGAATTACATGTGGAGTCATAAATATCACCCCTTAATGGTTTTTTGGTACTGCGGCTCTAAAGGCTGGGTCTCATCCCGGGGAAAAATACCCTTAATCAGTTCGCGATTCAAAACAATGAATCCAATGCGATAAAGCAAGTGATTGTCCCGGTGAAGAAAAACCCGGGCTTCAGTCATCACCATTGATGTTTTGGGAATATTAAAAAAATCAGAAATTCTCCCTCCTGGCGGGAGATGAATCTTTCCTTCAATGCGAAAATTATCTAAAATTGCCACCGCTTCTCTTTCTTCTCGTTCTATCTTCATTTCCCCCCCGTACTACTCTGTCAAATAAATAAAGGTTGTATTACACAGATGAGCACAGATGAGAAAAAACAGATAATCGCAGATATTTGCGGCGACATCTGTGGTCATCCTGCATCTTTTAATCTGTGCTAATCTGTGCTTTAATCATATCTTTATTTTGTTTACAAACTATCATAAATCATCCGGTCCGGTAATGCGTCCGGCCAGGGCACTGGCCGCCGCCACCGCCGGTCCTGATAGAAACACTTTACTCCGAAGGTCTCCCATCCGGCCGACAAAATTACGGTTGGTAGTGGATAAAGCCTTTTCCCCTTGAGCCAACACACCCAGATGTCCACCCAGGCAGGGCCCGCAGCTTGGCGTAGAAACCACTGCTCCGGATTTCAGGAAAACCTCTATTAATCCTTCTTTCAGCGCTTCTAAATAAATCTTTTGCGTTGCCGGTATTATAATTGTTCGAACGGTTGATTTTACTTTTTTCCCGGCCAGTATTTTAGCGGCAACTCTTAAATCAGATATTCGGCCATTGGTGCAAGAGCCTATGACTACCTGATCAATAGAAACCCGGCCTACCTTATTGATCGGTCTGGTATTAGAAGGGAGGCTGGGAAAAGCTACTTGCAAATCAATATCACCCGCCGCGAATTCAAATCTTTTTTTGTATCCGGCTTTCTTATCGCTTTGGTAAATCTTACGTTTTTTTCCTCTCTTCTGCGGCACCCCCGACAGATAACGTTTCGTCAGCCTATCCGGGGCAATAATACCACTTTTAGCCCCGGCTTCAATGGCCATATTACAAATGGTAAAACGGCCATCGATGCCTATTTTTTCTATTACCTCTCCGCTAAATTCCATGGCCGCATAATGAGCTCCATTAACACCAATTTTTCCAATTGTGTAAAGAATTATATCCTTGCCGCCCGCCCATCTTTTCAATTTCCCTTTATAAACAAATTTAATGGATGGGGGAACCCGCAGCCAGATTCTCCCGGTAATAAAAGCATAAGCTAAATCGGTGCTGCCTACGCCGCTGGCAAAGGCGCCCAGGGCGCCATAGGTACAGGTATGGGAATCGGCGCCGATGATTAAATCCCCGGGAGAAACCAAACCCTGTTCCGGAAGAAGGGCATGTTCAATCCCCATCTCCCCAACCTTAAAAAAATATTTTATTTTCTGCTTTCTGGCAAAATCTTTAAGAATTTTTACCTGAGCGGCTGATTTGACATCCTTGCTGGGGGTGAAATGATCCGGAACAAGGGCAATCTTTCCGGAATTGAAAACCTTCCCGGATTTTGTCCTGTTAAACTCCTCGATTGCCAGCGGGGCGGTAATATCATTTCCCAGGGCTAAATCAATTCGGGCCTGAATAAATTCACCCGGGATAACCTTTTTTCGCCCGGAGTGA
>JAYEMH010000036.1:24582-31183 GCA_034717985.1 Candidatus Ratteibacteria bacterium
AGAAATACTCCCTCTTCAGTCCGAAATTTAATGGTTACCTCCCCGAGAGCATCTTTTCCCTTGGTAACCGATTTGACACTATAATCAACCAGCTCTCCGGTTAGCCCGGTAATCTTATCAATGGTTTTGTAAACAGCGTCAATCGGCCCGTCTCCCTTGCTTGTTTCTTTAACCTCTTTATTTTCTTTTTTAAGAACCACGGCCGCTTGGGGAATTATTCCTGTGCCGCTGGTAACGTGTAAACTGACCAGGGAAAAAGTTTCCGGCAGGGAAATTAACTCACCTTCGACGATTACCTCTAAATCTTCGTCGTAAATTTCCTTTTTCTTATCAGCTAATTCTTTAAACTGTTCAAAGGCTTTTTGAAAATCCCCGGGAGGAAGCTGATAACCTAATTCCGCTAATCGCTCCTGGAAGGCGTGGCGGCCGGAATGTTTGCCTAAAACCAAGCGGCTCATCGCTAATCCAATGGTTTCCGCCCGCATAATTTCGTAGGTCGTCGGTTCCTTCAAAACACCATCCTGATGAATGCCTGCTTCATGGGCAAAGGCGTTGGCTCCAACAACGGCTTTATTAGGCTGTACCGGAATACCGGTGAGATGGCTAACCATCCGGCTGGTTTTATAAATTTCCCGGGTAGTAATGCCGGTCTTGAAATTAAAGAAATCCCGGCGAGTGGCAACAGCCATGACTACCTCCTCCAGAGAAGTATTTCCGGCTCTTTCTCCGATGCCATTAATAGTGCATTCTATCTGACGGGCACCGTTAACTATGGCCGAAAGAGAATTGGCTGCCGCCAAACCTAAATCATTATGACAGTGAACGCTGATTACCGCCTGATTAATATTTTTCACGTTTTTTCCGATTGTTTTAATTAAATTACCGAATTCCTCCGGCATGGTGAAACCAACCGTATCGGGAATGTTAACTGTTCGGGCACCAGCCTCAATCACCGCCTCGACCACCTCACAGAGAAAATCAATATTACTTCTTCCGGCATCTTCCGGAGAAAATTCCACATCAGCAACACATTTTTTAGCCAGTTTCACCGCTTTAACCGCATTTTTTATCACTTCTTCCCGGCTCATCTTTAATTTATACTGAAGATGAATATCTGAGGTGGCAATAAAGGTGTGGATACGCCTCTTGGCCGCTTTTTTTAAGGCTTGAGCCGCAGATTCAATGTCTTTATCAATCGCTCTGGCCAAACCACAAATGATAGGACCCTTTACTTCTTCAGCGACGGCTTTAACAGCTTCAAAGTCCCCGGGCGAAGAAACAGGAAAACCGGCCTCAATTATATCCACCTTTAACCGGGCCAGCTGCCTGGCAATCTCCAGTTTTTCCTTGACGTTTAAACTAGCTCCCGGAGATTGCTCTCCATCTCGAAGCGTTGTATCAAAAATTATTATTTTATCCATAATTATTCTTTTACGTTTCCCGTCTAACATTTCCCGTCTTTAATTATTTCCTCATCCAGGGCATCATTTTGCGAAGCTTCCGGCCGATTTCCTCAAGCGGGTGTTTTTCCTCTTTTTTTTCCGCCGCCCGGAAAACCGGACGGTTGGCCTGGTTCTCGGCAATCCACTCCCGGGCAAACTCACCGCTTTGAATCTCACGCAGAATCTTCTTCATCTCCCGGCGGGTACTCGCAGTAATTATTCTCTTTCCCCGGGTTAAATCGCCATATTCAGCCGTATCGCTTACCCGGCTGCGCATGCCCATAATACCATTTTCATAAATCATATCGGTAATAAGTTTCAACTCGTGGAGACATTCAAAATAGGCCACTTCCGGTTGATAGCCGGCGGCAACTAAAGTCTCGAATCCCGCCTTGATTAATTCGGTAACCCCGCCGCAGAGAACCACCTGTTCGCCAAACAAATCTGTCTCTGTTTCCTCGGCAAACGTAGTTTCAATCACCCCAGCCCGTCCACCGCCGATCGCCCTGGCATAAGCCAGCGCTAACTGCTTGGCTTTTCCCGAAGGGTTCTGGTAAACGGCCATCAAACAGGGCACTCCCTTTTTTTCCTCATACATCCGGCGAACTAAACTGCCCGGGCCCTTAGGGGCGATCATAAAAACATCAACATCGGACGGAGGAATAATCTGGTGAAAATGAATGTTAAAACCATGGGAGAAAACCAGGGCCTTTCCCTTTTTTAAATGAGGTTCGATACTCTGTTTATAGACTTTAGGCTGGACCGGGTCCTGGGTTAGAATTTGAATAATCTGAGCCGCCTTGGCCGCTTCAGCCGCCGAAACAGGCTTGAACTTATCTTTTACCGCCTGAACATAATTTTTTGTCCCCTTGAGTTCGGCAATAACCACCTTAATGCCGCTATCGCGAAGATTCAAAGCCTGACCTCGTCCCTGAATACCATAACCAATAATTGCTGCTGTTTTGTTTTTCAAAAGTTTAAGTTTGGCGTCTTTATCATAATATACCTTAACCATATTTTTCCTCCTATGTTGCTCCGCAGTCCATAGACCAT
Organism: Candidatus Ratteibacteria bacterium; assembly: GCA_034717985.1. GTDB lineage: Bacteria > CAZDME01 > JAYEMH01 > JAYEMH01 > JAYEMH01 > JAYEMH01. The sequence continues at coordinate 27,078 of JAYEMH010000036.1, forward strand.
AGTCTATAGTCCATAGTAAAATCTTAAATTTCTATCTGTTTTTCTATCTACCGACTACTTGTGTCCGTTATGGTATGGACTGTTGACTATGGACTATTTTTACTCCTTACCGACGGCAATCCTGCCCGAGCGCACCAATTCGGTAATACCAAAAGGCTTAAGCAGCTCGATAAACTCCTTCACCTGCTTACCTGCACCAAGCAGTTCAATAGTTAAAAGATCCTTGCCCGCATTTAATATCTTAGCTTCATTTCCCTCGGCAATCTGCTCAATCTCAGGACGGGTTTTGCTGTCAGCTTTTACCGTAACTAAAATTAACTCCCTTTCAACAAACCCTTTTTTAGTTAAATCCTGGACAGTAATGATATCTATCAGCTTATTCAGCTGTTTGCTGACCTGTTCTAAAATGCGGTCGTCTCCTTCAACCACAATGGTCATCCGGGAAACACTCGGGTCTTCGGTTTCTCCGACGGTAAGACTGGTGATGTTAAAACCCCGGGCGCTAAAAAGCCCGGCAACGCGGGCTAAAACTCCGAAGCGGTTTTCTACTAAGACGGAGATGGTATGTTCCACTTTATCCTCCTCTTTAGGCAAGTCCTGAAATCATCTCTTTAAGCGAAGCGCCGGCTGGCACCATCGGAAAGACGTTCTCTTCCTCAACAACCTTGAAATTCAAAAATACCGGCTTATTTATCTTCAGGGCCTTTTCAATGGCCGGTCTAACTTCCTCTTTCTTGTTTATCTCAATGCCTACCGCCCCAAAGGCCTCGGCCACCTTAACAAAATCAGGATTGGTCAAACAGGTGCCGGAATATCTCTTCCTATAAAAAAGCTCCTGCCATTGCCTGACCATACCCAGACAGGAATTATTCAGTATGGCAACCTTTACCGGCGCCTGAGAACCAACCGCCGTAGTTAACTCCTGAATGTTCATCTGGATACTACCGTCACCGGCAATATCAAAAACAATTTTGTCCGGCCTGCCCAATTGCGCCCCAATAGCCGCCGGAAAGCCATAGCCCATTGTCCCCAAACCTCCGGAAGAAAGAAAGGTCCTCGGCTGGGCATATTGATAAAACTGGGCCGCCCACATCTGGTTCTGTCCCACCTCAGTGGTAATAATCGCCGCGCCCTTAGTCGCTTCATAAATCTGCTCGATTACATACTGCGGTCTAATATCCTGGCCGTCGTTTTTATAGGTAAGCGGATATTTTTCTTTCCAATCCTGAATTTTTTTCTGCCATTTCTCAATTGAAGGCGGGGCAATTTTTTTGTTCATCGCCGCTAAAATTCTCTTCACATCTCCGACAATCGGAATGTCAGCTTTAATATTTTTGCTGATTGAAGTGGGATCGATATCAAGATGGATAATCTTCGCCTGAGGAGCAAAGTCTTTAACCCGGCCGGTTACCCGGTCATCAAAACGCGCCCCGACGGCAATAATCAAATCTGACTCCATAATGGCGTGATTAGCATATTGAGTGCCGTGCATCCCCAGCATACCCAAAGAAAGTTTATGATTGGAAGGAAAGCCGCCTAAACCAAGGAGGGTAGTCGTAACCGGAATTCGGGTTTTTTCGACAAATTCTTTTAGTTCCTGATTAGCCCCGGATATAATCAGCCCGCCGCCGGCATAAATTATCGGCCTTTTCGATTCGGCAATAGCCAGAATTGCCCGCTTGATCTGTCCGGGATGACCGTCATAGGTGGGATGATAAGTGCGTATATCTATTTCATCCGGATAATTAAACTCGGCTTCGGCCATACTTATATCTTTAGGCACATCAATCAGTATCGGACCGGGCCGTCCGCTCCGGGCTAAATAGAAGGCTTCTTTGATAATCCGGGCAAAATCCTTAACATCCTCTACCAAATAGTTGTGTTTAGTTATCGGCCGGGTAATTCCAGTAATATCGGCCTCCTGAAAAGCGTCGTTACCGATCATCCTGGTCGGCACCTGACCGGTAATCGCCACCATCGGAATAGAATCCATATAGGCGGTGGCAATACCGGTAACCAAATTGGTCCCTCCCGGACCCGAGGTAGCAATACAAACACCCACCTTGCCGGTTGCCCGGGCGTAACCGTCAGCGGCGTGAGCGGCCGCTTGTTCGTGACGGGTTAGAACAAACCTTATCGGAGCCTCAAAAAGCTCATCAAAAATAGGCAGAACTGACCCACCGGGATAGCCAAATAAAATCTCCACCTTTTCTTTTATTAAAGATTTAACTAAGATTTCTGCGCCCGTCATCTCTTCTTCTCCAATATGTTTTCCAGTTAGCCGGTTTTCCAGTTTACCGGCTCACCCGCTAACCGGAGCACTGGCTAACCAGTTAACCCGTTTCTCTATTACCTAAAAATTGCTCCGGTGCTGGCCGAGCCCACCAATCGGGCATAGCGTTTAAGATAGCCGGTTTTTATCTTGGGCTCCGGAACCTGCCAGAGACGGCCTCTTTCCTCTAATTCACCCGGCATAAGATTCAAATCAAGTTTTCTGGCTGGAATATCAATGACAATTTCATCGTTATCTTCAACTAAAGCAATCGGCCCTCCGGCGGCTGCCTCCGGGGAGATATGCCCGATACAAGGACCTCGCGTTCCTCCGGAAAAACGTCCGTCGGTAACTAAAGCTACTTCCTCCCCCAAACCCATACCGACTAAGGTAGAAGTAGGCAGAAGCATCTCTCTCATTCCCGGACCGCCCTGCGGTCCTTCATAACGGATAACCACCACATCGCCTTTTTTTATCTGATTTTTCAAAATTGCTTCCATCGCTTTTTCTTCCGAATCAAAAACCATGGCTGTCCCCTTAAATCTTTTAGCCTTATCGCTGACCGCCGCTTGTTTGACCACCGCCCCATCCGGAGCCAAAGTTCCGAAAAGAACGGCAATCCCCCCTTCGGGAAAAACCGGTTCTTCCAGGCTGTGAATTATCTCCCGGCTGTAAATCACCCCTCTTTTAGCCAGTTCTTTTACTTTTTCACCGCTGACGGTTAAACCATTTTCTAATTTTGTCAAAAGAGACTGCATTAAGCCGGGTATGCCGCCGGCGTCATCTAAATCTTCCATAAAATAATCTCCCCCCGGACGAAGACTGGTAAGCTGAGGCGTCTGGCGGGATATCTCATCAAACAAGCTCAGAGGCAATTTTATACCGGCTTCATGGGCAATGGCGGTAAGATGCAAAGCAGTATTGGTTGAACCGCTTAAAGCCATATCAGCTCGAATGGCATTGCGAAAATTCTCTTCTTCCATAATCATCCGGCTGGTAATATTTTTTCTGACGAGTTCCATAATTTTTTCACCACTCTCCTGGGCAATTCTTTTCTTTTTAGCCGATACCGCTAAAGCGGTCGCGCAGCCGGGCAAACTCATTCCCATCACTTCGGTCAGACAGGACATAGTGTTAGCCGTGTACATCCCCTGGCAGGAACCCGCCCCGGGACAGGCCTCAATGGTTAAATTTTCCAACTCTATCTCATCGATTTCTCCCTTTTTAAAACGACCAATGGCTTCAAAGGTATCGCGAACCAAGGAAAGTTTTTTCATTTTATATCGCCCGGAAAGCATTGGGCCGGCTGTTACCACGATGCAGGGTATATCCAGACGGGCGGCGGCCATTAGCATCCCCGGGGTAATTTTATCACAATTGGTCAGCAGGACCAATCCGTCAAAAGCATGAGCCATAACCACTGATTCAACCGCATCGGCAATCAACTCCCGGGTCGGCAAAGAATAATGCATCCCCTGATGTCCCATGGCTATCCCATCGCAAACTCCGGGAATACCAAAGAAAAAAGGAAGCCCCCCCCCGACGGAAATTCCTCTTTCAATCCAGCGTTCCAAATCACGCATCCCCACATGTCCGGGGATGAGGTCACTGAAACTGGTGGCAACACCGATAAAAGGTTTAGAAAAATCTTTTTTTCTAAGGCCGGTGCCAAAAAGCAGGGCGCGGTGAGGAGCTCGTTCTACTCCTTTTTTTGTTACATCACTGCGCATGTTTTCCTCCACAAATGACGGTTAAAATCTCCACTTTATTAAACCTGGAAGAGAATGTATTATATAGTAAATAAAAAGAGGTGTCAATTTATTTGTTAATGAAT
>JAYEMH010000037.1:0-14148 GCA_034717985.1 Candidatus Ratteibacteria bacterium
TCTGTATTTTGCTCCCATAGAGCTGTATTATACCACCAACTTCGTTGGTGGACAACATAAGGTGTGGGGCCTTCGCCCCCACGCCCCACCACCGACTAAAGTCGGTGGATTAGTATAGGCATTTAATTACTGCTACTGCAAACTCAAAAGTTCTTTTTTCTAAATCTCTATTGTTTTTATTGGATGTTATCACGCCCTTTATCCTTGCTTGTTTTTCTTTTTTGCTTCTCTTTTTTTGTTTTTCCCTTTATCCTTTTTCCTTTATCCTTTTTCCTTTATCCTTTTTCCTTTTTCCTTTATCCTTTTTCCTTTATCCTTATTATTAGAAAAAACTCTCCGGGACAAAGATAATATCGGCGGCTTGAAGAGAAACGTCTTTTTCTTTCATCCCTTTTTTGGTGATGTCGGTAATTTTAACCGGAATGATTCGTTCTTCGCCATCTTCCTTTCGGATTATCCGCGTTCCGTTTACACTGGCTATATCACTAAAGCCTCCAGCCATGGCGATGGCTTCCAAGACGGTAGTTTCTTTTTCGGTATACATATCGTATTTGCCCGGTTGCTTTACGGCGCCAAGCACGGAAACTTGTTTCACATGATAGCGGCCGATAAATACCTGCACCTGCGGTTCAACCAGATAATCTTTGGCCAAAAGCTTTTCTATTTTTTCTTTTAGCTCACTGACAGTGAAACCGGCCGCCTCTATTTTGCCCAGAAGTGGAAAAGCAATTTCACCGGTAGAGCTGATGCGCACGGTGGTATCTAAGTCCGGCTGTTCATAAACGGCGATATCCAGCACATCTTCCGGTTGAAGGCGATAATCCGGCTCCTGCGCCCGGACCGGCATAATAATGGAAAGACTTACAAAACACAAAACAGCTATCCTTAGAACCGATTTAAGTTTCAATTATACTTCTTCTCCTCCATTAGTCGGTACTGTCAAAAATTAACCACAGAACACGGAGAACACGGAGAACTTCTTTAATATCAGGGAATTAAGAAGCCTTTTGTTCCCTTTCCCTCTGTGTCCTCATAAAATTAGTCTTTTTATTCCTTCTTTAAGCCTTGAAACATTAAAGTTAATCAAAAGTCCTATCATTTTATTCATTGCTCTTAAATACGTTAGCAACTGGGTTTCAAAGATTTTATTAAGCGCATTGAATGCGCCTCTATTCAGCAAGAGATTATTTCCTTACTAAGATCTTACAACGGGTATTCTTTTGGAGAACACAGAGAAATATTTTTTCTACTCTGTGAACTCTGTGGTTCATTCTTTCATGTTTTATTTGACACTATCCATTAAAAGCTGGCAGTAAGAGCAGCGCTTGTCCGATTATTTTTATAATCAAAAATCGGAAAATTGGACTCTCTGATTCTATATTCGTATATGAGACTAACGGTAAATCTCTTCGGGAATTCATACCCAAGACCGATTGAACCTGACCACAAGTCATCTTTTCTCTTAGCCGTCTTGCCTCCTTCAGTGGTTTCCGTCGGATAGCCGTTGCGTTGATAATAAAAATTCAAATTACCAAAAATTCTATCCGTGAAACTGTGTTTATAGCCGGCCCCGATAAAAGAATTCTTATAATAAGCATTATCCTTATAGATAGTATCGGTAGTTCTTCTCAAGAAATCAAGGCGGAAAATATCCCGGGAACTAAAAACTTCAACTAAACTGCCGTCAAAAATCAGTCCGTCAAAATCATCGTCATAATCTTCATAATTTTGCTCGCGATAGCCGACTTTTCCTTCTACGGTGCATTTAGCAGTCGGTTTTCCGCGCAGGCCGATTAAGCCGTCAAAATATTCCGAATCGCTTTTCTTGCCCGTATCATGGTCAATCAAGCCGTAATCCCCGGAAAGAAGAAGCGAGGTCTTGGGCCATAATTTAAAAGCGGCCTCTATTTCACCTTTATGTTCGTCTCTCTCTAAATCCTTATAAGTCAAGGATTGGCCTTTGAAATCGCCAATAGCATTGTCACTGCGGTAGTTTTCAAAATTGTAGTAATAACCTAAAGACAAATCCAGTTTATTAAAATCAAAAGTGGTACTGACCTGGGCATAATCCTGAGTCCTGGGGACCCGCGCAACATCTTCACTTCCGCTCCGGTCAGAAAAATAATGGAACATATTGGTAAAATCCAGATCAAAAGTATTAAAATCGAGTTTCAGGGCAGCATTGGTAGTGTGATTATCGGTATCCTCATTATCATAGTCAAGAAAAAATTCTAAATCGGCCCGATAATCCAGGCTGAATTTATGCCTGGTTAATTCCGGTTCAATGATAAAACCCGGGCTGACAGTAGCAATCCAATCGGTCTTTTCGTCATCATTGGTAAGATAAATATTATCGTCATACGTTCCCATAAGCAGTAAAAAGGGGCGAAACCAAGCTTCCTGTTCTTCGTGAATAACCGGAAAAGGCCGATACCATGTTTCCCGTGTTTCATACATAACTGAAAAAGGGCGCAACGGGGGTTCCTGGGCATAAGCATAATCAGTCAAAACCATACCTTGCGTTAACAAAAATATCCCTGCTGCCAAAAAGATTTTTCTACCCATATTTCTTCCCTCCTTAACGGTAGTTGGTTGGTTAAGATTTTAGAAAACGATTAAAAGGACAGTCTCTTATATACCAGCTTTTTGGTATCTTTGTCAAGATAAAATATGGGTTCTTTCCCAAACTTGATGTAAAAACGGAAAGAACCTGATTATAGAGATTTCTTAAGATTACAGTGATTCTTCCGACGAAAAATAATCTTTGTAATCTGCTTTTAATCGCTGCAATCAGAAGCTTTCCTACAGTAAAAAAGTTGAAAACAGAGAGTTAAGCTACAACTCTTATAATGTCAGTAAGTTGTAGTAGAATGTTGCATCAGATTCGGGAAAGCTTCAAAATATGCCCGTATATTTATTTGGCGCCGCAGGCGAACAATACCACCGGAATAGTTTTAAGGAGAATTTTAAAGTCAACCCAGAGAGACCAATTGTCAATATATTCAAGGTCAAGTTTCATCCACCGATTAAAATCAACTATAGTATTTCTTCCGTTCACCTGCCACAAACAGGTTATTCCGGGCGCCATACTCAAACGCCGCCTCTGCCAGCTATCATATTTGCGAATTTCGGTAGGTATGGCCGGCCTGGGACCAACAATACTCATATCTCCCTTTAACACATTCCAGAGTTGGGGCAGTTCGTCAATACTGAATTTCCTCAAGAATTTACCCGCTTTTGTCAGGCGGGGGTCATTGGTCATTTTGAACACCGGCCCATTCATCTCATTATAGGCAAAAATATCTTTAAGTTTAGTATCCGCATTCGCACCCATTGTTCGAAATTTATACAGGGTGAACCTCCGGCCGTTTACACCGCATCTTTCCTGTTTGAAGAATACCGAACCTCTGGAGGTAGCTTTTACGGTGAGCGCTATGGCCGCAAAAACCGGTGATAAAAGAATAAGGGAAATTCCGGCAAAAATTATGTCAAACAAACGCTTTAATAAAAGATGCCATAATTTATCCGGGGTGGTCTCGAAGGTAAGCAGAGGAAAGCCATTCAACTCAACCTGCTTTGCTCTGGAAAATTTGAGTTTAAAATAATCCATTGCCACGCTTACCTTTAAACCCTCAGCCTCACAGAAATGCATTATCTCTTCTATCTTACCCAGCCAGGAATGGGGAACAACAAATAAAACCTCATCTACCACATTATTATGGATTATATCCGGCAAATCTTTAAAAGCGCCGAGCACTTTACACCCGCTGATCATTTCTCGCTTCCCGGCTTCATTTTCATCTATCAATCCGATAATTTTAAAGCCCCACTCAATGTGTCTATTGAGTATCCCTATAAAATTCTGAGCTCTTTTGCCTGTACCTATAATTAAAATATTTCTATAATTGGCCCCCCTTTTGCGCAGGTATCTTAAGAACTGCATCAGGAGAACCTTCTCTAAACCGATAAAAACCGCCGCCATGATAAAAATAAGAGATATAAAGGTTCTACTTATATAAGTAACCTTAAAGATATAAGTAAAACTGCCGAAAATGAGAAATCCAAAAATAGCTGTTTTGAAAATAATAAAGAGAATCCCAGAAAGCTTTTTAATCCTAAAAGATTCATACATTCCCAAATGGTACAGAAGACTTCCCCATATAAGAAGTAAAAGGGGTAAGAAAAGGATATAAATGTTTAATGGATAAATGCCATTCATCTTATCCCGTAGGAAATACCCGAAGAAAAAAGACCCAATCATTATACAGAGGTCAGCAAATATCATCAGTTTTCTAAATACTGCGGGGTGTTCCTTTAACATCTCCAACTCCTGGTAGAATCATTAGCGATGATTATACCTAAAAACAGATAAAACAACATTAAAACGCATATAATCGCATTATACTACACAAATCAAACTTGTCAACTATTTTTTTGAATAAGATTTCTTTGAGGATAGGCACAACCAGAAGGGGAACAAATATCACAAATCTTGAAGCAAATCGTATATAATCGTTTTAAATCGTATAAATAAAATTTAGCCGCTTCTTTTCTTCTGGAGCTTGAGGAATATTTCTACTATCTCAGGGTCAAATTGGGTATTAGCCCCTCGTTTAAGCTCGGCAAATGCCGCCTCTTGTGGAATTGCCTTTCGATAGGGTTTCTGCTGGGTCATAACATCAAACGCTTCAGCTACGGCAATTATTCGCGCCTCTTTTTGAATATCCCTTCCGGGAAGGCTGTCCGGATAACCTTCACCATCAAATCTCTCATGGTGCTGTCTGATTATTAAAGAAAGTCGTTTCAAGGGTGCTATCGACTGAACGATTCCTTCTCCCATTTCCGGATGTTTTTTTATTGTTGAGAATTCTTCGCCGGTTAGTGAAGTGGATTTATTTAATATCCTTTCTTCTATATTAACCTTACCGATATCGTGAAGAAGTGCGGCTAATTGTAAATCTTTTTTTTGGCTGTCTGAAAATTGAAGTTCTTCGGCAACATCAAGACTTGAACGAGCTACTGACTCCGCATGCCCTTGATTGAAAGCTTCTCTTCGCTCGATTACATTTATCAACCCTGAAATTACTTCTAAAACCGGCTTATTTAGTACAAACTCCTGAAGGTTGATCCCTACACTCGCTGATAAGTCCGACATACGAATACGATGATGTCCTCCCGGGGTTTTGACCGATTTCAGTTTTCCGGAATAGATGTAATTTTTAATGGTCGGAACGCTAAGGTTAAGAACTGATGCGGCCTGTTTTACCGTCAGAAAGGCATCTTTTCTATCAAAATTCTGAATCATATCCACTCCAGCCCCACTATTCCATTGATGGTTTTTATCCGTTGAATTACGCATAATATCAACTAATACTGTATCATTCTATACTATTCTTGTCAAATTTAATTTACCCGGTTAGAGAATTCCATTCTCTAACGAGATTTACACGCCTTTGGACGAACCAAGAACCGTTATCGATAAAACCATCAGATTCCAGAGAAAATGGAAGAAAATCGGAGCCGTCAGCGACCTTCTCTTCTCATAAATCCATGAGGCAATTATACCCATAAAGAGAATGTTGATAAAGTTAAAGAAATACCCATGCACCAGGGCAAAAAAGATACTGCTTACGATCAGGGAAAAAATGAAGCTATGATTTCTCCTTATTGCCCCGTAGAGACAGCCGCGAAAGAACACCTCTTCGAATACCGGAGCAATAAACACCAGCAAGATGATTTTAACCACCCCCAGGTGCGCCGTTATCCGGGCCTGTTCCATATTCAGCCCTTGAGAATAGGCATTAAGCCACCTGACGGGGTCCTGATGAAACAAGAAGGCCGCAAAACCAATCCCCAGGAGAACAAAAATCCCCAGGAGAAAAGCGCCTAAAAAACTGAAAAAATATACGGCCAGGGCATAACCCATGTCTTTTTTAATTCCGGGGAAATCAATAAAAAAGGCGATTTTTGAGCCGCTGATTCTTTTAAGGATTACAAAATAACTGGCCGCGCCGAGAAGGGCAAAATAAAACAGCATCAGCAAATCACCCCAGACGGTAGTGACAAAAAAGGTGCGGCCTATTTTATCTATCAGCCCCAGATAGTGCAAATATTTCAAGCCAAGGCCGACTATCAGGCTAAAACCTAAAAAGGCCGAAAGGGTTATCAAAAAGGTTAAAAGTACCCGTATGATTCCCCATGGCGGATTGAAATTGCGTTCCAATTTCTGCATTCTTTCGGTAATTTTCTCGTATTAGTTTAATCTGCGTAATCTGTTTTTTTAATCTCTGAAATCAGGGGATGCTGGCTTTTTCAGCATCCCCTGATTATTCGTCAAAATAAATTACATCCGGGGTGATAACCAGCGCTTCGATAAATTTTCCTTCTCCGCCAACCGAACCGATAAAATTATCATTTACCCACAGTTCTAAATTGGCGGCATTATCAAACCTGAGAACAAATTCTTTATTGGTCTTCCAGAATTTTTCTTCCCCTTTGCTTAGCCCGCCTTCAAAAATTATTTTATCGCCTTCTTTAAGCCGAAGCCGGCAGTCCCCGGTTGCTTTAATTTTCAAATTAACGCCGCTAATGGATTTCTTCCCCGGCAGGATTTCTGTCTTTGAAGAAACCGGTAAATCTTTTTTAATGCGGCGGCGGCGATAAGCGAAGGCGGCGGCGATCAACAGAATAATTAATATTCCAATCCAGATTTTTCGGTAATGCCGGGAGGAAAGATTAGGCCGGGGCAGCCTGAAGGATCTTTTTTCAAGGCTGGCTGGTCTGATTTTTTTATACAACTCGGAAATCTTTTCAAGCTTTATTCCTAAGTATTGCCCGTAGGCGGTTAAAAAAGCCCGGGTGTAAATTTCACCCGGGAGTTCATCGAATCTCTCTTTTTCCAGCGCCGTTAAAAACTCTTTTTTGATTTTCGTTTCCCGGGCGGCTTTCTCCAGGGAAATCTTTTTCTTCTTTCTGGCTTTTAAAAGCAGGCCGCCGATAGATTCCACCATTTATTCCCCAAAGATTTCTATTCCCTCCGGAGGCTTTAATTCAAACAACCCATCCGGCAAAGAAACATTCGTCTTGACATCTTCATAGGTAAACCGGGTCAGTGTCCCGTCGCTTAAGAAAACCTCAACCCTCAAAGGTAGAAAATCTTTCGGCTCTAACCAGAGATTTATCTGATTTATATCGGAGATTTCTCTTTTCGGACGAAATTCCAGAACCTCAATTTTTTCTCCCCGGGTTTTGACCGAAAATGGCCGGGAAATAATAAAATTTTGCTTGATTTTATTTATTGGTTCGGTTGAGGTGAACCAAAACGGGCCAAAGGACTTTTCAGGCGAATAAGCCCGTTTGAGGAGCTGTTTGTTCCGGGGAAAATAAATCCAGATAATTTCCCCGTCGCCGACAATTATCTGCTTCTCCGGTTTGACAACCTCCCAGCGGAAGAAATGCGGTTTTTTGAAAAAAACCGTGCCGGAAGTCTCTCCCTTTAACTTATCTTCATAGTAAAGCCTTTGACTATATTGGGCGGTATATGTAGAAAGGTTCCTGTATTTTTCCTGCCAGGCGGAAATTATCCGCTCGGAGCTGGTATCGGCGGATAAATCAGCCGGCAGAAAAATACCCATAAAAACGACGCTCCAGATGAAGAATTTACCCCGCCCCTTTTTACACCATATCGCATCGAAAATGCTAAATAAATTTTTGCTATACATAAGAAACTTCTGTTTAGATTTTCCTTAATAGAAAGGGGCGGGGTTTATTCATCCCGGACATCCTTTTAGTTGGTGTGGTACTGTCAAAAATTAACCACAGAGACCGCAGAGAACTTCTTCTCTTTTTTTTGACCCTTTTATTTTTTTATGTATAACGGACAGGTCATGACCTGTCCCTACACATTTTTTTGTTATTTTTCCTCTGTGTCCTCTCCGGTTAATCTTTCTCTTTTAATTTTGTTTCTGTGTTCACCTGTGTTTATCTGTGGTCCCTTTCATTTTCTTTTATCTCTTTGTGTCTCTGTGTGCTCTGTGGTTCATTTTCTTTTTTTGTTTATTTTCCTTCGTGTTCTTCGTGTTCTTCGTGGTTATTTTTTGTTTTTTTCTTCTCCGTGTTCTCTGTGGTTTGTCTTTTGTTTTTTGGTTATTTGAATTTGGGTATTGGTTATTATTTGGTGTTTGGGATTTGGTCATTGGTTATTGTTCAATTATTTGCTGTGATTAGCCAATATTTCCCGGGACCGGCTTCCCCGGTGCGGCCCGACAATTTGTTTCTCTTCCATCATATCAATCAGCCTGGCGGCCCGGGCATAGCCGACTCGTAAGCGCCGCTGTAAAACAGAAGCCGAGGCCTGCCCCGTCTCCAGAACTATTTCTACTGCCTGGTCAAACAGCTCATCGGTTCCCAGAGAAGTTTCGTCCCCTTTTTCCTCTTTGGCAAAAATTTCTTCGTTATATGCCGGCCGGGCTTTTTCACTGATAAAGGCGACAATCTGCTTAATCTCCCGGTCGTTAATCAAGGCGCCCTGGGCCCGGATGGGCTTGGCCCGTCCGGGAGGCAGAAAAAGCATATCTCCTTTTCCCAGGAGTGTCTCGGCCCCGTTCATATCTAAAACCGTCCGGGAGTCAACCTTGGATGAAACCTGAAATGAAATTCGCGAGGGAAAATTGGCTTTGATTACACCGGTAATTACATCAACTGAAGGCCGTTGGGTGGCTAAAACGATATGGATGCCGACGGCCCGGGAAAGCTGGGCCAGACGGGTTACCGCCTCTTCCACTTCCATCGGCACCGTCATCATTAAATCAGCCAGCTCATCGATAACCACCACAATATAGGGAAGAATCTCCCTCTCGTTAGCCGATTTTTTGTTATAGCTTTCAATGTTTCTCACCCCATCTTCGGCAAAAATCTTATATCGCTTCTCCATTTCTCCAACCAGCCATTTCAAAGCTGCCGAGGCTTTTTTAGGACTGGTTACCACCGGGGTAATCAAATGCGGCAGATTATTGAAATTAATTAATTCTACCCGTTTCGGGTCAATTAAAATAAATTTCACCTCCTGCGGCGTGGCTTTGAAAAGAATGCTGGTAATGAGGGCGTTGATACAAATAGTCTTTCCGGAGCCGGTCGCTCCGGCAATAAGCAAATGAGGCATATCGGTCAAGTCAGTAATCAAAGGTCTGCCGGATATATCTTTGCCTAAAGCCATGGTTAATCGGGATGAAGATTTTTCGTAATCCGGATGAGTAATTATTTCACGCAGGTAAACGTTGACTACGGAGCGGTTGGGAATTTCTATGCCGACAACCGCCTTGCCCGGAATCGGAGCCACTACCCGGACACTCGGGGCGCTCATAGCCAGGGCAATATTATCGGCCAGACCGACAATCCGGCTGATTTTTATGCCCGGCGCCGGCTGGACCTCATATTCAGTAATTACCGGCCCCCGGTTAATCTGTGTTACCTTGGCTTTAATTCCAAAATTACTCAGGGTCTCCTCCAGAATCTTTGCCTGTTCTTTTAAGTTTTCCTTCAACTCCGGTTTTTCCGCCGCCGGTTCATCCAGGAACGAAATCGGCGGTATCCGGTACTCACCCGGCATTGCCGGCTGGAGCTTTACCCGGGGAAGCTTTTTCTGAAGTTTAATCCGCTCCACCTTCGTCTTTTCTTCCAGTCTAACCTGCTTGATGCGGTCAGGCAGATTAATCTTCGGCTCTTTCCGTTTCTGAATTATGAATTTTTTGATTTTTCCAAAACCTGCCTTCAGGAAATTTCCCAGCCCTAAGGCAAGAAAGGCTAAAAGTCTGCCGGAGAGAAAAAACAGTTTCCAGATTATGACGAAGAAATAAAATATTCCCGCGAATAAAATCCGCCGGCTGTATAAAAGAATCCCCAGCAGAAAAAAGGTAATAATTAATATGGTAATTCCGGCCTGGCCTAAAAAGCCGCTCAAACGGTTTTTAAAAAAAGCGCCGATAATTCCTCCGGGAAGAAAACCAAGGCTGGGAAGTTTTACCGGATAGAGCTGGAAAAAGGTGCTTAAAGCAACGAATATGAGGAGGATGCCGGAACATCTTAAAAAGAGCTTCAAGGTTTCTTTCCGGCGGAAATTCCGCCAGCCCCAGATGACTAAAAGCAGCGGAATCAGATAAGCCGTCCAGCCAAAATAGTTAAACAGGAAACTGGAAAGAAAAACGCCGGCCAGACCGCCAAAATTATGGGGAGGACGGTTGGGAGGAATTTGGAAAAAAGACGAATCGCCGGGACGAAAAGTAATCAAGGTGATGACGATGAAGGCCGCCAGGGCTAAAATAACAATGCCGAAAATTTCCCGGCGCAATTCCGGATTAATCTTAAATTGAGGTTTGGCTTTTTTACGACCCATAAATTAATTCTCTATACGCTATGCGGTTCTGCCAAATACTTAACCACATCTTTTAATTTTCTTTTTTTGTTTTTTTTCTTCTGTGTTCACCTGTGTTTATCTGTGGTTTAATTTCTTTTCCTGTGGTTATTTTTGGTGGTTTATTTTTTTGTTTTCCCCTCTGTGAACTCTGTGGTTCATTCTTTCATTTTATTTTTGACACTACCCGATATACTACATCCGATTCACGAAAAAATATATCCAGAGTGAAACCGCCCAGCAGTAAAAAGCGAAATAATTCAGGCTGTCTTTTTTAATAACTTGCGAAAGTATTTCCAGCGCCAGATAGCCGACTAAAGCGGTAAATAAAATGCTGAAGCACAAAAGAATTATGGGGCAGTTAAGCTTGTTGAAGGAAAGCGCTATCGCCCCTAAGGTTGACGGCACGGCCAGGAGAAAAGCAAATTTAAAAGCCAGCTCTTTCTTCAATCCACAAAGGTAGCCGCAGCCAATGGTTGCCCCGGCGCGGGAAATCCCGGGAATTAAAGCGGCCGCCTGTCCGCAGCCAATTAATAAAGCCTGCCTCCAGCCAAAATTTTTCAAATCTACGGCGGCCCCTTTTCTTGAAGAAACTCTCTGGCAAATGATAAGCCAGCATCCGTTTATAAAAAGAGCCAGGGCAACCAGCTGAATATTTTGAAACAGGTTGCTAAAAAATTCATAAAAAATCAAGCCGACTGCCGCCCCGGGGACGGTTGCCAGAAGAATCAGCCCTAATAACTTTGACTGCTCTTTCCTTTCTTCTCTGGTCTCTTTTTTGAAAGGTAAAACAGAAAAAAGGATCTTTGCCAGATCCTTCCGAAAAAATGCCGCTATACTTAAAAGTGTCCCCGCATGAAAAGCGACTGTCCAGGCTAACTGATTTTCTGTGAAACGAAGAATATGGGAGACAATAACTAAATGCCCGGAACTGCTCACCGGCAGGAATTCGCTTAACCCCTGAATTAAACTTAAAATCAGAAGTTTGGCCAAGTTTACCACCGCTGTTTTTCACTTACCAAATTAGTACCCTTATCTTTTGAATTTAATAAGCTCAATTGATTCCGGTGTGGCCAAAACCTCCGGAGTTTCTGCCTGTTTCACTCAGCCGGTCTTCTTCCAAAAGCTCTGCCCTGACGACTTCCTTGATAATCATCTGGGCAATCCGTTCCCCCCGTCGAATAATAAACGGCTCATCCCCCAAATTAATCAAAATTATTCCCACTTCTCCCCGGTAATCCGCATCTATGGTCCCGGGCGCGTTTACAATACTGAGACCGTGCTTTATCGCCAGGCCGCTGCGGGGACGGATTTCCGCCTCGTATCCAGGGGGAACCTCTATAAAAAGACCGGTGGGAACAAGCATTCTCTTCCCCGGGCCTAAAACAGCTTCTTCTTTTACGGCCGCCTTCAAATCCAGGCCGCTGGCGGAATCACTCATATACCGCGGGAGAGAAATATCCCGGCAGGTTTCATCCTGTCTGACCTTTATGATGACCTTTTTCATCGCTCCCTTTTTCTTCCGATAAGGCCTGTTTGCGGCTCAAGTTAATTCTTCCCTGTTTATCTATCTCAATAACTTTAACCATAACCCTATCATTTTCTTTAAGAACATCTTCCACCTTTTCTACCCGGCGGTTTTCCAGTTGAGAAATATGAACCAGCCCTTCCTGTTTGGGTAAAACCTCAACAAAAGCGCCAAAATTCATAATTCGCGTTACCCGTCCGCGATAAATCTTTCCGACTTCGACTTCGGCGGTTAAATCCTTAATCATTTTAACGGCTTCATTCAAGGCCGCTTCATCGGGTGAGGCAATTAAAATTTTCCCATCATCTTCGATATCAATCTTGGCCTTAGTTACTTCAACAATATTGCGGACAATCTTCCCTCCCGGGCCAATAACATCACGAATCCGGTCCGGTTTAACCTGAATGGTTCTTATCCGGGGCGCATAGGCCGAAAGTTCCGGGCGGGGCTGGCTGATAGTTTCATTCATTTTTTCCAGAATAATCAAGCGGGCCGCTTTGGCTTTGACCACTATCTCCTCCAGCAAACTCACCTCCAAACCATCGGCTTTCATATCCATCTGGAGTCCGGTAAACCCTTTGCCGGTTCCGGCTAACTTAAAATCTAAATCGCCGCATTGGTCTTCCAGACCCAGAATATCCGTTAAAAGAACAGTTTTATCTTTTTCTTTAACCAATCCGATGGAAATTCCGGCCACCGGCGCGCTAATTGGCACCCCGGCATCCATCAGAGCCAATGTTCCGGCGCAGACACTGGCCATCGAAGAAGAGCCGTTGGATTCAAGAATATCAGAGACCAGACGAATGGTATATGGAAATTTTTCCGCCTCGGGTAAAACCGGCTGTAAAGAACGTTCGGCTAAAAGGCCGTGCCCGATTTCCCGGCGTCCCGGTCCCCTTGGCATCCGGATTTCCCCGACACTAAAAGGAGGAAAATTATAATGAAGCATAAAGGATTTGCTGGCCTCTCCGCTTAAGGCATCCACCCGCTGCTCGTCTTCGGATGTACCCAGGGTAGTGGTAGTTAACGATTGGGTTTGTCCCCGGGTAAAAAGAGCCGACCCATGGGTGCGGGGAAGAATGCTAATCTCACCGCTAATCGGCCGGACATCATCATTGCCTCTGCCGTCCGAGCGTTTGCCGGTCTTGATAATTTTTTCCCGGACGATATTCTTCTCCAGCTTTTCTAAGGTGAAATTCACCGTCAGGGAAGAATGAGTTTCCTCGTATTGCTCCAGAGCTTCCTCAGAAATCTTCTTTAAGGCCCGGTCCCTTGCGTCCTTATCAGCGATAGTATGAGCTTGATTTATTCCTTCACCGAACTGCTTTTCGAAGGTTTTATAAAGAGTCTTGTCGGCATTTACCAATTCAACCCGGCGTTTTGGCTTGCCGGCTTTTTCAACCAGCTCTTTTTGTAACGTAATAATTTCCCGGATAAACGGCTGGGCATACTTTATGGCCTCAATTATCTCTGCTTCCGGAATTTCATTGGCGCTTCCTTCAAGCATAACGACCGCATCTTCGCTGGCCGATATAATCAAATCAAGCGCGCTGTTCTGGATCTGTTCATAGGTCGGATTGAGCACAAATTCTCCGCCGATTTTACCAACGCGAACCGCCGATAAGGTCTTGGTAAAGGGCGTATCGGAAAGGTTCAGGGCGGCTGAGGCCCCGATCATTGCCAGAATATCGGGGTCGTTTTCTTCGTCGGCGGAAAGCACGATGGCCATTATTTCCACTTCGTGAAAAAAACCATCCGGAAACAAAGGGCGAATCGGACGGTCAATGAGACGGGCGGTAACAATTTCCTTCTCCGTCGGCCGGCCCTCTCTCTTTATAAAACCGCCCGGAAACTTTCCGGCCGCCGAGGTTTTCTCGCGGTAATCAACAATTAAAGGGAAAAACTTAACTTCTTTCCCCAAATCTTTAGCCGTTACGCTGGTTACCAGGACGACCGTATCGCCGTACTGGACGGTTACGGCCGCATCGGCCTGTTTGGCCATTCGTCCGGTTTCGATAATTAATTCTTTACCGCCTATTGCTGCGCTGACTTTTTCCATAATTTTCCTTTTCTTCCTTAAGTTATTTTCTCAAGCCTAATTTTTCCACAATGGCTTGATAGCGTTTCTTTTGGTGAGTTTGAAGATATTTCAAAAGACGCCGTCGTTGGGCCACCATCTGCAGAAGTCCCCTTCGGGAATGGTGGTCTTTCA
>JAYEMH010000037.1:14248-30788 GCA_034717985.1 Candidatus Ratteibacteria bacterium
TTTCTCAAGCCTAATTTTTCCACAATGGCTTGATAGCGTTTCTTTTGGTGAGTTTGAAGATATTTCAAAAGACGCCGTCGTTGGGCCACCATCTGCAGAAGTCCCCTTCGGGAATGGTGGTCTTTCAGATGTGTTTTGAAATGAGGGGATAAATAATTTATCCGCTCGGTTAAAAGCGCTATCTGAACTTCGGGGGAACCGGTGTCCTTCTCGTGAACACCGTGTTTTTTAATCACGCCTTCTTTCTTATTTTTGCCTAAAGCCACTTAACACCTCCTGAATTTCTATTTTTAGGGCGCTACCCTTGATTACACAGATTAAAATTTAGATTGCTCAGATTAAAAACATCATCGAGGACATCTGTGTAATCTTTTTAAAAATCTCTGTAATCATAGGCTGGAACGAGTTTCGTGACAGCCTATTCTATTTTTCCAGATGAATAGCTTTTTAGTGTAGCACATAAAGCCGTAAAGGTAAAGAGAAATAATAGTTCATAAGTTCCTGGCTCTTAGTTCATAGTTTTATTTCTACTCTTTTTGCTATGAGCCATCAGCAATGAGCTGTCGTAAAGAATTCCTTAGCCTTTTTTATGTCGAATCTTATCTGGTTTATCAAATCATGCGGCGAATTAAATTTTAATTCACCCCGCAGGCGGCGAAGAATTTTTACCGAAAGTTCCCGGCCGTAAAGGTCGCCGGAATAATTAAACAGATACACCTCAAGAATCCTTTTCTGTTCATGAAAAGTCGGGCGCCTGCCCAGATTAAGCAGTCCGCGATAAAGGTTTTCCCGCTCTTCCACCTCAACTGCATAAATGCCGTCTTTTAAAATTAAATTGAGCGCCGGGGTGATATTTGCCGTGGGAAACCCCAGTGAAATCCCCCTTTTGCTTCCTCTAACCACCTCTCCTAAAATCGTGTAGGGCCGGCCAAGAAGTTTACCGGCCGAGCGGATATCTCCCTCCTTTAATAATTCCCGTATCCTGGTGCTGCTCACCGGTTCTTTTTTCAACCGGAACAAAGGCAGCGCCTTGACTTTAAAGCCTAATTTTCTTCCCCATTTTTTAAAGTCCTTAATGCTTCCTTTTCTGCCCTTGCCAAAACGATAATTTTCTCCGATAAAAATTTCTTTTGCTTGCAGTCGTTCCCGGATAATTTGGCGGGCAAACTTCAAAGGCGGCAGGCCGGCAAATGCCCGGTTAAAATCTGCCAGCAGGCAGATATTCATCCCGGCGGAACGGAATAAGTTCAATTTCTGCGACAGAGTGGTAAGCTGAGGCCGCAAACCTTTTTCTTTAAGAACATTCAGGGGATGAACCGGAAAGGTAAAAATCAAGCTTGTCCCCTTAATTGTTTTTGCCCGCTTGACCACTTTTTTTAGAATGAACTGATGCCCTAAATGCACGCCGTCAAAGTTGCCGATAGCCATCACTATGTTCGGGTGCTTATCCTTAGAAAAGTTTTTGATATCATGGATAACTTCCATTTACCTAATTTAACCCCGCTAAAATCTTTTCTTCCGGCACAATATGTTTTCTGAGGCTGTCCAGGTTTGTCAGGCTGTTTAGACTGACGCTTTCGGAAAAAACAAACGGCCCGTTCCGTAAACGAACTAAATCAAAAAGACATGCCCCGCAGCCGATCATCCGGCCTAAATCGTGAGCCAGGGTTCTGATATAGGTTCCTTTGGAACAATGGACAAAAAAATGAATGTATGGCGGCTCAAGCATTAGATTTTCGAATTTAAATACCTTTATCTTTCTCAGGCGGCGTTCTACCACCTGCCCTTTTCTGGCTAATTCAAATAAACGTTTTCCTTTATGACGGCGGGCAGAAAACATCGGCGTAAGCTGTTCCTGCTCGCCGCGAAACTTAGAGAGAAATTCTTCCAGATGCGCGTTCGTAATCGGCGGGATTGCATTTAAAAAAGCAACCTTCCCCTCGATATCCTGGGTGTCAGTCTGGATGCCCAGAAAAATGGTTCCCTCGTATTCCTTATCTTTCTGCAATAACTTTTCGGAAAGTTTGGTGGATTTGCCCAGGGCCAGCGGCAGGACCCCTCTGGCTAAAGGATCCAGCGTCCCTAAATGACCGACCCGCGGCGGTCTGAACCGTCTCCTGATTACATCGACAACATCGTGAGAGGTAAACCCTTTAGGCTTATCGATATTAAGAAATCCATTCATTTTGTTTTCTTGAGCAGTGTTTCGATATGACAGGCATAATCCAGAGAATCGTCATATTTAAAGAAAACCTCCGGGGTATACCGCAGACGAATTTTATCTCTTAAGTGAGAACGGATAAAACCAACCGCGCTCTTTAACCCTTTCAAAGCGGCTTTTTTCTGTTTTTCACTGCCAAGAATATTAACAAAAACCTGGGCGTGGCGGAGGTCCCGGGAGAGCTTAACCCTGGTTACGGTCACAAAACCGATTCGCGGGTCCTGGACTTCATTCTGGATTAACTCGCTAATTATTTTACGGAGGGAAGAGCGGACTTTAGCAACTCTCTGAGAGGACATATTTAAATAAATTCTATACGATGTTTTTAATCTGTGTAATCAAGGGCGGCACTTTTGTGACGCCCTGTACTTTTAAAGCTGGGGCGCTATTTTTTCCAGATGGTAGGATTCGATTAAATCGCCTGCTTTTATATCATTAAAGTTGGCGATGCCTATCCCGAATTCCAAACCCATTCCTACTTCCTTAACATCGTCCTTAAAACGGCGCAGGGAGGTAATGCTTCCTTCATGAACAATTGTTCCGTTTCTCACTATCCGGACGCGATTGGAGCGGGAAAACTTTCCTTTGTTAACATAGGAACCGGCAATTACCTGCCCTTTGGGAAGGCGGAAAAGCTGCCGCACTTCGGCCCGGCCGGAAAAAATCTGTTTGTAAGTCGGCTCAAGCAAACCGGTCATGGCCAATTTCACCTCATCCAGCAGTTCATAAATTATCCGGTAGATATGGATATCAACCTTTTCTTTTTCCGCCAGGGCCTGGGCTTTAAAATCAGGCACAACGTTAAACCCGAAGATAATTGCGTTGGAAGCGGCCGCTAAAATAACATCCGACTCGTTAATTCCGCCCGCTCCGCTGTGTATTACCTTGATTTTTACCTTGCCGGCGCCAAATTTCCCTAATGATTCTTTAACGGCCGTTACCGAGCCGAGAACATCGGCTTTTAAAATTAGCGGCAGTTCCTTCATTTTGCCGGTTTCAATCGCTTTATGTAAATCTTCCAGATGGATATGGGTAACACCCTTAAGGGCTTTTTCCCGTTCTTTTTCTTTTCTTATCAGGCTTATCTGGCGGGCTTTCTTTTCATCATTAACCGCCATAAAGGTTTCACCGACCGGCGGTATATTAGAAAAACCGAGTACTTCTACCGGAGTGGAAGGCCCGGCTTCTTTGATGCGGCGGCCATGGTCGGTAAACATCGCTTTAACCTTTCCGTATTCCGAGCCGCAGATAAAAATATCACCAACCCTTAAAGTGCCTTTCTGCACCAGAATGGCCGCAATCGGTCCTTTCCCTTTATGAATTTCGGCTTCAATCACCGTCCCTTCGGCTAAACGGCGGGCATTGGCTTTCAATTCTAACATTTCTGCTTCCAGCAGCAGCATATCCAGAAGCTCATCAATCCCTTTTCCGGTTTTGGCGGAGACATTAACAAAAATCGTTTTTCCGCCCCACTCTTCGGCCACCAATTCATATTCGGTCATTTTTTTCTTGATCCGGCCAGGATTGACGTTGGGCTTGTCTATTTTATTTATGGCTACCAAAATCGGCACCTTGGCTGCCCTGGCGTGATCAATCGCCTCTACGGTTTGAGGCATCACCCCATCGTCGGCCGCCACCACCAGAACAACAATATCAGTTACTTTGGCGCCGTGGGCCCGCATGGAGGTAAAAGCTTCGTGTCCCGGGGTATCCAGAAAAACCACCCGGCCTTTATCCAGTTCCACTTCATAAGCGCCGATATGCTGGGTAATCTCCCCGGCCTCCCCTTCAGCAATTTTTGACTGGCGGATGGCATCCAGCAGGGTTGTCTTCCCGTGGTCAACGTGTCCCATAATAGTTACCACCGGGGAACGAGGTTTTAATTCTTTTTCCTCATCAACAATTTTTTCAACCGGTAAAATCTCTGTCTCATCAATCGTCACCTCTTTGGCCTCAACCCCAAAATCCTTAGCCACCACCACGGCCACATCCTTGCTCAACCGCTGATTGATGGTCGCCATTATTCCGCGCGCCATCAAATTCTTTATCAATTCCCCGGGCGTAATTTTTAACTGCTGGGCCAACTCACCGACGGTGGGCGACTCCTTGAACTCCAAACTTAGCTTGGGGCCCTCCGGGGGAACAGTTTCTACTTCCTTTTTAACCGCAGGAGCAGCTTCAACTTTTTTCTCAACTACCACCGGGGGCGTTTTAACTTTCTCTTTAACCCGTCCGGTCAGCTCGGCTACCGTCGGGGACTTTTTCGGTTTCGAAGCCTTCTTAACCGGCTTCTTTTTAACGGCGCTCGGTTTCTTTTTTTTCTTCTCTTCCGGCTTTTCTTTTGCCTTTTCTTCTGCTTTTTTCTTTGGCTCCGTTTTAATCTTTTTCTTGGTTTTCTTTACTTGAACCGCCGCTTTTTTGGGCTTGGCCGCTTTCTTTTTCCCGGAGCTTTTTTTCACCTTAACTTTCGCGCAAACCAATTCGGCTGTTTTGGCATCAAGCAGGGAAAGATGATTTTTAACCTTAATGCCTAATCGTTTAAGCTCCGCCAGGAGCCGTTTATTTTCAATTCCTAATTTTTTCGCTAATTCATGCACCCGCATAAAATTTTCCTCTTAACCGGTTTTTTTTACGGCCTCCAATATTTTCTCCACCGTCTTTTTGCCAATTCCCGGAACAGCCATTAAATCTTTGATTTCGGTCGCTAAAAGTTTATCTAAAGTGTCAAAGCCCGCTTCAGCCAGCTTATCTAAAGTTTTTTGGCCGATGCCTGAAAGATGGGATAAAGGCACTACCTTTTTTTCCGCGGCCAGCTTGGATTCGGTTTTTATGTCAATTTTCCAGCCGGTTAATTTTACCGCTAAACGGACGTTTTGTCCTTTTTTGCCAATGGCCAGAGATAACTGGTCATCAGGCACAACAATTTCTGCTTCTCTGTTTTTCAGGTTAAGATTTACCTGCGCTATTTTCGCCGGGCTCAAAGCGGCCGTCAGGTAGGCCTCCCTATCTTCATTCCAGCGGATGATATCAATCTTTTCGCCCTTCAGTTCCCGGACAATAAGCTTAATTCTACTTCCTCTCATACCCACGCAGGCTCCCACCGGATCCACATTTTCCTGTGTGGAGTGAACGGCAATTTTAGTGCGTTCTCCCGGCTCGCGGGCAATCGCCTTGACCTCAACTATCCCATCGGTAATTTCCGGAACCTCTAATTCAAACAGCGTCTTGACAAAATCAGGGTGGGTTCGGGACAGGATAAGCTGCGGACCCTTGGAAGTTTTTCTCACCTCTAAAAGATAAAACTGCACCCGTTCTCTGGGTTGATAGGTTTCTCCCCGGATTTGCTCCCGGAAAGGCAGAATCCCTTCGGTATTACCCAGGTCTATTATTTTGTTTTTGTACTCCTCCCGCTGGACAAAGCCGGTTATAATCGTTCCCTGTTTGTCCTTGAAATCTTCATAGACAACTTCCTTTTCCGCTTCGCGGATTTTCTGGATGACAACCTGACGGGCTGTCTGGGCGGCAATCCGGCCGAAGTTTGCCGGCGTAATTTCCTTGCGTCCGGAAAAAACTTTGAAAACTCCGGTTTTACCGTTTATTCTCACCTTTATATCCTCATCCTGGCCAAACCGCTTGCGGGCCGCCGAAAGAAGAGCCGCCTCGATGGTTTTAAGCAAAACCTCTTTATTTATGCCCTTTTCTCTTTCCAAATGCTCTAAAATAACAAGAATATCGCCATTCATTTTCGTTACCTCATTTTTAAGAATAAAAAAAGTGGGGAACCGCACCCACTTTTAGGATTCATTCCTAACCTTCATCTATGCTGAATGTAGCATATATAAAGAAAGAATGCAAGGAAAATTTTAGCGAATGTCAAAAAAGAAGACAGGCTGCTTTTTGTAACGGAGGGATTTAATTTAGCGCTAATTGGCGCCGGTGAGGTCACGCGCGTTTTTGATGTAGGATTTGTGTTCTTCCGTCACTTCTTGTAATGCTGTGATTTCAAAGATGTCTTTCTTTTTATTATACAGCTTCAAGTGCCTTCGTAAAAACAAAAATTTTACCACCGAAACACTGAATTTAAGAAGCACAGAATTTTAAAAAAATTTACGCCATAACTCCATAGGTCTATATTTCAAATTCATTTTTCAGTATCTCCGAGCTTCCGTGCTTCAGTGGTTAATTTTCTTTTTTTGTTTTTCTATTAGAGGGACGGGCGTGCCCGTCCCCTACAATATTTTTTGATTCTTTTAAAATCCTGTAAATCCTGTCAGAAATAAAAAGGCCGAATCACCTATATTCTAGGCAACTCAGCCTACGCCAAAAAGCGCTGACGCACTGTAGTTTTGCGGGCCCTGTACCCTACGTGGTATGGGGCGTGCCTTTTTCTAGAACCGCTTATCCTACTTTTACACTCTTATACGAAGTATAGCATATCAATCTTGAAAAAGCAAAAAAATCTTGTTGAAAATATTTATTGACAAAACATCAATAGATGTTCTAAAATATAAAACAGTTGTTCCATATAATAGAACAGGAGATAAAATATGTTGATCCCACCAAGACGAAAAAAAATACTGGAAGTTTTTTTCAGAGATCCTTTTCAAGAAATACATCTTAGGGAAATTGTTAGGCTATCTGGAGTTTCGTTGACCAATGTGGATAATTCGTTACGTTTATTCGTAAAAGAGGATATGTTTAAAAGGCGAGAAGTCTCTAATATGGTATTCTTTAAACCAAATCTGGAAAATGAGGCGCTTTTAAAAATATTTGAATACTTAGAACTGGAAAAGAAAAAGGAGTTTTATGACAAAAATAAGAAAATTGCTAGATTATTGCAAAAATATGCAGAAGATATAGTAAATTTATCTAATAAGAAAATTCAATTAGTAGTACTTTTTGGTTCAGTTGCACGGGGGGCCTGGACCAAAAATAGCGATATAGATATACTGGTTGTTGTCTCTGATAAAGATGCTGATGTAACAACCGTACTAAATAAAGCCAAAATAATTGCAACTCCGCTCTTAGAAATAAGTCCCATAAGCACTACTACTGAAAAATTTATTGAGGGTTTTAGGAAAAAAACTGAATTTTATGATGAGCTGTGGAGAGATCGAATAGTATTATACAATGAATTTTTGTTTTGGCAGTTAGTTAAGGAAAGGGGCAAATTATATGCCTGAAAATATCTATAGACTTCTGCATGAATGTTTTCATCCTAAAAAGGGCAAATCTAATCTCCGTAAGATTCCTGTGGATATCGAGCGAATGCATCAGCATATGGATAAAGCACACAATAACCTAAGAGCTATGAAAATAATGTGTGATAATCACTTATTTGATTGGACGATTATTTGCGGATATTACTCAATGTATCATTCGGTATTAGCTTCACTTTTCAAAATAGGTATCCGCGCTACTGCTCATTACTGCGCCATTGCTGCTTTTAAAGAATTCTATATTGAGCGCGGAAAAGTAGCGCCGGAGTATATTAACTACATTAAAAAGGCAAAGCAACTCGAGCAAAAATACGCAGAAACTTTAGAAAAGGCACAAGAAGAAAGGGTTGTTGAGCAATATGGAATTGAGATTCTTAGTAACGGTGATGCCAAATGGATTATTGAAGATGCAAAAGATTTTGTTCTTAAGATAGAAGAGGTATTAGCCGAGTGAACCGGAGTTTACCCCAAATCGAGCTTTGTTCTGGTAAGGATGGAAACAACGAATTTTATTGTTAGTTAGCTCCACTGAGGTTACGAATATTTTCAATGTAATCTTTATGTTCTTTAGTTACTTCTTGTAACTCTGTAATTTCAAAAATGTCCTTTTCCATATTATACAACTTCAAATACCTTGCCTGCTCTTTGCTCAGGATTCCATCCTTAACTAAAAAGGCCTCTAAAGCGGTATCAAAAGCCGTCCCTACCCGAACAATGCTATTATTATCCCCCAGTTCACAAACCACACCAATTATATGTTTTAAACTTTCCGGTCTTTTTGCCTCTTTATATATCTTCACCCAATCTCCGGGACCAAACGCCACTATGCTTTTTACATTCAGCTTTTGAATTAGTTTATTAATTACTTCAACGGGTTTCTTTTCTTCTTCGGCCGAAACTATCTCATCAAAGAAATCCTTGCTCAGGTCCATCCCAGTTGCTTTTTCTATATTTTTATAGAAATCGCTTACTTCTTTTTCTTCCCCGATTTTACCATAGGATAAAACCAATCTTAAACCTCTTTCTTCATCCCGGCCCAACTGCTCAATGATTTTGTAAAGCCCTAAGGCAAAACCCGGTTCCCGCAGAAGCCGGTGGTTGATAATCAGCCCCCGCCGATTATCCGGGTCTTTAAGCGAAGCCGCTATTTCCTTTCTCAACTCGTCCAATAATTTTATATCCGGACAAACTTTGGTAAATTCAGAGAATTTTTGTTCTATCTTTTCGGTTCGCTTTTTATCCTCAGATTCACTTTGTTGCCCGGCTTCAGCATATTTCCCTTGTCTCCTTACCGCTTTCATCTCCCCCATCTTTCCCCAGAAAACCTGAACCTCCTCACTCACCTCATCTTTTGGTTTCTCAAGTAAAGATGAGAAAATGTTAGTAACCTCTCCTAAATTCTTTATGCCCTCTTTCATATCGTCTTTTATTTGGTTCGTATTATAATTGATTTGCCCAATTCCCCAGTTTTTGCTTTCAAGTTTGGCTATAATTATCCATCTAGAAATTTGCGCTGCTGCAATTGATATATTCAGTTCAGCGGCAATTTCTCGCAAAGTTCTACCATTATTTGTCATAATCATTATCCGGTAATCGATTTCCCCAAGCTGAGAATTCCTTCGCGCCTTTTTCATCCCCTTCATATTCTCCCAGAATTTCTCGATTTCCCTTCTTACTTCTTCCACGGGTTTACTGCCAAAAGAATAAAAAGTGTTAATAACCTTGTCTAAATTCTTTATCCCTTCTTCCATATCGGCGCTTAATTGTTTAACCTTGTCATTAACCGCCATAAGCCCCCAATTTTTCCCTTCAAGTTCTGATATAATCATCCAATTGGAATTGACTACTACTAACGGTAATATCTGCAGTTCTTCTGCAATTTCTAAGACAGTTTTTCCTCCATTTATGCAAAGCATTATTTGATAGTCAAATTCGGTGAGGCGCAAACTTTTTTGTGTATAACTCCGTTTTCCTCTAGGAAATGGTGATGATTTCAGGCCAAGACGATTCCCTATCTCTTCCCGTATTCCCTCATCTTTTGCTTTTTTAACCGGCTTCAAGATATTTGCTTCAGCTATCTGCCATATCCCTGATTGGCTCCCGCCTAAAGCATCAACATATTCAGAAACATTTCTTGTTCCGGTAGAAGTTAAAGGCCCTCCCTTAGATAAAAATGCCTCTATCCCTCCCACATCTAATTTCGTAGTTGCCTCAATTCCCATTCTTTCTGCCTTATTTAAAACATGCTCTAAAATATTTCTCTTGAAAATCTTTCCGGTTGAAGGATAAATTTCTTCTAAGAAAATAACCGATTGACCGTCTTCTTTTGTCATTACCCGGATAATCGCCCGGTCAATCGGAATGCCGTTTCTTTTAACTAAAACCACCCTTTTATTAGAATCAAAATAGGCCGGATGACAACGGAAAAACTCTATATCCGGATAATTATATCCCTGGCAGGTAGCTGCCGGCTTCTCGCCAATCATCGCCAGAATAAAAGGATCGTCGGTATCCTCTATGGTTATTTGTCCTTTAAGTGCCAGCTTTGTCGGCTGAAGTATTTTATCCCGTAAATCCTTTATGTCTGCCGCCGCCGCTCTCTCTCCCTTCTTATTTAAACTGTTAATCAAACTGTTTATAAATTTTACTAAACCCTTTTTCCCTTCTTGACTTTCTATCTTTCCGGTCTCTATTTCTTCACTATTTAAATTAAACAGAATTAATAAACTTCTGGCAATTTGCAGGTTTTCTAACCGAACCTCTGCTTCTTCTATATTCTTTATATCTTCAAAATGTTTAATCTTTTTAATGCTCTCTAAAGAAGGTTGTCTATGTTTTATATTCTTTCTTGCCTCAGTAGTTATCCGGCTTAAATCTTCAATATTGCCACTCGGATTATCAAACATTAAGGATAATTGCTCCCTGACAAATCCCTGAATATGCTGATGCTCTACCATCTTCCTTAGTTTCTCCTGAATCCGCCCGACTTTCCCTATTGCCTCTGGGCTGATATCCCGTTCTTCTACCGAACTAACCTCATTTTCCATCCAGATATCTTTCTGCTTTTTCTTAAGCATCGCCAATTGGTCGGTATCATAACGATATTCTTTATATTTCCCCTCTAAAACCTTTTCTACTACGTTCCTGACAATCTCTAATTCCTCATCCAGATTATGCTCTTTAAACCGCTTATAGAAGGTGGTAAAGGCAATAACTGCCTCCCATGGGTTCTCATATTTAAGCCAATTGTTTACTGCTTTTCCATCTACCGCTATATCTATTTCTAATATTTTTACTAAATCCGTTAACAAACCTTTGCCTATTTCTTCTATAATCTCCTTCGGATTAGTCTGACCGGCTTGAGCGGCAAAATCTTTTAATAAATCTCGCCTCTTTAATAAAAGACACCCTTGAGTTACCCCTAAAATATTCCCAAACCCGGACATAGAAAGCTTCTTTTTAGAAATTCTTTCTAAAATTCTGGAAACCGAATTTCTATTTTCCGAGTTAGAGAAAACTTCTCTTAAATCATCAAACAAATAGGCCATTCTTTGCGGTCCGGATACCTTTTCTCCTTTAATTCTAAGGTTATATTCAAAGAATTTAAGCCCGGCTTCCGGATTTATGCTTAATAATCCGGCAAATTGCTTGGCATATTTCTGCCAAAATAGTTCTTCATCATATTGCAAAGACTTACGCAGTGATGAATTTATCTCCTCTAAAACCCTTTCTGCTTTCTTAAACAACGGATAAAACTCCTGACAAACAACCTTTACTGCTTCCCTTTCATCAGCAATGTTTCTTTTATCCGAAGCTAAAACCGCGGCCAAACTCCAGATAATAAATCCTTCATCTCTTTGGGTCACCTCTCTCTCAAGCTCCTCTTTAATTAACTTTTCATATAAATGGCATCTTTCTAAATCGGCTGTTTTCATTATTCCAGCCAGTCTTCTGGCCGCTTCTTGGCGGACATTCGCATTAGTATCCTTTAACACTTCCAAGAGAGACTCAAGTATTTTAAAAGCTAAAGTAGAATCAATTCTTCCTATTTTGCCCAAAGCGGCTGCTGCCTCTTGGCGGACTTCCTCATCATTATCATTTAACATTTCTAAGAGAGGCTCAAGTATTTTAAAAACTAAAGCAGAATCAGTTGCCCCTATCCCGCCTAAAGCTCTCACCGCCTCTCGGCGGACATTCCAGTCATTATCCTTTAACATTTCTAAAAGCGGACCAAGCACTTCTAAAGCTAAAGCAGAATCAATTTTTCCTATTTTGCCCAAAGCGGCCGCCGCCTCTTGACGGAGATACCAGTCCTTATCCTTTAACATTTCTAAGAGCGGGCCAAGCACTTCTAAAGCTAAATCAGAATCAGTCTGCCCTATCTCGCCCAAAGCGGCCGCCGCCCCTTGGCGGACATACAAGACTTTATCCTTTAACATTTCTAAGAGTGGCTCAAGTATTTTAAAAGCTGAAGTCAAATCAGTTTCTCCTATTCTGCCCAAAGCGACTGCCGCCTCTTGACGGACATTCGCATCATTATCCTTTAACATTTCTAAGAGAGGCTCAAGTATTTTGAAAGCTAAAGCAGAATCAATTTTTCCTATTTTGCCCAAAGCGGCTACCGTCTTTTGGCGGACATTCGAGACGTTATCCTTTAACATTTCTAAGAGAGGTTCAAGCATTTTAAAGGCTGAAGCAGAATCAATTTTTCCTATTTTGCCCAAAGCGGCCGCCGCCTCTTGGCGGACATACGAGGCGTTATCCTTTAACATTGCAACAAGAGGATTAAGCACTTCTAAAGCTGAAGCAGAATCATTTTTCCCTATTTCTCCCAAAGCGGCCGCCGCCCCTTGGCGGACATACCCGTCCTTATCCTTTAATATTTCCAAGAGTGGATTAAGCACTTCTAAAGCTAAAGCAGAATCAGTCTGCCCTATCCCGCCCAAAGCTCGCACCACCTCGTGGCGGACATCACCATTACTATCTTTTAACATTTCTAAGAGAGGCTCAAGTATTTTAAAAGCTAAAGCAAAATCAGTTTTTCCTATTTTGCCCAAAGCGGCTGCCGCTTCTTGACGGAGATTCGCATCATTATCCTTTAACATTTCTAAGAGCGGCTCAAGTATTTTAAAAGCTAAAGCAAAATCAGTTTTTCCTATTCCGCCTAAAGCTCTTACCGTCCCTTGGCGGACATTACCATTACTATCTTTTAACATTTCTAAGAGCGGCTCAAGTATTTTAAAAGCTAAAGCAGAATCAGTTTTTCCTATTTTGCCCAAAGCGGCTACCGCTTCTTGGCGGACATACCCGTCCTTATCCTTTAACATTTCCAAGAGTGGATTAAGCACTTCTAAAGCTAAAGCAGAATCAGCTTTCCCTGTTTCGCCTAAAGCTTCCGCCGCCTTTTGGCGGATATACCAGTCATTATTCTTCAACATCCCAAAAAAACAGTTAACTAAATTTATACTGATAATCTCCGGTTTGGTGTTTATTATTTCAGTTAATAAGAAGAACTGCTCACGACTTATATTCAAACTGTCCACATCAGAAACCAATTCCTCTAAAATAGCCGACAAGGATAAATCCTTGGCATCTGCTTTTCTATTTATCGCCGCTCCTCGTTCTGCCGCACTTTCAGTATCATCATCCAATTTTTCATCTTGTTTTCCATCAAACCCTATTCCCAAACCACCTTCATCACCTCTGACTAATTGCTCAAGCGCTATATTGAGGCTTCCATCTTCAAGATAACTGCGCGCTTCTTTAATTGCCGCATTACGGCTCCAGCCTTCTTTTATTAAAGTTAAATAAAATTCCAATGTCTCGTTTATCTTCTCTTCTTTCTCATCTTCTAACTCGAATTTTCTGA
This sequence comes from Candidatus Ratteibacteria bacterium, assembly GCA_034717985.1. Lineage (GTDB taxonomy): Bacteria > CAZDME01 > JAYEMH01 > JAYEMH01 > JAYEMH01 > JAYEMH01. Next base: position 27,558 of record JAYEMH010000037.1, read on the forward strand.
TAATCTTTGGCAAGCGGGCGCGGATGGCAAATTCTTTAATGAGTAGGTCTGTTTCTTTACCATCTTCTCCTCTTGCCGGTACCCGCAGAAACGAATCCGTCTTCGTCCTACTTCGCCAAGGCTTCGAAGGACAAGCCCAGGCAAAATCTATAAATACTGTACTAATTAAAAAAGCCCCTATAACAACTATAGAAGTTATCCTCAGGAGCAGCTTCTTCCGTATATCGTATATCGTATTTCGCCCTCTGGAATTTCGAAGAAATTCCGAGGACTGAGTCCCGGAAAATCTTCGATTTTCTCGGGGCATCTCGTTATCAATTTTTCTCATAAATGACTCATCTATTTCTATCCGCATTTCGTAAAAACACAAATTTTACCACCGAAACACTGAATTTAAGAAGCACAGAATTTTAAAAAAATTTACGTCATAACTCCATGGGTCTATATTTCAAATTCATTTTTCAGTGTCTCCGGACTTCCGTGCTTCATTTGATTCTTTTTAAATCCTGTAAATCCTGTCGAAAATAGAAAGACTGAGCCACCTATTTCTAGGCAACTCAGCCATCCCGAAACTTCAGAACCTGTAGTTTTGCTTGCCCCGTACCCTCCGCGGTATGGGGCGTGCCTTTTTCTAGAACCGCTTATTTACTTTTAAGCTCTTATAGTAAGTATAGCATATAAACCCGGCCAAAAGCAAAAAAATCTGTTTATTTCAAAAAACATCTTCGTGCTTGCCCAGTTCAAGAAGATAGGCTGTGTCTTTTTCCCTTCTATAAACACATCTGTAATTCATAGTAACACTAAATTCCCAATAATCTTGAACGCCTTCTATTTTTTTATTTCTTAACGAAGGGTGATTTTTATTTTCCAGAAGCATATCCATACACCAGTAAAATTTCTCCCTTATTTGTTTAGAAACCCCCTTCTTTCTTTTAAGCTTTTTCTTCAAAGGCTCAGCGATAACTATCCGCTTAATCATCCTTCTACATCTTTCTTTAGCTCTTTACCAGAATGATAAACCGAATATCTGCCTTTTTTAATAGCGCCTTCAGCTTTCTTAATTGCCTTCTGCCATTTTTTAGTAAAAAAATAGGCTTGGTCCTTATTAACAATAGATACCGGAGTGATGACTATTTTATTATCCGTTACATCAAAACGAATCAAATCGTTATCTTTAATATGCAGAACCTTTCTTATTTTGGAAGGAATAGTAAGCTGCCCATTCCTTACAACCTTACTAACAGCTCCTAACATTACAAACACCTCCTTTTAAAGCTATATAAAATATAACATAATTAAGTAAATTTGTCAATATGTAATTTGCGAAATTTGTTGTCACCGAGCCCTAATTGTTACATCATAAGGATTTATCATTGCGGCGAATTTCGTTACGGAAAATGTCGTAATATATATTGCCAAGCTTGTCAATTTATTTCTCAGTTTTTTGCATAAAAATTATTAACATTACCTAATTAATTGGCGCCGGTGAGGTCACGCTCGTTTTTAAGGTAGAAATAGGTTCCTTGTGAGAACTACGAAGCGCTGTAAAGTTCAAGCGAATTATTATATTCCTCTATTTCTTCTTCAATATTTTGCGTAATTGGGAGTGGAGTAAGGAATATCACGCCTTTTCCTCCGGATATTATAAGCTCAAGCCCACTGGCAAGTGAATAAAGATTATTTTCTCCCGCTGAAGCTTTAAACAATAATATCGGCGGCATGCCTGACTGGGCTGATAGTTCCTTAAGTGAATCTAAGTTTTTAGCTTTCCCTTTTACAATACTAAAAATATCCTCCGGCTTAACCCCGTTTCTTTTAGCAAATTCTATTAGAGCCTTGATTTCTTCCACTTCAGTGATAGTCCGTTTGAGGCTGAGTTCTTTTTTGAGGGCTTCTTTGGTTAGCGTTATTGTCTCTATTTTCGAATCAATATCTTTAACCAGCCTATCTAAAACTCTAGCTTTCCCCGGGTCTTGGGCAAATATAAAGACCTTTCCTAATTTATCGTTATTATAAAGAGTCCTTAAAACTTCCTCGGTATCTATAATCCCGCCATTGTCTAATATCTCTTCGGCATAAAGAATACAATTTTGTTTAGCTGCCAAATCTTTAAGCATTTCATCTGTTACTGCTGGATATTTAGCTATTCTTTTTAATTCATTCCTTGAATCTTGTAAGTCAACATATTTGAGCCTTCTTTGAGTTAAAAATTGGACTTTTCCAGCTGAATCCTTTCTTCCAATTGCCTGCCAAGGTTGAACCCTGTTTCCTTTTCCACCTGTATAGAAAACAAAATGAACACTTGCAGTTTCTTTTTCTATATATCTTTTTATAAAGAATCCTCTTATGCAATGGTCAAAATCTCTAAATACTCTGGCCTCCTCTTCCGCTACTCTATATACTACATAATCTTTTGCGGCTTGTATGCCCTTTTGTTCTATCTGCTCAGGAGTCAGTCCTACATCAAAAATGTTCCTCTGAGCATGCTTTACTAATGTAGGAAACTCTAGTGTATTTTCTACATCCCTATAGACTTTTTTCTTTATCCTCAACAATGTTTCTCTGAAATTTTTTCCATACTTTTCATAACAAGAAGAAACAGTAACTATGCTAAATATATTATCATATCCTTTTCTTGTTATTATTTCTCTTAATCCTTGAACATAGATTTGTGTCCTTTCTCGTGGAATGTTGTTAATCTCTTGTATTATTCCATCGGTAACCAATATATTAATTTTTAAGCCGGGTGAATATATCTTTCTAACTTCACAGGATAACTCATAAAGATTATCGAGAGTTGCTTCTTCGGCTAAGTCTACTTTTAAAATTGGTAAATGAGGATTTTTTGAACCACCCCAGAATTGAAGTATCTCTATGGGAAAGTTGCTGGTCACCATTGGAAGTAACTTCTTAAGAAGTTCTTCATAAGCATCCTCTGAATATTTAGGTCCAGACCTGTATTTTCTAGAAGACATCACATCATATATCCGTTTACATAAAGTTAACCTTTCTGTTGCAATAGATGTGAATAGCTTTTTGTTGAGCCTATCATCTTTTCTTACTGGACATGGACGTAAGCAAGAATCCGTCTTCGTCCTACTTCGCCAAGGCTTCGAAGGACAAGCCCAGGCAAAATCTATAAATACTGTACTAATTAAAAAAGCCCCTATAACAACTATAGAAGTTATCCTCAGGAGCAGCTTCTTCCGTATATCGTATATCGTATTTCGC
>JAYEMH010000038.1:0-9338 GCA_034717985.1 Candidatus Ratteibacteria bacterium
TTGTCTTTACTCCTTCAAAGTAAACCAGTAGTATTAAAGGGTATTTTAAAGTAAAAACGGGGTCTCAACATTCAATATAAATAGAAACACTCATTTTTAATTGATAATTTTCATATTCATAATAAGGACAACAGACACCTATTAAAGCGGAGGTAACAATATTGAGGTTGAGAATATAAGTGGATTGACAACCCCAAAAGAAAATATTCATACGAGTGGGGATTTTGAGGAAGAAAGGTCAGGAGTGAATTAAAAGAGGCTTAATCCCAATTATGTACCCGGATTTTGCCTTTTGATAAGCTCAGGGCTTTTTGAAAATTGCCCTTTGATAGTTTCAGGACTCTTCAAAAGCCACTTTGGATTTTCCTGCATTTAACACTTGACGTTTTTTGCTTCTATGGTATTATTTAAGCTATAAGCACCCCATCAAAATTTTGATATCCGATGGGGTAAATCAAGTTAGTTGAGAGGGTTGAATATTGAAGAAGGATAGCTCTTTTACCTTGATGGTTATTCCCCATCACGGGAAGCAGCCTTATACCTTTCGTCTGCATTATTTGACGGTTCTTCTATTGGCAGCTGTTATCGGAGCGGGTCTTATTGGATCCGCTCTTTATATTACCGGGGCCCAGCAAAAGGCTGCTCTTAAAGGAAAACTGGAGGTCGTAGAAAAAGTCAAATTTCAACAGGATCAACAAATCCAGGAGATGAATCAGACCTTAGACGAGCTCAAGGCCTTTGGCCGGAAGGTAAAAACGCTTACCGGCATCGGTCAGGAGGAAGCCTTAATAAAAGAGGGAGGCGGAAGAGGCGGCCCGGTGTTATACTGGCCGACAGAAGAGTTTTATTCCCCGGGACAAAAAGGACTTGTTGTAAATGAAGTGAGGGATATCGAAGAGCTTAAGGGGGAAATTTATTTAGAAAAGCAAACCTATCGCGAACTAATAGAAGAGCTGGGGAAAAAAGAGGAGCTTTTTGCCTGCACCCCTTCCATTTGTCCGGTTAACGGAGGTTATATTTCTTCCGGATTTGGCTGGAGGCGTCGTCCGCGCCCGGGATTTCATAAAGGACTTGATCTGGTAGCCCGCCGGGGAACATCAGTTCGATCCACGGCGGCAGGAAGAGTGGTCTTTGTCGGCTGGGATGGGGGGTATGGAAATAAAGTAAAAGTTGATCATGGGCATGGTTTTAAAACTGTCTATGCCCATCTTGACCGAATAAAAGTCCGCTGGGGAGAATTTGTTAAAAAAGGACAGGTTGTCGGTACCCTGGGTAATACCGGTTTTAGCACCGGACCGCACCTTCATTATGAAGTTCACCATCAAGGCAAGAGGGTTGACCCGATAAAATACATCCTGGTTAAACTCAAATGATTTTTAAAAAACTGCAATCAAAAAAGAACGAGAAAGAGAGGACACTTGATTCATATCTTGGCCCGGGATTAAGAATTGAAGGCAGTCTGGAGGTTAAAGGAAATATTCGGATTGACGGTGAGGTAAAAGGTAATATTTTTACCGAGCAGAGCCTTCTCATTGGGGAAAAGGCTGAGATTCAGGGAGATATTGCTGCTGAAAACATTACCATAAGCGGAGAAGTAGTTGGGAATGTTACCGCTAACGAAAAGGTAGAATTGCTCGTGAATGCCCAGCTCCTTGGTGATATTAAAGCTTCCCGGGTGGTTATTGCCGAAGGTGTGGCTTTCGAAGGTAACTGTGTTGTCGGAAACCAGGGGAGTCCAAAGGATAAAGAGTCGGATTTAGATTTAAATTTTACCCAGGCGACTCCAAAAAACGAACCTTCAACCCCTCCCAGCTGATTTTAATCCAGTTCCCGCGCTTTCCTGTAATAAAATAAAAGGATGAAATTTTTAAAGTTCTGGCTGCCGCTTATAATCTGGTCAGGTTTGATTTTTTATGCTTCCAGCATGCCGGCCGACACGCCTATCCTAAGATGGCTGGATATCCTGTCAAGTTATGCCGGCCATTTTTTTGAATTTATGGTTCTGGCCCTGCTTTCTTTTCGGGCCTTTAACAATTCATTTCCCAAATGGGGCGTAAGGAATGTTTTTTATGCCGGCTCTTTTAGTATTCTTTTTGCTGTTAGCGATGAGATTCATCAGGCTTTTGTTCCGACTCGATTTTGTTCCGGCTCTGATATTCTGGTAGATGTCTTAGGGGTTGGTTTTGCCTTCTTTCTGCTCCGCCTTCGCCACAGAAGATATACATAGAAGGTATGCTTCGGCGGATGTCGCATAAGTCGGTTTATAAGCAGATGTATCTATGCGGATCCATTTTCTTATGGAGGAAATTTTTCATCTATTGAAGCTGATTGATGTTTTCGATAAACTTTATCGGCATTTTGGCGAGCAGTTCTGGTGGCCGGCATCTTCCCCTTTTGAAGTAATCGTGGGAGCGGTTTTAACCCAGAATACCGCCTGGACAAACGTAGAAAAGGCAATTACAAATTTAAAAAGGAGAGATTTATTACATCCGGAGAAAATTTCCCGGCTTCCCCTGAAGGAGTTGGAAAAATTAGTTCATTCCAGCGGGTTTTATCGTCAGAAAGCCAAACGACTTAAAAGCGTCAGTCAGTATCTGGAGAAATCCTGCCGGGGAGATTGGGATCGTTTCTTTTCCTTTCCCTCTTCACATCTGCGCCCGGAACTTTTGGAAATTAACGGCTTGGGTCCGGAAACGGTTGACTCCATTCTTCTTTATGCCGGGAGAAAACCGGTTTTTGTCATCGATGCCTATACTAAAAGACTTTCTGAGAGATTAGGAATTAGTCAAGAGAGCGATTACGAGGCTTTAAGAAGTTTTTTTGAGAATAATCTCCCGAGGGATGAACGTCTTTTTAATGAATTTCATGCTTTGATTGTCGCCCTGGCAAAAAACTATTGCCGAACCAAGCCGGCCTGCCGGGGCTGTCCTTTAAAGAAGAATTGCCGGTTTGCCCCGTAGAGAAAGATATTAAGAGATTTGATGAGTAGTTTATCAAGGGAGACGGGAGATGGGAAAGGAGAGAAAAATGAGTGAAGGAGAGCAACGTTCAGAGGAGCTTTTTATCAATTTTATTATTATGATGTCGCAATCGGTAATGTTACAGCTGGGAAAGATTGCCAATCCGATGAGCGGCAAAGTCGAGAAGAATCTTGAAGGAGCCAGGGCGGCCATCGATTTGTTAGTTATGCTAAAGGAAAAAACCAAAGGAAACCTGAGTGACCGCGAGGAAAAATTTTTTGCCACTACCTTAAGCACTCTGCAGATGAATTATGTCGATGAAACAAAAAAAGAAGAGAAAGAACCGGCGGGAAAGGGAGAAGGAACCCCTTCGGCAAGCTCAGGGCAAGACCCTTCGGCAAGCTCAGGGCAAGACCCTTCGGCAGGGACAGGGTAAGTTAGCTCATAGCTTTTAGCTCATAGCTTTTGGCAGCAGGGAAAAAAGAATGACAAAAAAAGGCAGGCAAACCCCACTTTATGCTGAGCATCTCGCTTCAGGGGCCAAAATGATTAATTTTCACGGATGGCTGATGCCCCTTTCTTATCGCGGAGTTAGCGAAGAAGTCAAATCCGTTAGAAAAAAAGCCGGGCTTTTTGACCTCAGTCACATGGGAGAAATTAAGGTCGGAGGAAAAGAGGCTTCTTCTTTCCTGCAGTTTGTAACTACCAACGACTTATCGAGGCTTGCCCCGGGACAGATGCAATACTCTTTTTTTCTCAGCTCCGAGGGAACTGTACTTGATGACTTTATGCTTTATCGCCTGGCCGGAGATGAATTTATGGCGGTGGTTAATGCCGGAAATACCGAAAAGATTTTTAAACATCTCCAAAGACAAAGATTTGACAAGGTAGAACTGGCTAATCTTACCGAAAACCTGGCTCTTATCGGGCTTCAAGGGCCAAATTCAGAAAAGATTTTTCGGGAAGTTGTTGAGGAAGATTTAGACGGGTTCAAATTTCTCCATAGTAAGGAATTCAGGGTAGCCGGCGAAAAGGCTTTAGTTTCACGAAGCGGATATACCGGAGAAGACGGTTTTGAAGTTTATCTGGATGAAAACAAGGCTCCAAAAGTTTGGCGGGCAATAATGGATGCCGGCCGGCCATTGGGTCTTGAGCCAGCCGGATTAGGAGCCCGCGATATCCTGCGCTGTGAGATGGGCTATCCTCTTTATGGCCATGAATGGGATGAAACCATAACCCCTTGGGAGGCGGGATTTTCCTGGGCGGTAAAATTAAATAAGAACTTTTTGGGCAAGGAGGCTTTATTAGAGAAGAAAGGTAGAATTTCTCAGACTTTGGCGGCTTTTGTCATGAAAGAAAAAGCGGTTCCCCGCACCGGGTATTTAATTAAAGACGACCCTTCGACAAGGACTTCGGCTGAGCTCAGTCGAAAGCCCTCAGGGCGAGAGAGAAAAAATATTGGGCGGGTAACCAGCGGCACTTTTTCTCCTATTCGGGGTGATTTTATCGGTATGGGTTATATCCTCAAGGATTTTGCCCGGCCGGGGGAAATAATTAGTATCGAGATTAGAGGTAAGTTAATGCCGGCGGAAATTGTCCGGTTACCGTTTGTTAAACCGCATTTAAGAAAATAGCGATTGGTTAACTGAGGTAGATGGGAAACGGTAGAAGGAAAACAGGGAAAGAGGAGGAAAGAGATGCTTGTTCCAAAAGATTTAAAATATACCACCTCCCACGAATGGGTTAAATTAGAAGGTGATGTGGTTCGGGTGGGGATTACCGATTATGCCCAGCAGGAGCTGGGGGAAGTGGTCTTTGTCGAATTACCCGATTTAGAAACTTACCTGGAGCAGTCTTCAGGTTTGGGAATTGTGGAATCGGTTAAATCTGTTTCGGAGATTTATGCTCCGTTAAGCGGCCAGATAATCGAGGTTAATAACGAATTGGCAAATAATCCGCAGTTAGTTAATCAGGATCCTTACGGGCAGGGATGGCTTGTTGCTTTAAAGGTTGATTTAAAGGGAGACCGGCACGAACTTGACAGTTTGATTGACTCAGAAGAATATCAATCCCGCTCTGACGGGGCGACTGCCTGAATTCCGTTATCACCGCGTAGGTGATACTAACGAGGAAAAACAGATGGATTATTCAGGCAATACTCCTTTACAACAGAAAAAGATGCTGGCAGAAATCGGCCTCCGGTCTCTGGATGAGCTTTTTCAGTCTATACCGGAAGGGGTGAAACTGAAGTCATCTTTGAATCTACCGAAACAGCTAAGTGAAATTGAATTAGTCAGGGAATTAAAGGACTTAGCCGATAAAAACAAATCTACTTCGGACTATTCTCTATTCTTAGGAGGCGGTTATTATGACCATTTTGTTCCCAGCGCCCTTAAGTATCTAATCGGGCGTCCCGAATTTTATACGGCTTACACGCCCTATCAGGCTGAAGCCAGCCAGGGAATTCTCCAGGCGATTTATGAATATCAGACCTTTATCACCCTGCTTACCGGCATGGAGGTATCCAATGCCTCTCTTTACGACGGCGCCACTGCCCTGGCCGAGGCGGCTTTTATGGCGGTACGGATAAATAAAAGAAATACGATTTTAGCCGCGCAAACACTTCATCCCGAATATCTGGCCGTGCTTAAGACTTATCTGGCCGGTTTGGATTTAACCCTCAGGGTGATTCCTCATAATGAAGGAAAGGTTGATTTAAAAGAACTAAAGAATTATCTCAATAAGGATGTCTCGGCGGTTATTCTTCCCCAGCCAAACTTTTTCGGAATTTTTGAAGAAGGAGAAAAAACAGCCTCTCTTGCCCGGAAAAACGGCAGTCTTTGTATTGCCTCGGTTGATCCAATTTCTCTGGGAATTATCTCTCCCCCGGGAAAATGGGGAGCTGATATTGTCGTAGGGGAAGGACAAGCCCTTGGCTCGGGTTTAAATTTTGGCGGCCCGGGATTGGGATTTATAGCTTGCCGGATGGAATTTATGAGAAAGATACCGGGAAGGCTGGCCGGAAAGACCCGGGATGAACGGGGAAAAACAGGCTATGTTCTTACGCTTCAAACCCGGGAACAGCATATCCGCCGGGAGAAAGCCACCTCTAACATTTGTTCCAATCACGCTTTATCTGCCCTGGCGGCAGCTATTTATTTATCCTTGCTGGGGAAAAACGGATTACGGAAGACTGCCGAACTCTGTTTAGGAAAAGCTCATTACCTCTCGGAGAAAATCGCCGAAATTCCCGGATACGAGCTTAAATTCCAAAAACCTTTCTTCAAAGAGTTTGTGATTAGTTCTCCTCATCCGGTTTCAAAAATCAACCGGAAACTTTTAGAAAATAAAATTATCGGCGGTCTCGATTTAGAGAGATTTTATCCTGTTTTTAAAAACTGCATGCTTTTGGCGGTAACAGAAAAAAGAACCAAAGAAGAAATTGATAAGTTAGTTAAAGTATTAAAATCTTTATAAAATTATAGGATATCCGACTTCCTATAATTAGGTAAAATCTGTGGTGAAAAATGTCTAAATTAATTTTTGAAAAAGGCGCCTGCGGCCGAAACGGGATTTCTTTGCCGGAAATGGATGTTCCTTTTCAGGGTGTAGGCGGGCTTATCCCCAAAAATTTATTAAGAAAGGAATTGCCGCTTCCTGAGTTGAGCGAGCCGGAGGTAGTCCGGCATTACACCAATCTTTCTAAACTTAATTTCTCTGTTGACGGCAATTTTTATCCACTCGGGTCCTGTACGATGAAATACAATCCCAAAATTAACGAAGAATTAGCCGCCTTGCCCGGATTTACCCAGCTGCATCCCTATCAGGGGGAAGAGTCGGTTCAGGGCGCTTTGGAATTAATGTATAATTTAGAAAAAAACTTATCAGAAATTGTGGGAATGGAACGCATGACCCTTCAGCCGGCGGCCGGAGCGCATGGAGAACTTACCGGAATTTTAATGCTCCGGGCCTTTTTTAAAGATAAAGGAGAAAGTCGCAAAAAAATTATTATTCCGGATGCATCTCACGGCACAAATCCGGCTTCGGCGGTCCTTGGAGGGTTTGAAATTGTTGAGGTGGCCACCGATAATTCCGGCGGGATTGATATAGAGGCTCTCAAAAAGGTTATGAACGAAGAGGCGGCTTGCTTGATGCTTACCAATCCCAGCACTCTGGGTTTGTTTGAGGAAAATATACTGGAGGTCTCTTCAATTGTCCATAAAGCCGGAGGACTACTTTACGGAGACGGAGCCAATTTGAATGCCCTTCTCGGCAAGGCCCGTTTCGGCGATATGGGGTTTGACCTGGTCCATCTTAATTTACATAAAACCTTTGCGGCTCCTCATGGCGGCGGCGGCCCGGGGGGCGGTCCGCTGGGGGTCAAAAAACAACTTATCCCCTACTTGCCGGTGCCTCTCGTTGATAGACAAGGCGGGAGATTCTTTCTTAATTATGATTTGCCCGGCTCTATCGGCCGGATGCGTTCCTTCTATGGAAATTTTCTGGTGATGCTCAAGGCTTATGTTTATATTCTGAGCCTGGGAGAAGAGGGCTTAAGAAAAGCAGCGGAAAACGCGGTTTTGAATGCTAATTATCTTCGGGCTAAATTAAAGGATTATTATGAACTGCCTTATAAGAAGATTTGTCTCCATGAGGTGATTTTTTCCGGCAGCCGGCAGAAAGCCAAAGGGGTGCGAACCCTGGATATTGCCAAGAGGCTGATTGATTTCGGGATGCATCCGCCCACCATTTATTTTCCGCTAAACGTTCCAGAGGCCTTAATGATTGAACCGACAGAAACCGAGACCAAAGAGACCCTGGATTATTTTATTGAAATTATGAAAAGGATTGCCGGAGAAGCCGAGGAAAATCCGCAGCTCCTCCATCAGGCTCCTCATAATGCCCCGGTTGGCCGTTTGGATGAAGCTAAGGCGGCCAGAGAAATAGATGTGGCCTGGCAGGCATCCGGTTAGCGGGTTGACGAGTTGGCCGGTTGGTGAGTTAACTGGTTGGCAGGTAGAAAAGAAGATAATGAAAATAAAAAGATTTGAAAATATAGATGTTTGGAAAGAGTCAAGGAAATTAGTCAATATGATATATGATTTAACAAGTAAAGGTTTATTCAGGCGAGACTTTGGTTTGAGAGACCAGATTCAAAGGGCTGCAGTCTCTTGTATGTCAAACGTCGCTGAAGGATTTGACAGTGATACAAAGCAACAATTTATACAAATGCTTTCTTATACAAAAAGGTCTTCTTCGGAGGTTCAATCAGAACTTTATGTAGCGTTAGATAGAAGATATGTAACTAAAGAAGAATTTAACAATAGTTACAACCATGCGCAGTTAGTACGAAAATTAGCCAATGGATTTATTAGATATTTAAGAACCCGTCCGTTAACCCGTAAACCGGCTAATTAGCTAACAGGAGAACCGGACCAACCAGAAAAATGGCGAAGGAGACCTGGCGAATAATAGAGACGGGATTTCAGGACGCTTATTTTAACATGGCGGTTGATGAAGTCCTGATGAACCAAAAAGAAAAAGGGTTAATTCCCTCCACCATTCGCTTCTATGGCTGGAGGCCGGCGGCGCTTTCCCTGGGATACACACAAAAGACAGCCTCAGAGATTAACCCGGAGGCATTGCGAAATTTAGGCATGGATTGTGTCTCGCGGATAACCGGCGGGGGAATTCTTCTACACCACCGGGAAGTAACTTATAGTCTGGCCATTGGTCCGGATTCCTGTTTATTTTCTAATTCCGTGGGAGAGTCTTTTCGCCGGCTTTGCGCGGGCATAATTAAAACCATGGAACTTCTGGGTTTTAAGGCTGATTTCGCCGGAGATAATTCGCTTCCGGTAAACAATTCGGATGCTTTTTGTTTTGCGGCCAACTCTTCCTATGATATAATAGTGGGGCAGAGGAAGTTAGGCGGGAATGCTCAGCGGCGCAAAAAAAAGGTGATTTTTCAACACGGCTCTATTCCCTTAGAGTTAAATTATGAGCCGGTTCTTCCGGCTCTGAAAAATTTTTCGGGAAAGTGTATTAAAGCCGGCTCTTTGAATAGCATCTTAAATAAATCTTTAACTTTTGAGGAAGCCCTGGCTTTTTTGAAGAGGGGTTTTAAAGAAGGTCTTAAAATAGAGCTAAAGCCCGGGGAACTTAGCCGGGAGGAAATAAAGACGGCCCGGGCGATTTCCCAGGAAAAACGAGAAAGATTTTTAGAGATTGGCAGTGTCAAATAAATTATGAAAAGATATGAAATAAACCACAGGGTCCACAGAGAAGAAAAAGAGAATTAAGAATAAAGGCAGAAAGTTTCTGACAGGATTTACAGGATTTAAAAAGGATTAAAGAATAAAAAAAGTAACAAAAAAT
>JAYEMH010000039.1:0-66845 GCA_034717985.1 Candidatus Ratteibacteria bacterium
TATTAAAAAAATAGTTTATCTTTTCATCTTTAATCCAATAGGGATTATCACAAAAATCTATATGAATCTGGATATTCAAAGGAATGTTAAATATCCTTTTCAGCCGATACCCGGCCAGTCCGGTAATAAATGGATCTTCCGTAGTAATTACATCAATCCTTTTTCCTTTTAAGATTTTTTTACCAATCCTGACAGCATCAAATATAAAAGTGAGTTTGCTTTTTGAGTTAGTAGGATATATCTCTAAATTATCGGACCATTTCTGCCTTTTAAGCCCTAAATTTTTCGGTGAATAGACAATCAGCGTAAGGCTTTCTAAATGACCGGCATATTCTAATTGCCTTTTTCTTACATCCCCCCTCACTTTATCATCTTGCAGCATTAAATAGTCTAAACCAATTCCTAAAACATTAACCACAAATCAACTCCTTTTTTCACCATCGGGTTTTTGGGGGTTTTGGGGTCAGGGTTTTAAAAAATAAAAAATAGTAAAAAATAGAAAAATAAAAAATAAAAAAATAGAAAAAATAGTGAAAAAATAGTAAAAAATAGAAAAATAGAGAAAAATAGAGAAAAATGAAAAATAGGGACAGACACCCTATTTCCCCTATCTCAACAAATCATAAAAATAGGGACAGACACCCTATTTCCCCTATCTCAACAAATCATAACCCTTTAATTCCAGCCAGGCGTCAATCTGCTCTTTTCTGAAACGGATGGAACGGCCCAGGCGGATGCAGGGAATTTTCCTTGTTTTTACCTTCCGGTACACAGTCAAAGGATTAAGCTGAATATATTCTGCCAGTTTTTTGCACACCTATTTTTTTCTCCCTGTTTTTTCTCCCTTGACATTCCTTAGAGGTTATGGTATTTTTATTCCGGAGGTGATAAAATTGAAACCGATTTCTAATGTTGAGAAAACAATCATGCAAAAGGTCAGGGATATACCTCCCGAAAAAGCAACCGAAGTATTAGACTTCATTGAATTCATAAGTTTTAGAAATTCGCATCACCTTATGCTGCAAGCCCAACAGGAGGTTGTCTCTAAATACTGGGACAACCCTAAATTGGATATCTATAATGCTTGAATTAAAATGAGGCGACATAGTCTTAGTTTATTATCCTCTTATTTCTACTGGCCTAACGCAGAGGAAACTTCGTCCAGCTTTAGTTGTGCAATGTGATAAAAATAATCGCCGTCTCAATGACATCATTCTCATACCTTTAACCTCAAAGACAAAAGAGAAATTAGAGGAAACTCACCTCCCAATTACTCAAAATAGTCCAGAAGGAAAACAAGCTGGCATAAGGCTTGATTCCGTAATTAAAGCAGAAACCCTCCTTACCTTACCTAAAAATCTCATCTGTAAAAAAATTGGGCGTCTTTCAACTGCTTTTATGAAAAAAGCCGATCGTTGTCTCACTTCCTCATTACAACTCAATAAATAAGTATCGCTCATTTAGTATTCTATCGACTTGTTGTTATCAGTTAAGTCTTTCTCTGTATCTTCTGTTGATAAGTGAGCCATCTTTATAAAAAGGCACAGACACCCATTCCTCCTATTTCAATGTTTCAAGCCAGGCGTCAATCTGCTCTTTTCTGAAACGGATGGAACGGCCCAGGCGGATGCAGGGAATTTCCCTTGTTTTTACCTTCCGGTACACAGTCAAAGGATTAAGCTGAATATATTCTGCCAGCTCTTTGGCAGTCATTAATTTGTCATTCATAGTTCACGATAAAGTTCAGGGTAAATAGGACTTACTGAAAAATGCAGAAAATTAAAAACGTCGACGGAATAAACATGTAAACAATCGCAAAAATAAGGTCGAATTTGATTTAATCTGTGTAATCTATTTTTTAATCTTTAAAATCAGGGGATGCTGGCTTTTTCAGCAGACCCTAAATAGACGAAAAAAGTATACCACATAGGTATACCTTTGTCAAATCGCGTAGATTTTTTTATATCCTTCTTAACTTAAGTGCACTATGAAAAAAATTTCCGAAAACAAGTTTTGGGAGAATCGCCGATAGTAAATAAATAATGCATCGTTTTCTTATTGTTATTGAAAAAGCAAACGGCAATTATTCAGCTTACTCACCAGATTTACCAGGTTGTGTCGCAACTGGGGTAACCCATGAAGAAGCTGAACTAAATATGCATCAGGCCGTTGAACTACATATCCGTGGACTACTTGAAGATAAACTTCCAATTCCTGAATCGCACGCTTCAGCCGAATATGTAGCTGTTGTTTAAGAGTTCAAGTATCAAAGAGCAAAATTCTCGTTTCTCATTGAACAATTACTGAAGCAGCCATTTCCATAAAGGGATAAATTTTATCACCCTGTTCTCAAACTTTTCCTCGCCTTCATAATCAGAGGTAATAACTAATAAATTGCTGGTTCCAGCTTTCATTTCTTTGCCGGCTTTTATAAGGGATTTAAACTCGCGCATCTTTGTATCGTAGTTTTCTATATCATAGCAAACCTGAATTAGTTCTTTTATCACCGGTCCTTCTTTTAGCACAAAATCAACCTCTTTGCCTGAATAGTCCTGCCAATAATATATCTCTAATTTTGAAGAAAGGGCCTTTCTTCTCATTAATTCCACGGCTACTGAATTTTCGTATAAGCGGCCAATGTTTTTCGAACTTCCGGTAGAAACAACATTTATCAAACCGGTATCAATTGCGTAAACTTTCCTGGGCGCAGTTACTTTTTCTTTTGTCTTAAAAGAGAACCTTTCAATTAAGAAAATCAGATAACATTCTTCAAGAAAATGCAGATAATTCTGGGCAGTGTGGGTGCTTTTTAAACTAAATATATTCTTTAGTTTATTAAAAGTAACTTTACAGGAAAAATTGGAAATCAGATAATTAGAAAATTCTTTTATGGTTTTTACATGCCTTATCTTATGTCTTAAGATTGTATCTTTCGTCAGAACTGTTGAATAAAGAGATAATAAATATCTTTTTTGATTTAGCTCTTTCAGGCTTTCGGGAAATCCGCCTCTCAGTAAAAAGGCTTCTAATTCTCTCCTTATTGAAGCTGTCTGTCTGGTTGTAAAGTGTTCTTTCTGGTATTTTAAATTACGGAATTTTAAAAATTCTCTGAAAGAAAAAGGAAAGAGTTCTAAAGAAAAATGCCTGCCGGTTAAATGAGTAGCTAATTCTTTACTTAAAAGCCTGGCATTGCTTCCGGTAATGACTAAATTAAAACCCTGTCTTTTCAGCCGGTTGACGAATAGTTCCCATTTTTCTATATTTTGTACTTCATCAAGTAATATAAATTCAGGTTCTTCATAGAGTTCATAGAATGCCCTGAGAACTAAATTCAAATCTTCTGTTTTTAATCCGGCTAAATTCTCATCATCAAAATTTATATAGGCAAATCTTTTGCCCTTTAACAACTGATAACAAAGTATAGATTTACCTGCTCTTCTTGGGCCGGTGATTACTTTAATTAATCCTGACTTTAGAAAAACTCTATATTTATTTAAAAGCTCGCGGTCAATTATCTTCTCTCTGTTAAAGATAGATTCTAATTCCTCTTTCTGGTCAATTATTATTTGTTTAAGCGTTAAATAATTCATAGTGCACAGTTCTCCTTATTTTTATGCATTATAACTGCATAAAAGCAAAAAGTCAAGATAATTATCGGGTTTTGAGGTTTTGAAATTCCGGGGTCTTAAATTCCGATAAATAGGATAAATAGCGATAAATAGGGACGGATAAATAGGGACGATAAATAGGGACACCCTATTTCTAAATAGGGCAGACACCCTATTTCCGCTATCTCAATAAATCATATCCCTTTAATTCCAGCCAGGAGCAAGTGTCCCCAATACCATTCGTTTTCAGCTCAAGTAATGAGTTTGTCCTTGTGAAATAAATATACATTTTCTTTTTTTGCTATTTTTTTCATTTCCGGGGTAAATCCAGCTTTGCTAAACAAAGAAAAATATTCCTTTCTATTCTTTTTTCCCCACTCTACTTTTTGAGACTTTTCCCTTAAGTCTTCATAGATATTGGTCCCAATAGGCTTATTAGACCATTTAACTTCACCGAAAAGAATCTCATTTGCCAGGCTATTCAATGCAACAAGATCTATTTCTGCATCCTTATTCCACCAGCGGCCATAAGTTTCAAATTTAAGATGAATTTGGTTGTTCAGAATCGCGTTCAAGAAAATTTCACCTGATATTTTTTCATAGTTTCTGGATAGAAGTTCGGGAAGCGCTTTTTTTATTCTTATTGTTACCTCATTTATTCTATTTTCTTCAAGAAGAGATCGATTTCTAAAAACAAATCTAAACCAGAAATTGAAAAAATTATCATCTAACATATAGATGCCTTTCCTGCTCTTCTCGGGTATTTTTTCAGTAACTGGTATTTCTTTTTTCGTAATCTGAAGATTTTCCAAAATAGAAATATAACGGGACGTCGTACCCTTATCAAAGCCGGTTTCATTTATAATTTCGGAAAGTTTATGTTTCCCTAAAGACAATGCTTCCAGTATTACAAAATAGTTCCGGGGTTCTTTTAATTTTTCTCTCAATAAAAATTCAACCTCTTCATAAAGAGGTTCTCCTTTTCTTAAAATCTCCTCCTTGATAACTTCAAGATAATCTCTATGATAGAACTTATTTAAATAGAGCGGGGTACCTCCAACAATGCTGTAAACAGACAAAATTTCGTCAAATGCTTTGCGAGGAAAAACCTCTTTCACTTCCTTAAATCTAAAAGGTTTTATCAAAAACTGGCCTGTCCTTCTGCCATATAAAGGAGCCTTATAAAAAAGGGCGGTTTTTTCCATCATCGAGATACTTGAACCTAAAAGCAGCATATAAATCTTAGACTTCTTTAGATAAAGATCCCATGCCTTTTGAAAAGTTGAAGGTATCGCCTTATCACTTTCAGCTAAATAAGGAAATTCATCTATTATAATGCCTATTTTTTCTCTTCTATTAGCTATATATTTAAAAGCTGTTTCCCAGTCCTTAAATCCCTCCTCAGGTAGAAATTCATCTTTAAAGTATTCTGCTATAGTATCAGTAAACTTCCTTAGCTGATTACGAGCAGCTATTCTTTCACATAAAAAATAGATGTGAGGTTTATTTTTTACAAACCGGATGCTAACTTCGGTCTTACCAACCCGCCGTTTACCATAGATTATAATTAATTGGGCTTTGTGCACATCCCATTTTTCATTAAGAAATTCCAGTTCTAATTCTCTGTTTATGAATCTCATCCTAAACTCCTTCCTGCTAATCTAATCAGTATAATTCAATTTAGACTAATCTATTTTAGACTAATCAGGACGCTTTGTCAATCAAAAATTCTATCTCACCTTTTTGCTGAACATACATACAGTTCCGGGGTCCAGTTCCGGGGTCAAGTCTCAACATTTAACAAATCATATCTCTTTAATTCCAGCATACTGGTAAATTCAGGCTTCCCGAATCACTTTCTACCAAAACTACACAAGTGCGCTTAAGAACTTACTGGCGCTTATAACCCGAATATTATCCTTTATGAAATCAATGTTCCCTTCTTTCACCACCTCATAGATAAAGGGAATTTTAAGTTTCTCGCCAAAATATTTTAATGACGCCGGGATATCCTTATAGGTCGCCTTAACCTCAACACAAAACCAAACCTTGTTTCCAACCGTAATTAAAAAATCAACTTCCCTCTGTTCTTTGTCTCTCAGATAATACAGTTGAGCTTTATATCCTTCTGCGTCAAAAAGAAAGTGGCAAAATTTCAAAAGATGAGAGGCAATAATATTTTCAAACCTGACATTTTCGTCTCCAATTTCAGACCAGTCCCACAAATACAACTTGGGTTCTTTTCTCAACGACTTTATAACATTAGTTTGAAAAGGATATATTCGGAAATGATAATAGAACTGTTCTAATATATCTACCCACAAAGATACTGTCTTATGGGTAACCCCTAAGTCTTCACGTAATGAATTCAAAGAAAAAAGAGACCCGGTTTTCCCTGGCAAAAGCTCAACTAACACCTGCAGGGCTGATATATCCCTTAGATTTTCAATATCCCGAATATCATCCTTTATGACCCTGTCAATTCTGGCGTTATGCCACCGTCGCAGCGTTTTCTCGCTTTGTTTGATAAATATTTCCGGGAAGCCGCCGAATTTAAATAAACGATTAAATAATTTCTTCTGCTGTGTATTTTCATCTGAGAAAACAAGTTCTTTGAAAGGATTACAAATTATCTCCGTGCTTGATAATTCGTGCAGGGAAAGAGGATGCAGCCTATACGGATGATACCGGCCCAGCAATGAATCTCCACCTTTCTTATACACATCCAATCGTGCGCTGCCCGTTACCAGTATCTGAAATTCCTGTTTGTGCTTGTCATATTCCCCTTTTAAATAATTCTTCCATTTTCTATATTTATGAATTTCGTCAAAAACAATCAAATCTTTATCCGCCGGGAAGCTCTCGTTAAGAATAAGCTTTCTGTCTTGTCGATTATCCCAATTTAAATAGGCATATTTACCTGGAAAAAACTTATTGCTGATTTGTTTAGCCAGAGTAGTTTTGCCAATTTGGCGGGGGCCGGAAATAAAAACCATTTTATCCTTCAAATCATCCAAAACGTACTTTTCTAAATATCGCTTAATCATAAAATACCTCCATTTATCTCCTCTTATAAATTATACCATAGTATAATTTTTTGTCAAACATTTTCTACTTTAGGAGAATAATCTGGTTTTCTTGGGGACATTTTTATCTCAAGAGCTGGCACTAATTTCTATATGTTCTCTTCCATTATCTTTATTCTGCTTAATATATTATGCAATAGGGCAAGAAGTTCACCGATTAAGCTTTTCTCATTGATAATTAAATAATTAAATAAATTAAATAGCAGACACCCCTAAATAGGGACACCCTATTTCCCCTATCTCAACAAATCATATCCCTTTAATTCCAGCAATACCATTCGTTTTTAATTCAGGTATGGGGCAAAACATGTACTGACCTCTCAATCAAAGTCTATCTTTGAGTTTTATTAGTATCTTGTCCATCAATTCGAAATAACCTTTTATACCTTTATAAATTTTTTGCGCAACTTCTTCCTTGTAAGTATGAGATGTATCATTCCTTCTATCAGTCATTTCCTGAAGCTCAACCGTCTCATCTTCGGTAGAATAACCTAATGAGAAAATTTCCCGGAAACACGTTTTCGGGGAATTACCGATAACACCCTCTTTTTCTTTGAGATACTCCTTAATAAACTTCCAAAAGGCCTCAAAAGAATATTCAAAACGCTGAATGGCGGCATCCCGGATAATTATTGAAAACGGTTCGTCGAATATTTTTTTTAATGTATCTAAAGCCTTCTGCGCATCTTTATATTTCAACTTTAATCTTTCCATACAATCACCCCTTTCATTGCCTCTTTCTTAAAAGACTCTGAAACGTCTGCAAAAGTTACGATTTCCACTTTATAAGGAATATTCAAATCTTCTATTTTCTCGTTCAGTGAAATAATCTTTTTCTTATCAATATCCTCATAAGGAATAAGCCCGATGTCTACATCAGAGGTAGGATGGTTATCTCCTCTGGCGCGCGAGCCAAAAAGCACTATCTTTACTCTTTCATCTTTTAATGTGTTTAACACTAATGCTTTTAATTTTGCTAAATACCTGTTTTCCACAATGATATTCTCCTTATTACATTCCGCAATTCCGGGGTCACAATTCCGGGGTCAAGTCTCAACATTTAACAAATTATACTTTTTAATTCTTCTTCGCTCGGGATTCCCTTCGGTCACTTTGTCGGCTTAATCACTGCAGGTCTCAACATTTAACAAACCATATTCCTTTATTTCCAGCAAGGGGTTAAATATCAAAAGTTGCCAACTTCCTATAAAAATCTCTCAGTTATCTTAGTTAATATCATTTGTATATCGCCTTTCCCTTTAGTAAAAATAGAATATACCACATTTTTATTAAGAGCTATATACTCATGCCCGACGATGTTTCGAAACCCAATCATTTTTTTCAATAATTCAAAATCATTACTGTCTAATATGCCTTTATCACCAAGCATCTTTGCCGCTTCATAAGCCGTCTGCGGAAATCCATACCCTTCGTCCACCACTATATGCTGAATAATATCTATTAAGTGGTTTACTATCTGAAAAAGATTGTATTCGATGACGTCCTGAGTCTTCCCATCTTTTAAAAAATCCTCATAAGAAAGTCCACCATAGGCAGAAATTCGTTGAAAATGTTCCTCTATTTGCTTTATTCTGCTCACTATAACGTCTTTATCCACCATAGCTATACCTCCTTTTGACTCTTGATATCTTCAATTCTCTTAAAGTGCGTGCGTCGTCATATGAATAGTAATTTCTGAAATAATCCCTTTTAAGATTCTCCTGCTTGTTAACCAAAAGCGGCTGGCCATGGGAAAATGCCTTTAAAACAAGTTCAGGGGGAGACTCATTGGCCATAACTATATCTATCTTTCTTTTCAAAACCAGCGCTAATTCTGCGGTTAAATCATTTTTCTCAGGCGCATCTAAATTCCCCCCGATTAAAATATCTACATCACTTTCCCGAAGGGGTGTTTTAAGAGCAGAGCCAAACATAAAGGCATAATCAATCTTTTTGAATTTAGACAGAATTTTTCTGGCTTCTTCGATATATTTTTCAGTCATAATAAATTAATTTCCCTTCTCCGCTTCCAAAGAAGTTCCGGGATCAAAAATTCCGGGGTCTGGTCTCAACATTTAACAAATTATACCCTTTTATTATACTGCCGCAAACCATCTGGACCATATCGCTAAATTCTCCCATATCGCCTTTCCCTAAAGCAAGATAGTATTTATGGCGGTCATCTATCTGAATTATGGCCGGCGGGTAGCCTTTACTCAACAACTGGGTGATTAGAATCAAGCGGCCTACCCGGCCGTTTCCATCAAAAAAGGGATGGATGGCTTCAAACTCATAATGGTCATTTGCTGCTTTACCAACAATATCCTTACCGTACCGATTGACATTGGATACAAACTTTTTCATCTTTATCGGAACCATCTGGGCTGAGGGAAGCGCCTTCTCGGTATTGGTAAGATTAACATAACCGGTCCTATATTTTCCCGGAAGCTTATTGTTGAAATTATACATCACTATAGAATGAAGCTTTAAGATATATTCTTCGTCAATTTTAAAGTTGGGTTTTATTCGCTCAAAGATAAATTCCAGGGCGTTTCTGTGATTTACTGCCTCTAAAACCTCAAAAAGATTTTTGCCTTTCACCTTTTCACCCTTAAATGCCTTCTCTGTCTCCCGGCGGGTCATTCGGTTCCCTTCAATGGCGTTGGAATTATAGGTCATCTCGAGACAGAATTTCTCCTGAATGGTTTTATTGCTTTTTAAGATTTTTATCGGGTTGCCCAGGTCATTTTTGAACCGGCGGATATACTCTCTTAAATCAACATGCTCTTTAAACAATTCGTCAATTTTATGAACTCGGGCCGGATGCGGTTTAATCCCCTTATCCAGCCAGCGGTAAACTGTTTTATAAGTAACCTCCATGAGTCTGGCCAATTCAGATCTGGATATCTTAGTCTGCTCAACGATTTTCCTTAACTTCTCGTTATCGGCAATTATTGCCTTTTTCATTTCCCGCCTTTGTCAATAGGACATATGTCCTATATTTCCTTTCACCATAATTATACCATATGTCCTATAATAATCAAGGAAAATCATGTAAAAAACCCTGTTTTTTGCCGCGACTTTAAAAGAATGCTCCAGAGTATTTAGAAAATAGACGATTTTTATTTTTTTACTTATCGGTTGCTTTCTTCATAATTTCAAAGAATTGGCTGACATCTCTTATATCAAAAGCAACATCTTTGTTACTAACCAGAATTCCATCAGCCGTATCTATAGCCGGATTAAAACCGTGCATTCCCTGAGGGACATTATTACTCATAAAACTGGGGCTTATCAGGCATCCGGGATTCATCAGAAAAATTATTTCTCCATATCTTCTATCCGGGAAATATGCCCGCCAGTTTTTCAATTCTTCATCATTTAAAATCCTGCCCTGCCGGTTTTTCTTGAGCAGTTCAATAACGGCTGATTTCGTTTGTTCATTAAAAAACCAGAACCGGGCCATAGTGGAATCATACATTGCTAAATAATCCTGCGGCATTTTAAAATTCAGTTTATCTATCTCCTTTTTTAAATCAATAGTTGAGTCAGTCGGTGTCATCCCGTGGTCGGAAAAAATATAGAGATTTACCTCTTTATATTTGTTGCCGGCAATTTTGAAAACCTGCTTTATTTTTTCCTCGTACGAATCGATAATTTCATTGACCTGGTTTTTCTCCTTACAGAATTTATGTAACGCTCTATCTATGCCGGCTGAATAAAGAAAATAGACAGGGATGTCTTCTCTCTTTATTTTTTCGCCGACAATCCGAAAAAGTTCCGCATCAGCGGTGGTATAATTAAAACAGGCATATTTAATGCCTCTCGCCTTCCATACATCAAATATAGACTGGCAGTTGTCAAATCCTCCCGGCTCATAGATGCTTTTCCTCTCGCAAAGCTCAAAATAAGGCAGTAATTCAACCGGCACCACATAAGTCTCAAAATAGCCGGTGTAACCGGCTTTTTTCTGGCTGATTACCTCAATAATCTTTCTTCCAAGACGGCTGTTCAGGCATTTCTTGGGGAGCCATCGGATATACTTAATCCAGCCGAACAAAACACTATTCGGGTTATAATGAAACAAGGACCAGTGCTTATGCTCTTCAGGATATTTTCCGGTAACAATAGACGGCAAAATAGCGCTTGAATAGCCCAACAAGCTCTTTACCGGTCTTTTGGTCTTGGCTATCCCATCCAAAAACGGCCGGTTCTTAATATAAGTCCACCCCAACGCATCAATCAATATAAATATATTTACCTTTTCCATCTGTGTAATCTGCGCCTTTTAATCAGTGTAATCTGTGTTTACTTTTTAGCAAATTTCTCCCAATTATAAACAACAATCTCTCTTAAATCATTCCAATCCAATTTCTTCTTCCTATATTCCCTCGGAATCACCGGAAGATGCCGTAGCACAAAATCCATCTTCTTTTTTTTACTGTGGACTATGGACTGCCGACTGTCGACCATACAATCATAGTTTACATAAACTCCCATCCCGCACATCCATGCCAACATTTTCGGCGACCCTTTAAAAATCAATCTCACCGCCCGAAATAACGAAAAATTTCCGCTTTTCTCCTGATATAAAATCAACTTACACCAGCCTTTAATCTTATATTTTAGCCTTTCTCTTTTTAAATTTAACTTCGCCAGCTCTCTGTAGTCTGCAATCTGTGGTCTGTGGTCTGTGGACTGTCGACTGCCTGCCCTGAGCGAAGTCGAAGGGTGGACTATTTGAAACTTCCCGCTCTCCCACAGCCAGATATCTTTATAATAATTTCTTAGTTTTTCCCATTCTTTCAATACTTCTTTGCGGCTTTTAAATAACAAATCCTCTTTCGGATTCAATTTAAAATCCATCCATTTCCTAATCTTTTCCATTAAAGGGGAGGAGGATGGTATCGGGGTGTAATCAAGCCGGTTCATTTGGGCCAACATATTTTTATAAAGCGGTTCATATTTGCCTTCGGCAATTAAAATAGAAGAGGCAAGATTAACATAGCCCTTACAAATTTGGTAGGTTTGCGTGGGCATTATCCCCTTCTTATCTCCAAATATTTCTTTTAATTGCTCTAAGGCCCGGTTAAAAATAACCACCATTGATTCTTCCTTTTTGATATCATCCCTTTTATAATCAGGGACTACATCTAAAATCTTCCGGTTTCCCCATACCACCTTGCCGTAGTTCTTTAATTCGTAGGTAAAAGCGGTTGGGGGCATTTTTGTTAAAGACTTTTCTAAAAAAAGACTTAAATCAACTTCAAGATCAAATTCTTCTTCTTTAAGCTTCCTTGAAACATTTATGCTGATTTGGTTCGGTTTATCTCTTAACATCCGATAATCTGCTTCTTTAGTTAATACAACTATGAATTCCGAATCGCTTAAAAATACCGGCCGATTATTTCTGTCAATATATACCGTTCCTTCTCCTTTGGAGAAACTGCCGATTAATATGACTGATTCTATATTCTGCCCGGATATATTTTCAACGATAACCTCACAAACGTTTTTTAAAAAGTCTTGCACAACAAAATCATACGTCTTTATATTTAAGAATTTGTCTTTTAAAGATGTTTTTTCAGTTGCGGCTTTATTTTCTGCCATGATTCCTCTATTGGTTTAATCCCGGAGACAATTATATCGGCAAATTGCCGCGTGGGTTCAATATGCTTAAAATGCATCGGTAAGACCGTAGCCTGATACTGCTTTTTGACTGATTCTTCGGTTCTCCCCCGCTCCTTTATATCCCGGCTGAGCCTTCGTTGAAAGCGCGCCTCCGGCGGGACCTCAACATAAATTTTTAAATCCATCAATGAACGAAGCTCCTTCTCGGCCAGAACCAGTATTCCTTCAAGAATAAGAAAATCCCCGGGGATAAGATTTTTGCCCGGCTCCTTCACTCTGGTATGGGTTTTGAAATCATAAATCGCTATTTGGACCGCCTTTCCGGTTTTAATCTTCTTTAGGTGGCTAACCAGTAAACTCAGGTCAAAAGCCTCCGGCTCATCAAAATTCAGTTTTTCCCGGTCTTTTAATTCAAGCAGGATTCTGTCTTTATAATAAAAATCCAGAGGTATTACATCGCATCTATGACCCCCTAATTTATCCTTCAAGGCATAAGCTAAAGTGCTTTTTCCGGAGCCGGTGCCGCCGGCAATGCCAATTATTAACGGTTTAGTCATTTGGCTTCTTTTTCCAGCCATTTGTCAATTTGTTCTTTTTTGAAGCGAATGGAACGTCCCACCCTGACGCAAGGAATGTCTCCTTCCTTAACCTTCTTGTAAACGGTCAAGGGATTGAGCTGCATATACTCAGCCAGCTCCTTGGTGGTCATTAATTTACTGTTCATAAACCGGCTCCTTTCTTAACTTAAACTAAAAAAGAGTATACCATATCCGGTATACTCCTGTCAAATTTAGTTTATTCTTTTATGCTTTTTTATACTTACAAATATTTATGAATGTATTCGGGAATGTGGTATTCTACGTTAGAAAGGACATAGCCGATAACCTTGCCTTTGGCCTGCTGAATCAGAAACTGGGCGTGCTGGATGACTTCCAATCGGGTAGATTCGGCCTTGATAACCAAAATTATGCCCTCAGCCAGCGGGGCCAGCACCTGCCCGTCGGTTACGGAAATTAATGGCGGGACATCCAGAATCAGGTGGTCATAGCTTCCCTTTAAGTAATTGAGAAGCTCTTTCATTTTTGCCTGTCCTAATAATTCGGCCGGGTTGGAGGGTTTGGTTCCGGAGGCAATAACCGAAAGGCCGGAAATCCTGCTCTTTTGAATAACCCCGTCAATTTCTGAGTTTCCGCTTAATACCCCGGCCAATCCCACCTCAAGAGGGAGATTCATAATTTTATTGATTTGACCTTTTCTTAAATCGGCATCAATCAGTAAAACATTTTTATGTGAATCCCGGGCTAAAGTAACGGCCAGGTTTATGGCGGTGAGAGTCTTGCCTTCCCCGGCCTGACTGCTGGTTAGAATTACCGTTTTCGGAGGCGCTTCCGGTTTACTGGCAAAAAGATGGGTGCGCAGAATCCGATATTGTTCGGAAACCGGCGAATTGGGGGCGTAATAAGCGACTACGCGGGGGTCAATACCGGTATCATCCTTTTTTTCGGCAATATAACTCAAGCCGGAAGGAGTTTTAAACTGGGCAAAAAATGCCTTTAAAGCGGCCAGACGGGAAGAAGCCGCCCCTTTAGCCGGCCGTTCCTCTTTTTGCCTGGCTTTCTTGAGAATTTCGCTTATTCTGTCTTCGTTCATTTAGGAACCTTTAAGTCAATATTTTACTTAAAATGACAACGACAATAATCGCAAAAAAGATTAAACCCACCACAGTTAATAAAAGTCCCTGTTTGAGCCGCTGGGACTGAATCTCCCGCGGGGTAAAGATGCGGGGAATGGAAGCCAAAACCGGCAAATCCAGCAGGACCTTGGCATCTTCTATACTGCTGATAGAATGGTCGGTAAACTCCCGGACAAAAACAGCCGCAAATCCGAGAAGGGTTCCCACAAACAGCCCTAAAAAAGAAATCTTTATTTTATTAGGCTTAATCGGTTTAAGAGACAGGCGGGCTTCGTTTAAAACTTTAAACTTGGTTCCTTTTTCCGAGGTCTCCAGCCGCTGGGAAATCTTGGCCGCCTCTAAACGCTGTAAAAGCATACTATAAATACCCTCATTTACCCGGGTATCGCGGGTTAATTCGGCTAATTGCTGCTCCTGGGCGGGGATGCTTTGCACCCGGGCTTGATAATCCTCTTCCAGGGCTTTCAGGGCTTGCTGGCGGGACTCTAAGGAATCAATCTTTAGTTCCACAGTGCGAAACTGCTGTTCCAGCTCCTGATAGACCGGGTTAAGGGCCGAGGTTTCTTCGCTAATCGTCTTTTCTTTTTCCAGGGTAATCTGCGTTTCAATATCATCAATTTCCCGGCGCAATTCCTGAACCAGGGGGTGGGTTTCCCTGGCATCAACCATCAGGGTATTAAGCTGCATCTTTAAACCCACCAAATGCTCGGTTAACTGGGCCACCAGGGGATTCTGAATGCGGGTTACCTCGGCAATAACTATCTGCTCTTCCCCGCTGAGCTGCCTTTCTAAAAGTCTTTTGGTCCGCATCGCATCTTCCAGGTCTAAGTTTACCTTCAGAAGTTCGGACTGGAAATCTACCAGCCGGCCCAGGTTAACGTTTAGCTCCCCTGGTAGTTCGGCCTGGTATTTCTCCTTAAATTCCTTAAGGGCCCTCTCTGAACCCTCCAGCTTTTTCTTGTAAATTGCCAGCTGGTTTTCAATAAATTGGATGGCCGAGGAGGCCTCTTCGGTTATAGACTGGATATTTCTTTCAATAAAGATATTGGTTAAGACAGCGGCAACCTGCTGGACCTGCCTGGGATTCTCCCCGAGATAGGATATCTGGATGATATCGTGCCCTTTCATATCTACCTTGACTTTTTTCCGGATACCTAAAAGGAGATTTTCAAATTCCGGCTGGGACTTGACTTTCTCAGCCAGGCCCACTTTCTTGACCAGCTCTACCAGACTGTTCCAGCTGAGAATCTCTTCGGTCAGGGCATTTAAGCGTTCCTTGACTGCCGTAGAGACAGCTAAATCGCCGATTAAAGGACTGATAATTCTCTCCTCGGTTACCAATATAGTGGTATAAGAGTGATAAACCCTGGGCAGGAGAAAACTACCTAAGGTGGCGGTGGCAAAAACGGTGATAAAGGGGATGATAAAGAGCCAGCGGCGGCGAAAAATCACCTGAACATAATCTTTTAAGCTGACTTTCATCTGGGTAATGGGCATAGAAGGCGGCCTTTAGTTAATATATATCCTGTATATCGTTGATGGCAGTGGCTCTCTGGAGAGGATTAAGAAGCTGGTCGAGAAATATACCTAATTTTGAGATTACCGTCGAGCGGACGTAAACAATCTCTCCCGGCTTTATAATAAGATTGTCTTCCATTTTTCCCCGGTAGAGCAGGTCATATAATTTGACGGTCTTTTTCGGGATATTAGGATCCGGGCTGAAGATATAGGCAAAGCGTAAAGATGCCCCGCGGGTCGGCATGCCGGATGCGGTAATGGCGTCTCTCACGGTCATCTTCTTTCCCTGGGTAGAATATCTTCCCGGCCGGGCCACGGCGCCAATCACATAAATAAACTGGCTGTTATATTCAATAATTCTGACATCAACGCTCGGCTTTTCAATAAAGCCAGATAAAAAGGCCGCCAGTTTATCTCTTAGCTGAAATTTGCTTAAGCCTTCGGCTTTTATCGGGTCTAAATAGGGCAGGCAGACATAACCGTTCGGTTCAATGCGAAAATCTCCCGAAAACTCCGGGTGGCGCAAAACCGAAACCCGGATAATATCATCCGGCCCCAGGGAATAACTGTCATTTTTTACCGCCTTAACTTCGGCAGAATCTTTGTCCCTTTCTTCAACAACCGGCAGTTCTATCACTTCTTCTTCAATCAGCGGCAATTCCACTTCAATTTCACCCGCAGACTCCTCCGGCTCCGGATAAACCCGTTCTGTTTTGAGACGGCTTTCTTTTTCTTCAAATTGTTTCACCACTCTATAACTGGCAAAGACAGAGGTGGAAAGAAGGAAAAGAGCGGTTAGAGAAGCTATAACGTATATAGAACGTTGATGGAATGTCATTATCGGCACCTTTGGTTTAAAGTTCATTTAGTATAAATTATAGCACAGAAAATCTCTGAAGTAAAGCCAAAATTGACTGCGGCAGCTAAGCCATACGGAGCGGGTCAACATCAACCGATATGTTAATTTTACTTCCCGCTGAAAAATCCCGCAAAACACCGGTAAAAACATCCTGCAGTTTTTTTAAATCTTTTGCTTTTAAGGTTATCTGCCGGCAATATTTTCCTTTGATTTTTGAATAGGGGGAGGAAAACGGCCCTAAAATTTCGAAATGTTTGTGTTTTCCGGCTTCTTTCAGTTTTAAAAAAAGACGATTGGAATTTTTCTTGACACTATTTTCATCTTTCCCTCGTACGGTTATATTCGTAAAATGGCTGAAGGGAGGATAGGTAAGCTCCCGGCGAAATTTTAATTCCTCACGGTAGAATGCCCGGTAATCATGATTTTTTACCGCCATAAGGCTAAAATGGTCAGGATGATAAGTTTGAATAATAACCCGGCCTTTTTTTCCCATCTGACCGGTTATCCGACTCAATAGCTGGAAGTTTTTTTCTCCGGAGCGAAAATCCGGCAAATTAAGAGTAACATCAGCCGATATAACACCAACCAGGGTGGCCCGGGGAAAACCCCGGTCTTTGGCAACCATTTGTGTACCAATGAGAAAATCACTATCTCCGGCCTCAAATTTCCTCAGGAGGTCTCGGCGGGCATTTTCCCGCCGGACAGAATCGGTATCCATTCGAATAACCCGGGCTCCGCTAAATTTTCTGTTAACTGCCTCCTCTACCTTTTGTGTCCCTAAGCCCGTGTAGCGAATATATGAGCTGAAACATTGGGGGCAGACCGAGGGCGGAGACTGGCGATAGCCGCAATAATGACAATGCGCCAAACCGTCGTCCTGATGAAAAATTAATGACACATTACAATCGGGACAACGCAAAACAAACCCGCATTGCCGGCATAGAAGAGCGGTGGCAAAACCCCGCCGATTTAAAAAGAGGATTATTCCCTCCCGATTTTTCATCCTTTCCCGGATTGCCTCTTCTAAGGACGGAGAAATAATCCTATACCCGCTCCTTACCCGGGTCATATCGACAATTTGCACCTCACAGGGAGGCGTTTTATCGAACCTTTCCGGTAAAACAGCCATCTTGTATTTTTTTCTCTCGGCCTGATAAAAAGTTTCTAAAGATGGGGCGGCCGAACTTAAAATAACCAGGGCCCGATTCATTCGCGCCCGCTGAAGGGCCGCTTCCCGGGCATGATATTTCGGGTCATCACTTTGTTTGTACGAACCGTCATCTTCATCAAAAATAATAATCATTCCCAACTTATTGAAGGGGGCGAATATTGCCGAGCGGGCACCGATTACAATATCTGTTTCGCCTTTTTTTATCTTTTGCCACTGCTCATAATGCTCCCGCCGGGGAAGCCCGCTGTGCAGAACTCCCGCCCGGCGGCCATATTGCTTAACCAGCCTTTTGAAAATCCGGGGGATTTTTGAAACTTCCGGGACTAAAATAATAACCTGCTTCTCCATTTTCAGGCAACAATCTATCGCCTGGAGGCAAACTTCAGTCTTTCCGCTCCCGACAGCTCCAAAAAGCAGCAAAACTTCAAACAAACCTTTCTCTAATGTGTTTTTAATTAAATTCAAGGCCTTCGCTTGCGGCCGGTTTGGAATATGTTTAGGAAAAGCTGCTTTAGCGGAAAGAGAAGCTGCCTTTTTCCTTTCCCTTTTCGGGGCTCCCTTTTTTACGGCGGCCGGAACGGCTTCAAATAAAGCCTTTCCCCGGGAACAAAAATAATACCGGCTTATCCAGCCGGCTAAGCGGAATATCTCTTGATTTAACAGCGGCTCATCATCCAAAACCTGAAATATTTCTTTTATTTTTTCCTCAGGAATATCGGGCCGGTCGGTAAGCCCGACAATAAAACCCGGGAGCGTCTTTTTACCGAAGGGCACGCTTACTCTTTTTCCGATAACAGCTCTATCTTTCAGTTCCCGGGGAATACGGTAATGAAACTCTTTATTGATGGGTAAATCGAAGACAATTCCGGCGTAGGTTTTATTGCTCATATGTTAAATTTTGTCATACTCTTTCTTAAGTTTTTTCATATCCTCCCAAACCAAACGTTTATCGCCCGGATTACGCAAAAGATAGGCTGGATGATAGGTAACCAAAAGCTTCATGCCTCTCAAATCAAACCACTGTCCCCGCAAAATACCGATTCTTTCCTGAGAATTTAGCAGGGTCTGGGCGGCAAATCTTCCCAAAGCACAAATTAACTTCGGCTTCATTACCTCCACCTGCTCCCAGAGAATCTGCTGGCAGGTAGAAATTTCCTGTGGTTCCGGATCGCGATTATTAGGCGGGCGGCATTTCAGGATATTGGTAATATAAATGTCGGCCCTTTGCAGGCCGATGGCCGCCAGGATTTTATCAAGGAGCTTACCGGCCCGGCCCACAAAAGGATAACCCTGCAAGTCCTCTTCTCTGCCCGGCGCTTCTCCGACAAAAACCAGTTTAGCCCGGGCATTCCCCTCACCAAAAACCAGATGTTTCCTGTCTCGTCCTAAACTGCACCGCTGGCAATCGGCATATTTATCTTTCAGGTCTTTAAGGCTGGCCTTTTTCTCTGCCTTTTTAAATTTATTCATTGAAAAATCCCCCTGTTGGGCACAAATATATTCCCGGGTTAATTTAATTAAATCGCCTAATTCCTTCTTTAATTCTTGACGGTTCATATAAGGGAATTGGTGTTCGGGTTAAATTAAGGTTTTAAGACTGGTGTCCAATTTATCAAGTTTTGCTTTAAGCTGTAATTCGGAATTCTTTGTTTTCTCCACCACATCCCGGGGCGCCTTTTGAAGAAAATCCTCATTTAAGAGGCGGATTTCAACCTGCGAGATACCCTCTTTTGTCCGGTCAATCTCTTTTTTTAACCGTTCTTTTTCTTTTTGAATATCAATCAGGCCTTCAAGCGGCATAAAAATTTCAAACTTATTTACTATCGCGGTGGCGCAAAGCTTAGGCTTCTCGATTTTATTTTTAATGCGCAAATCTTTTATTCCGGCTAAGTTTTTTAAAATCTGATTATTTTCCAGTATTATTCGGCGAGAACTGGAAGCAGTTGTCCGAATTAAAATATCCACTTTTTCGGCCGGGGCAATATTTATTTCTCCCCTGAGATTTCTCACCGCCGTAATTATCGTAATTAAAACCGCCATGCTTTTTTCGGCCGCGGGATTAATCAGTTTATGGTTTACCCTGGGCCAGGGGGCAAGCATAATCGTCTCTCCTTGATGCGGCAGTTTCTGCCAGATTTCCTCGGTAATAAAAGGAGCAAAAGGATGAAGCAGGCGCAGAGATTTTTCTAAAATCCGGCAGAGTATTTCCTGGGTAATCCGGCGATGATTCTTCTCCCCCAAATCTATTTTAGAAATTTCTAAATACCAATCGCAGAATTCATGCCAGAGAAAATTGTAGATAGAGAGAGCCGCCTCATTAAAACGATATTTCCGGAGCGAGGTTTCCACCTGGCCGATAATTCTTTCTAAGCGGCTCATTATCCATGCATCGGCCGGATTAAATTCTTCGATTTTAAGATTTTTAGTGAGCGGCCGGTAATCATTCAGATTTCTTAAGACGAAGCGGGCCAGATTCCAGATTTTATTGGCAAAATTTCTTCCCATCTCAAACTTACTTTCCGAAAGAAGCACATCCTGCCCTTCACTGGTAAGACTGATAAGACTGAAGCGCACCGCATCGGTGCCAAATCGGTTAATCATATCCAGGGGGTCTATCCCATTTCCTAAAGATTTGCTCATTTTTCTTCCCAGTTCATCTAAAATAGTTCCGTGGATATAAACGTGCTTGAAAGGGATATTTTTAATAAACTCTAAACCCATCATAATCATTCTGGCCACCCAGAAGAAAATTATCCCGCGGTCGGTAACCAGTGCTGAGGTCGGATAGAAATAACCTAAATCCCTGGTTTTCTTTGGCCAGCCCAGGGTAGAAAACGGCCAGAGAGCAGAAGAAAACCAGGTATCCAGCACATCTTCATCCTGCTCAATCTCTTTGGATTTACAAACCGGACATTTATCCGGCTTGATGCGGGAGACAATAATCCCTGTTTTAGTATCCTCCGGTTTATCTCCTATTTTCTTCCGGCAGCGGCGGCAGTAATAAACGGGCAGCTGATGTCCCCACCAGATTTGCCGGGAGATACACCAATCCTTTATCTCTTTCATCCATGAAAGATAAAATTTCTCCCAGCGCGGCGGGAAGAAATGAATTTTTTTCGACTTCACCGCTTTTATGGCCGGCTCAGCTAACTTTTTCATTTTGACAAACCACTGGAGCGATAAATGAGGCTCAACTACGGTATGACAGCGATAGCATTTGCCTATGGCATGAAGATAGTCTTCCTCTTTTAATAAAAGCCCTTCTTTAATTAAATCTTCAACTACCTGCTGCCGGCATTTCTCCCGGGTTAAACCCTGATAAGGAGAACCGGCTTCAGCAGTCATCAAAGCCTGTCTGTCAATAACGACTGGCGCCTCCAGGCGGTGCCTTTGCCCAACCAGGAAATCAGCCGCGTCATGAGCCGGGGTTACTTTAACTGCTCCCGTGCCGAATTTCGGATCGACAAAATCATCCGCCAGAACCGGAATTTCCCGATTCTGTAAAGGCAGTATAACAGTTTTACCAATTAGTTTTTTGAAACGCTTATCACGGGGATTAACGGCTACCGCCGTATCGCCCAGCATTGTCTCCGGACGGGTAGTCGCCACCGCGATAAATTCATCCTTGGTTCCTTTTAACGGATATTTGATATAATAAAGCCGCCCTTTTTCCTCAGTATACTCTACTTCAATATCGGAAAGAGCCGTCAAGCACCTCGGGCACCAGTTAATAATATACCTCCCGCGATAGATGTATCCTTTTTTGTAAAGGCGGATAAAGGCCTCTTTGACCGCTTCGGATAATCCTTCATCCAGGGTAAATCTTTCTCTTGACCAATCACAGCTTGAGCCTAATTTTTTTAACTGCTTGATAATCGTTCGTCCATATTCATTTCTCCACCGCCAAACCTTATTTATAAAAGCCGCCCGGCCAGTTTGATGACGATTCAAACCTTCCCGCTTTAATTGTTTCTCCACCACATTCTGGGTAGCAATGCCGGCATGGTCTGTTCCCGGCAGCCATAAGGCTTCTTTCCCTGACATTCTCTGCCAGCGGATAAGAATATCCTGGATGGTATTATTCAGGGCATGCCCCATATGAAGTTCGCCGGTTATATTCGGCGGCGGGATGACAATGGTATAAGGCTTCTTTTTCTTATCTATCTTCGCCTGAAAGAAACCTTTCTTCTCCCAGAGCTTATACCACTTGTCTTCTACATCTTTAGGATTGTATTGCGGCGGTAATTCTTTTGGCATTGGTTACTCTTTTCAGAAAACAGATATTTCCGTCATCACACTAATCTAACTTGCAACTGCTTATCTAATGCATGGGCAAGTTTAATCAGTGTCCTCAAGGAATATCGCTTGTTGTGAATATCCTCTAAACGAGACACTGTCTGCTGCGTTGTGTGTAATTGTCTGGCTAATTGTTTTTGAGTTAAGTGCTTCCTTTGCCGCAGTTTAGCTATCTGAATGGCCAATGAAGCATAAATCTCCTCTTCATCAAAAACCTTTCTAAACTCTGAATTTTTTAATTCCTTGTCCAAATAGTCTTTAAATCGAACTGTTTCTTTCATAATTAAGTTATCCTCCTTTATGCCGCTGTAAAAAAATTCTCATACACTCTTCGGCTCGTTTAATTTCCTCCCGGCGAATTTTCCATACAAACAATCATCATGTCTTACTGAAGCATCCGTTACCGTAAGTCGTATCTTGCCAACAGTTTTATTCAGCGAATCTTTTGCCCAATTGTTTCTTTTTAGTCTCGTTTTCAAAAAACCTTTTAATCTGAATCCTACTCACATCCTGCTACCTCTATCAAATTTGACCACTGAAACACAGATAAATAATCCTTTCGTACAAATTAATGCTATCTGTGGTTATTTTTCCTTTCTTTCTTGCTTGTCCTCCCCGCTTAAATTTCCGTATTGTCAAAACTTACCACAGAAACACGGAAGAGATTTAATAACTCCCCTGCTATCTTTTTTTTAATTCTAAATTCTTTTTTCCCGTGTTTCCGCCCTTCCGTGCTTCCGTGGTAACTATCTTTGTGGTTTTCATAAGATTTTTGACACTACCTAAATTTCAGAACGAAATTTGGGGAGGGTTCTTTTTTCTCTGTGTCCTTTTTATTTTTTTGTCTTTCTGTTAGAGGGACGGGCATGCCCGTCCCCTACATATTTTTCAATCCTTTTAAAACCCTGCCTGCCCCGTAACTCCGCCAAAGGCGGATGGTATTGGGGTAAATCCTGTCAAAAATTCTTTGTTTTTTTCTTTCAATTCTATTCTAATATTTAAATAAAACCGTTCCCTTTTTACTTACTTATTATTTTTCGATTAATTAGACGCTGGCCCTATTTTCTTATAAGCTATCCTTAATATAGCAGCTGCGTGTTGCAGCTTAGTATCTAAAGTCCATAGAGAAACTTCATTTAATAGCGTAGTTGCCAGAAGATGAACATCAATAAGGCCAATGCCCTTACCCATCAAATTCTTGTTTTCAATAAATAATAATACTTCTTCATTGTCTATCACCTCAACCATAGGGAGAGAACTAAGCAATGACAAAATTACTCTCCTGTTCTTAATATTACCGCATGCAAGTTCTCCAATAATGAAAGGATGGCAAACTACATCACCGTCATTCAGGAGTTGCTCGAGTTTAGAATTACTATTGTGTAAATGAGAAACCCATACTGATGTATCAACAAGAATCATTAATTCACTCTCCTGCGAGGTATAATATGTAAATTCTTTTCGGTCCCCCCTAATTTAGCCAGCCTTTTACTGCTTTCTCGAGCAATTAGCGCTTCCAAACCTAATCTGACTAGAGTGGTTTTCTCTTTAATTCCCGTGAGTCTTGATACTTTTTTAATCAAGTCGTCTTTAATATTTAATGTTGTTCTCATATAGCAACTCCTTTCATATATTTCATATGTATTAGTATGCACCAAATATACATATATGTCAAGTTTTTTTGGTATAACGAGTCTGTAGAAAAAGCCCATTTTATTTTTTTGTCTTTCTGTTAGAGGGACGGGCGTGTCCGTCCCCTACATATTTTTTAATCCTTTTTAAATCCTGTAAATCCTGTCAAAAAAATTTTATTTTTTTTATTTTCTCTCCGTGTGCTCTGTGGTTAATATTTTTTGTTTTTTCCGTTTAAATAATTCCGGGCCGATACGGCGGCCAGGGCACCTTCGCCGCAGGCAACAGTTATCTGCCGCACCTCTTTTGCGCGCACATCCCCCGCCGCATATATCCCCGGCAGAGAGGTTTCCATTTTCTCGTTGGTGATAATAAACTCGTCTTTATCCAGTTCAACAAGGCCTTCCAAAAAACCGGCGTTGGGTAAAAATCCAATATAAACAAAAATCCCGGAGGTTTCTATTTTACTTTCTTTATTACTCTCCTTGTCCCTGACCGTAATCGATTCAACAAAATCTTTGCCGTTTATAGAAACAACAACATGGTTTAAAATAAGTTTGATTTTTTTATTCTTCGTTAATCTTTCCTGGAAAATTCCATCGGCCCGCAATTCATTCCGCCGATGAACTAAAATTACCTCCCGGGCAAATTCAGTCAAAAATAAGGCCTCCTCGGCCGCCGTATTACCGCCGCCAAGCACTAAAACCGTTTTATCTTTATAAAGAGGGGCGTCGCAGATTGCGCAATATGAAACACCCCGGCCGATATATTCGTCTTCACCGGGAACATTCAATTTCCTGGGAATACTGCCTGAAGCAACTATCAGCGCGTGAGCGGTGTAATCTCCTTTGTTTGAGTTAATCCTGAGCAGTTTTCCCGCCGGCTCAATTCTTTTAACCTCCGTAAATTCGCTGATCTCCGCTTCAAATCTTTGAGCCTGCTCTTTAAGCTTCACAGCTAAATCTCTTCCCTGTACTCCTTCGGGAAACCCTGGATAGTTCTCTATTATATCGGTATTGGCCAGTAAACCTCCGCACAATCCCTTCTCCACCAACAAGGTCTTTAACCTTTGCCTGGAGGTATAAATAGCGGCGGTCATTCCACCAGGCCCGCCGCCGATAACAATTACATCACGAATCTTCATTTAATAACACAACGGCAAAAGCCGCCGCTCCTTGTCCTTTTCCCAAAAATCCTAATTTTTCCTGGGTAGTTGCCTTGATATTAACTGCCTCCCGGAAAATTTCCAGAACTTTTGAAATGTTTGCCTGCATAGTTTCTACATAAGGTGAAATTTTCGGCTCTTCAATAACTACGCTGGCATCGATGTTGCCTATTTTCAAATTTTTCCCGCGAAGCTCATCTTTAATTTTCTCCAGAATCAGGAGACTGGAAATATCTTTATAAAGCGGGCTGGTATCCGGAAACATCCTTCCGATATCGCCCAGGCCGGCGGCGCCTAAAAGCGCATCACCGATAGCATGGGCTAAAACATCGGCGTCGGAATGGCCATTTAAGCCGCGTGCAAAAGGAATCTCCACCCCGCCTAAAACCAGTTTCCGCCCGGAAACCAAAGGATGTACATCATAACCAAAACCGATTTTCATCACATCATTCACCATTAACTATCTACCCCGTTAGAGAACAAAGTTCTCTAACGGGGTTCACTTTTTTTTAGTATGGCTTCGGCAAATACCAAATCCGCCGGCGTAGTAATCTTGATATTTTCTTTTTCCCCGGGAATAACTTTCACCGGATGCCCTATATGCTCCACCAATTCCGCATCATCAGTGCCATAGTAATTAGCTGCTTCGGCCTTTTCATAAGCAGAAAAAATGAGCCTGCGCTTGAACCCCTGCGGGGTTTGGACTGCCCAGAGAGAGTTGCGCTGGAGTGTCTTTACCACTTCTTGTTTTTCTACCTCCTTTATGGTATCCTCGCAGGGAATAGCCGGAACTACCGCCCCGGAGATCCGGGTTTCTTTTATCACCCGATTAATCAATCTTCGGCTGACAAGCGGCCTTGCTCCGTCATGGAGGAGAACAATATTTGATTTCGGAGAAATTTCTTTTAAGCCGCAGGCGGCCGAGTCCTGTCTCCTTTTTCCCCCGAATACCACTTTATCTACCTTGAGCGAAAAATCGGAAAGAACCTTTTTTATCCGTCCGTCATCCCCGGCATTGATAACTAAAATTATCTCATCAACCGGGGATTCTCCGGTAAACCCCGAAAGAGCGTGAACAATTACCGGTTTATCCCCCAGAAATAAATAAGGTTTGGGAATCGGGTTTTTGAATCTCTCGCTCTTACCGGCCGCAACAACAATTACACTAACCAAAGTAAAATTCCCTTTTAGGGCTTGCGCCGC
Source organism: Candidatus Ratteibacteria bacterium (assembly GCA_034717985.1). Taxonomy (GTDB): domain Bacteria; phylum CAZDME01; class JAYEMH01; order JAYEMH01; family JAYEMH01; genus JAYEMH01. Next base: position 25,863 of record JAYEMH010000039.1, read on the forward strand.
CCGGTGTGGAATCGGCCGAAAATCATCCTTCCGGCTGAGGTCTGAAGAATACTGGTAACCACCACTTCCACCGTTTGTCCCAACCGGCTTTTTCCTTCTTCAACGACAATCATCGTTCCATCGTCCAGATAAGCCACTCCCTGGTTGAATTCTTTGCCTTCCTTAACTATTTTGACTTCCATTCTTTCACCCGGCAGGACTACCGGTTTTACAGCATTGGCCAGTTCATTGATATTCAGAATTTTAATGTTTTCCAGGGCGGCCACCTTATTAAGGTTATAATCGTTGGTAAAAATTTGCGCATTGAGAGTCTTTGCAAGCCGCAAAAGTTTTGCGTCTACCGTATTCAGCTCAGGAAAATCCACATCCTGAATTATTACTTTGACAAATTTGCTTTTCTGCAATTTTCGCAGGATATCCAAGCCTTTTCGGCCGCGATTCCTTCTCAGGCTGTCAGAAGAATCGGCAATCGCCTGCGTTTCCTGCACTACAAAACGCGGCACCACCAGAACTCCTCCCACAAAACCGGCGTCACACACCTCAGCAATGCGGCCGTCAATTATAACGCTGGTATCCAATATTTTAAAGCGGTTCTCCTCTGTTTCCCCGGCCCATTTGAGAAAAGGGGCCGAGAAACTTATCTCATCTTTCTTTCTAATGATAATCATAACCCCTAAGTAGCACAAAAGAACTGCCAATATCGGCCGGATGATAACACCCAAAAGACTGCTGCCGTAGAGAAAAGGAAAGGTATGGATTATCAAACTGGTTATTACCAAACCTAAAATTATCCCTAAAATTCCGGCAATCAGCCCTTTGGTTTTGGTCCTGGCAATACCTATTTCTGCGGCAATGATGAAAACACCGATAAAGAAACCGCTTACTGCCCCTGTCAGGGGAGGACAAACATCCAATTGTGCCTGCAGCGCTAAGCCATAACCGGACAAAACACAGATTAAAATTAAAATAAATCGAATAATAACATAACCCAATTCAAATTCACCTCCTTTTTAGTCGTTAGTCAGTAGTCGTTAGTATTTAGTTGTTTTTGCTTTCGCTAAATACTATTCACTAACAACTATTCACTATTCACGAGTTATTTAAAAACTATTTCGATTGCTTCATTTACCGTGGACACCGGCAAAAATTCTATTCCCGGTTTTGATAATTCAGGTGAAAAATTCGCTTTGGGAAGAATAATTTTTTTAAAACCTAAACGGAGCGCTTCTTTAACCCTCGCCCGGGCTTGAGATACTCCCCTTACTTCTCCGGTCAGCCCCACTTCGCCAAAAACCGCCAAAGCGCTTGATATGGGAACGTTCTTAAAACCAGAGGCTAAAGCTAAAATAACACCTAAATCAACCGCCGGTTCTTCCACTTTAACCCCGCCGGCAATATTAACAAAAACATCCTCGGAATGAATATGGAAACCGGCCTTTTTTTCTAAAACCGCAATCAGCAAAAGCAGACGTTGATAATCAAATCCCTCGGCCGTCCGGCGGGGAAAACCAAAACTCGTTGGCGCAACCAGAGTCTGAAGTTCTATCAAGAGCGGGCGGCTTCCTTCCAGGCAAATAACCACAATCGAGCCAACTTTGTTTCCGGAATGCTCCTCTAAAAAAAGCTGGGAGGGATTCGGCACCTCCTGAAGACCGCCCGGAGTCATTTCAAAAACTCCAATTTCATTGGTGGCCCCAAAACGATTCTTAACGGTCCGCAAAATCCGGTAACTGTGGTGTTTTCCTCCTTCAAAATAAAGAACCGTATCAACGATATGTTCCAGCACCTTGGGCCCAGCCAGACTTCCCTCCTTGGTAACATGTCCGACAATACAAATGGGAATATTCAGCCTCTTGGCTAAACACATCAATTCAGTAGTAACCTCCTTTACCTGGCTGATACTTCCGGGGGAAGCAGAAAGCAGGGGGGTATAAGCTATCTGAATAGAATCAACGACAACCAAACTGGGAGACAGTTTCTCAATCTGAGATTTAATCTGTTCAAAATTATTTTCGGCTAAAAGGAACAGTTCCGAAGAATCAGTAATATTAAGGCGTTTCGCCCGCATCTTGAGCTGTTTCAAAGATTCTTCTCCGGATATATAAAGAACCTTCCCAAATTTTGTAGAAAAATTCGAACAAATCTGCAGCAAAAGCGTAGACTTCCCGATTCCGGGCTCTCCGCCGATAAGAATCAGGGAGCCGGGAACCACCCCGCCGCCCAAAATACGGTTGAATTCCTTGATCCCGGAGGTTTTTCTCTCCTCAATTTCGCTTTCGATATCCCTGATTCTCTGCGGTTTGACACCGGTTCTCTCCGGAGTTTTTTGCAAACGGACCATCTCTTCAAGCAGGGTGTTCCACTGGTTACAACCGGGACAGCGCCCTAACCAGCGAAGACTCTGGTATCCGCAATTCTGACAGATAAACTTCACCTTCGTTTTATTTTCCAACATTTATCTTCCTTCCACCGTCATTTTGCCGGCTTCTTGCGCGTCTTTTTTGGCTTCCGGAAAAGTTTCCAGGGATTCTCTTCGATATCTTTGATAAAAGCGTGAAGTTCATCGTAAAGTTCTTCCGAAGTGACCAGCTTCCCAATGGTTCCTTCTCCTCCTTCTATCTTCCCCAGGATATTTCTAAGTGAAGTAAGAGACTGGGAAAATTTTCCCATCTCTGAACGGAGGGAAGTGGATACCTCCTTGAAATTGGCTACGGTAACTTTCATTCCTTCGCGATTCTCCTCTGCCATATCATTAAGCCGGCCAAGCAGTAGATTTAATTTTTCGCTTGATTTATGCGCATTCTCTAAAATTTCCTTGATACTCTCCTTGGCGTTGGTCTCTACTACGATGCTATTTAGACAGCTGGCTATCCCGTCCAGCTTTTCCATCATTTCCTCGCCCATTTTTAATGCCTTTTCAAATCGAACCGGATCTTTTCCGACGATAACTTCTCCGGCTTTCAGGAGAGGTGCCTCGGCGGTGCCGGGAGTAATCTCAATATATTTTTCGCCCAACAGCCCCATAGTATTAATAAAAACCTCTGCATCTTGATAAATTTGCACTTCTTCTTTCACCCAAACTTTTAATTGGACCTTGGTTGTTTTCTTATTCACGAGGATTATTTTATCTACCCGTCCGACTTCCACCCCGGCCACTCTTACCGGAGCACCTTTATCCAGCCCCCCGGTATAATTGAACACGACTTTAAAATGGTACCCTTTTTCGAATAAACGGAAGTCCCGGACAAAAAGAATCATTGCTGCTAAGATCGTCAGCCCTATCAGGACAAAAATTCCAACTTTAAATTCGGGATTCGATTTAACCATAAGTTTCCCTCCATTCAGGTATGACCGGCAATCGGGCCGTAAGCGCTGCCATTAATAAATTGGTGGACAACCGGGTTATTGGTCTTCTCAATTTCCTTCGGTGTGCCAATTTCAATTATTCTGCCCTGGTAAAGCATGCCGATACGGTCGGCAATTTTATAGGCACTGCTTATATCATGTGTAACAGCCACTGCGGTAACCGAAAGTTTGCTGTGCAAATCTAAAATTAAATTATTAATTGCGTCAGCCATAATCGGATCCACGCCGGTAGTCGGCTCGTCATATAAAATTACCTCCGGATTCATCGCAATCGCCCTGGCCAAAGCAACCCTTTTCTTCATCCCTCCGCTGAGTTCCGAAGGCATTAAATCTTCGATGCTTTCCAGGCCGACTAAAGAAAGCTTTTCCTTTACCACCCGCCGAAGCTCCTCCTCGCTTATTTTTTTGTGTTTTGCTAAACCAAAAGCGACATTTTCCCCCACCGTAAGAGAATCAAACAAAGCCGCGCTCTGAAACAGCATGCCGAAACGCAGCCGGATTCCATTCAAATCTTTCTCGGAGATTTTTCCGATATTTCTGCCGTCTATTGAAATTTCACCTGAATCCGGTTTTAGAATGCCCATTATATGTTTAAGGAGAACACTTTTTCCGCACCCGCTGCGGCCGATTATAACGAAAGTTTCGCCGTGGGCTATATTTAAATTCAAATTATCCAGAACTTTCTTTTTATCGAAAAATTTAGTCACCTTCCGAATTTTAATCAATCCGAACTCCTGCTTTCCTTTTAAAATAGCGCTACTGACAAGAAAAAATCCGATACTAAAATTAACATACAGGAAGCAACCACGGAAATAGTGGTAGACCGCCCCACACCTTCGGCTCCGCCGGTGGTAATAAAACCACGGTAACAACTGACAATGGCAATTATCATTCCAAAAACAGAAGCTTTTATGAGTCCATTGATAATATCGCTGGGATTGACAAATTTAAGATTGTTCAGAAAAAAGGCGCCGTGAACACCCATCATTTTTACTCCAACGAAATATCCCCCGATAATCCCCATGAAATCGCTGAAAACCGTTAAAATGGGAAGGAGAGTCATACAGGCAATGAAACGAGGAACCACCAAATATTTTATCGGGCTGACAGCCAGGGATTCCAGAGCATCAATTTGTTCGGTAACTTTCATTGTTCCGAGTTCGGCGGTAATGGCCGCTCCCACCCTTCCGGCTAAAATCAAAGCGGTAAGCACCGGACCCAATTCCCGGGTCATAGAAAAACCCACCACGGCTCCGATTCCCGATTCAACGGAAAGACGGCGAAATTGATAATATGTTTGAACCACCAATACCATTCCGGTAAAGGCTCCGGTAATTAGAACTACGGGCAGACTTTTAATTCCAATTTTTACCATTTGGTCAGAAATATTCTTCCTTTCATAGGGAGGCGTAACCATCCAGTAAAGCGTATCAAAAAATAACATGAAAAGCCTGCCGGCATGGTTAACCGCCTTGAAGCAATAACGGCCTAAGAAATAAAGGAAATGGGCAAACATAAGCACCTGAGTTTTAACCTCCCATCTTCACCAGGTTTTCAAACCGGGCGTAATCTTCAATAAAAGCCAGTTTAACCGTTCCGGTCGGTCCGTTGCGCTGTTTGCCGATAATAATTTCGGCAATGCCTTTGTTGTCTTCCGTCGGGGTATAATATTCTTCCCGATAAATAAAAGCGACCAGATCGGCATCCTGCTCTATCGCCCCGGATTCTCTTAAATCGGAAAGCTGCGGCCTTCGATTCTGCCGGCCTTCCACCGCCCGGCTTAACTGTGAAATGCCAACAACCGGAAGATTCAACTCCTTGGCCAGCGATTTTAAAGAGCGGGAAATTTCAGAAATTTCCTGCTGACGATTTTCCGTTTTTCCCCGGCCCTGCATAAGCTGGAGATAATCCACGATTATTAATTTTATATCCTGGCGGGTCTTAAGCCGACGGGCTTTAGCCCGCAGTTCTAAAACTGAAATAGCCGCCGAATCATCGATAAAAATTGATGCCTCGGACAATCTTCCGGCAGCAATCGTCAATTTTGGCCAGGCTGATTCGCCTAAAAAACCGCCTAAAAGTTTTCTGCCGTTCACCCGGGATTCAGACCAGAGCATCCGCTGGACTAACTGTTCTTTGGACATTTCTAAGCTGAAAAAAGCTACCGGTATTTTTTTCTCCACCGCGACGTGCTGAACGATATTCATACAGAGGGAAGTTTTTCCCATCGCCGGCCGGCTGGCAATAACCACTAAATCACCGGCTTGAAATCCAGTTGTCAAATTATCTAAATCTTTAAAGCCGGAAGGCACGCCGGTTATATGCTCTTTACGATTATAAAGGTCTTCAATAACTTCAAAACTGTCTTTAAGAACCTCTTTGAGCGGAGTGAATGTTTGTTCGATTCGTCTCTGGGCTATCTCAAAAATCATCTGCTCAGCCCGATCCAGAAGAATATCCGTGTCCTCGGCGCTTTCATAACTTTCGGTGATAATCCGGGTGGCAGTATTAATCAGATGTCTGAGAAGCGACTTTTCCTTAACAATTTTTGCATAATACTCCAGGTGGGCCGAAGTCGGCACGGAATTAATTAAAGAAGTTAGATAAGCCGCCCCTGCAACTTCATCCAATTGTCCGAGTTTCTTGAGTTTGGCCGTTAGCGTGATTAAATCTATCGCCTCGCGGCGTTCGTACAAATCGAGAATGGCCGCGAAAATCTTTTGATGCCCGTCTTTATAGAAACTTTGCGGCGAGAGTATTTCTACCGCTCTTCCGATGGCATCCTCCTCCAGAAGCATACAGCCGAGAACAGACATTTCTGCTTCTAAATTTTGCGGAGGAAGTTTCTCTTTGGAAAGGATTTCTTTTCCTGCCATAACTATCACTCCTTTATCACCCACACCTTGGTGGTAACTTCTACTTCCGGATGAAGTTTAATTGCGACATGATAAATACCCAGGCTTTTTATGGGCTCGCCCAATACAATTTTTCTCTTATCGATTTGGATACCTTCTCTGGCCAGGGCATCGGCAATATCCTGCGAGGTTACCGAACCATGGAGTTTGTTATCCTCTCCGGCTAAAACCTTGATGGTGCTGGAAATACTCTCTATTTTTTGAGCTAACTTCCGGAAGGACTCCGTTTCTTTCTCTTTTTTTTTGGACTCGCTTTTCCTTTCCTCATTGATAATCTTCATATTACCCGGTGTCGCTTTCAAGGCCAAATCTCCGGCAATAAGAAAATTCCGGGCGTAGCCAGCGGCAACCTCAACAACATCGTTTTCCTTTCCTACCCCTGCAACTTCCTTTTTTAAAATGACTTTCATTGGTTTCTCCCTTTCCTAATAAAGTCCATAGACCACAGTTCTATTTTAGTCCATAGTCCATAGAGAAAGCAAAAAGATCTATCGACTGTGGACTGATAACTATGGACTATTTCATTCTGCGACAAAAGGCAAAAGGTTGACTGCCCTTGCCCTTTTAATCACTTTGGCTAACATCCTCTGATGATAAGTGCAGTTCCCGGAAATACGACGCGGAATAATTTTGCCTCTTTCCGTAATGTAGCGCCGGAGCCTCGGTGTATCTTTATAATCAACTGAATCGAGTTTCTCAACACAAAATTTACAAACCTTTTTCTTATAAAAAGTCTTTTTTTTTCTTGGTATTTTTTTTCTTTTCGCCATTTATCCTCTCCTTTTCCTAAAAGGGCACTTCGTCGTTTTTACTGCCCAAATCGATAACTGTTTCATTCTTTTTCTCAACTTCTTCTCCTGTTTTGGGAGCCGCTGCTCCGCCGGGTCGTCCCCCTAAAAACTGGACCCTTTCGGCAATAACATCTAATGCGCTCCGCTTTTCCCCGGATTGAGTCTCCCAGGAACGGCTCTGAAGTCTCCCCTCAACAAAAACAGGGCGCCCTTTATTTAAAAACCGGCTGCAGCTTTCCCCCTGTTTTCCCCAGACAACAATACGCAGAAAACAAACTTCCTCTTTTTTCTCCCGGTTAGCGGTCATGTAAACACGGTTAATCGCTATCCCAAAATTACATACCGGCCGGCCGTCAGGCAGGTAACGCAATTCAGGATCACGGGTGAGATTTCCGATGAGAAAAACTTTATTCAGATTAGCCATTTTTTTGTTCTCCTGTTTTAAAGATAGAAAAGCGTAAAATGTTTTCTTTAAGCTGCCAGACCTTTCTTAATGCAGCTAAAACATCTTGAGGAATGGAAAAGTAAAGAAGATAAGATAGAGCATCTTTTTTCCCTTTGATAGAATACTGCAATCTTTTTTTACCCCATTCTTCAATCTTTTCCACTGTGCCTTTGGACTGTTTGATTAAATCCTCGATTGACTTAACAGTTTCCTTTAACTTTTGCTCATCCATAACCGGATCAAGGAAAAACAAGCCTTCATAATGTCTCAAAATTCCACCTCCTTTTGACCGTTAAACAGTTAACTGGTTCGCCTGTTAGCCGGTTAACCCGCTAACTGGTTTACTGGCTAACCAGTTTATCTGAATTTAAATTGAACAATATCTCCATCCTGCATTTGATAATCTTTAGCCTCGGTCTTGATAAGACCCTTTTCCTTTAAGGCCGGAGGAGAAGCAAACTTTTCCAGAGCGGAAAATTTGTATACCTCGGCACATATAAAACCCTTTTCCATATCAGAATGAATTTTCCCGGCCGCCTGTTTAGCCGGAGTTCCCCTGGCGATCGGCCAGGCTTGAACCAATCCATCTTCAGCAGTAAAAAAAGTAATAAGGTCCAAAACTTTGTAAGCGCCGCGCACCAGATTTTCTAACGATTCCTCTTTTAAGCCTAAACCTTTCTTGAATTCTTCTCTTTCTGATTCCTGGAGTTCCGCTAATTCTCCTTCCCATGAGGCACACAGCGCCGCCACTTCGGCTTTTTCATTCCTGATTTTCTTTCTTATCGCCTCAAGGAAAGGATGATTGCATCTGGGAATAACTTTTTCGCCGACATTAGCCGCATAAAGCACCGGCTTGAAGGTCAGAAGCGCATATTCCTTGATTTTTCCGGTTTCTTCCGGCGAAAATGAAAGCTGACTGAGTTTTTCTCCGCCGGACAAGGCATCCTTCAGCTTTTTCAGTAATTTCTTTTCTTCGTTGAATTTTCCTTCACCGGTCCGAATCTGTCTTTCGACTTTTTCCAATCTTCTTTCAATTAGATTGAGATCGGCCAGCAGCAGTTCCGTATCGATTATCTCTATATCGCGAACCGGGTCCAATTGAACGTCAATATGAGCAATCTCTTTATTCTCAAAACAACGCACCAGATGAATTAAAGCATCCGCTTCTCTGACATAGGAAAGAAATTCATTCCCTAAGCCCTCTCCGTGACCAGCTCCTTTGACCAATCCGGCTAAATCAATAATTTTTATCTGAGCGGGGAGTTTTTTCTTTCCTTGAAGCAGCCTGAAAATTACATCCAATCGCTCATCATTTACCCGGGCAAAACCAACATTCGGCTTTATAGTGCAAAAGGGATAATTCGAAACTCCGGCCTCTGCCCGGGTCAAAGCATTAAACAGGGTCGATTTGCCGACATTGGGTAATCCCAGTATCCCCACTTGCATTAAATTTTCTCCTCAGAAATAGGCTGTAGGTTATTGAACATAGGTTATAGGTTTTCTGCCTACTACCTATTACCTATCACCTTTAGCACAAAATTTATTACTTGAACAATGAGTTTTTCAGTATAAAACTGGCAAAAACAATGGAAACCATAGACATTAGTTTAATTAAAATGTTCAGGGCCGGGCCAGCCGTATCCTTCAAAGGATCGCCTACCGTATCACCTACGACGGCCGCTTTATGGGCAAAGGTGCCTTTCTCTCCCTCTTGAGACTCAATCATCTTTTTGGCATTATCCCAGATACCGCCCGCGTTGGCCATAGTAATGGCTAAAGTAAATCCACAGATTAAGGCGCCGGCCAAAAGTCCGGCCACCGCCTCAACACCAAAAAGCAGGCCAATAAGTATCGGTGAAAGTATCGCGACCGCCGCCGGCAAAACCATCTCTTTCTGGGCCGCTCTGGTGCAAAGGTCGACACAGCGAGCATAATCGGCCTTTGCCTTGCCTTCCATTAAACCGGATATTTCTCTAAACTGACGCCGCACCTCTTCCACAATACTGTAAGCTGTCCGTCCGACCGCCTTGATAGTCAAAGAGGAAAACAAAAAGGGAAGCATCCCGCCGATAAATAAACCGCAAATAACCGCCGGGTTCAGCAATGATAAATTGATAGCCAGGGAAAGGTTTTCTCTGGTCATAATGATAATCAGCTCGTTACGATAAGCGGCAATCAAAGCCAGGGCCGTTAACGCGGCCGAACCAATGGCAAATCCCTTTCCGGTTGCCGCGGTCGTATTGCCTAAAGCATCAAGGGCATCGGTCCGCTGGCGAACCTCCGGCGGTAAACCGGACATCTGGGCATTTCCTCCGGCATTATCCGCCACCGGGCCATAGGCATCGGTAGCTAAGGTCATTCCTAAGGTAGAAAGCATTCCCACAGCGGCAATACCCACTCCGTAAAGACCTAAATTGGGATTCTGGGCCCCGCCGGAAGCAAAATAGCTTATTAAAATAGCCAGGGCGACCGTTATAACCGGGATTGAAGAAGCGAGCATTCCCCAGGCTAAACCGTTAATAATGGTTACCGCCGGCCCGCTCCGGGCTGACTGAGCAACCTGACGAGTCGGTGAATAACGGCTGGAGGTAAAAAATTCCGTTGAAACTCCGATAATTAATCCGGCCAGAAGTCCGGTCAAAACTGCCCAGTAGATATTAAAAAATTGACTTCCCAAAACAAACCTGATTAAAAAGTAAGCGCCGCCGGCAACCAAAATGGCGGTGCTAAAAATACCCCGGCGCAAAGCTTTAAGCAGGACAGCCGCCTCTGCTTTATCCCCGGCTTTAATAAAAAACGTCCCGATAATCGAGGCAACAACTCCAATAGCCGCCATCAGCATCGGGACAACCAATCCATAAATGCCTAAACCGGCCGCCACGCCTAAAGCGGCCGCCGCCACAATGGTGCCAACGTAAGATTCGTAAAGATCGGCACCCATTCCGGCGACATCACCAACATTATCTCCGACGTTATCGGCGATAACAGCGGCATTCCTGGGGTCATCTTCAGGAATATTCGCCTCGACTTTGCCGACTAAATCAGCGCCAACATCCGCTGCCTTGGTAAAAATGCCTCCGCCGACTCTGGCAAAGAGAGCCTGAAAACTCGCCCCCATACCGAAACAAAGCATGGTGCTGGTAATATATTGGATTTTTTGCGTTTTAAGAATTTCTCCGGCTAACACCTTTGCCTGATAGTACCAGTCCAGAAGGTAATACCAGATACTCAAATCCAAAAGCCCTAAACCGACCACCAATAGACCCATCACTGCCCCGCTGGAAAAAGCCACCTTTAAGCCCTGGTTAAGGCTGAATCTGGCCGCCTGAGCAGTCCTTCCGCCCGCCTGGGTAGAAATTTTCAAACCCAAAAAACCGGCTAGCCCTGAGAAAAAACCGCCGGTTAGAAAAGCAAACGGCACAAAAATAACCAGGTAACCCCGCCAGGCCAGAAAAAGCAGTACTAAAAACATAAAAGCAAAAAATATTCCGACGACAGAGTACTGCCTTTTTATATACGCCAGAGCGCCCTCTTTAACCGCCTGGGCAATTTCCTTCATCTTCGGGGTGCCTTCGTCTTTTTTCATAACGTAGCGAGTGAGAAAAGCGGCAAAAATCAAAGCCGCTATCGAACCAACAAAAGCCAGCCAAATTAGGTTAACCATTTATTCTCCTTCCAAATTTCCCTTTTATCCACTTATTCAAATTAAACTTTATCCGGCGAAATAAGAACAGTCTTACCGTTCTTCCAAATAGCAAGAGGACGGCCTGTTTTTTTGTGTCGAGCCACTACTCCTTTCACAGCTTCTTTCAGGGCAAGCATTGCTTTATCCTGCAAAGACATCCTTTTTTTCATAAATTTACCTCGCTAATAATTTTATTTTTTCAAATAACCCTTGATGGATTATTGAAACCTGCCCATTTTTTGTTTTTGCTATTAATGTTGGGATAGATCCGGCATTATCAAACAGCATCCACGAATCAAGTAAAGGCTGGTATAATTTAAAAAAGTTGCAGATCGACCTTTTAAAACGTCTTCTCACATCTTGCGCCGGAACATTGTGCCCACCGTATGAAATCCGATCCTTAATACGGGCTATAGCCAGCTCTTCATCCGGAATCCACAAAAAGAATAGGTGAAGCTTGTACCCTTTTGTTCTTAATTCCTTGAAAAAATTAACATATGATTTACCTGCAAGTGTTGATTCAAATGAAAAATCTATCCCGGCCCTAGCAAATTCATGAATTTGACTTAGAACAAGTTTTCCTGCTTTAATGGCTTCGCTTCGAGGAGAAAAGGGCGAAAGTCCTTGCGCGATAAGATCCGCATTGACAAAATTTGGACATTTTGCATAGTTAGGCAAAAATTCCTTAGCAAAGGTTGTTTTACCTGAACCATTAGGTCCCGCTATTATGTAAACGTTTTTATAGTTCTTCATTTGTCTTATGTTTATTGTTTGTCGTCTGTGGTCTATTATCTGTGGTCAGCGGTCTATCTTTTTGTCTATCCGTGTTTAATGGCTGCCGAGCTAGGACTCGAACCTAGAAACCGGGCTCCAAAAACCCGTGTGTTGCCATTACACTACTCGGCAGTTAAATCCGTATTTCGTGAATCGTAATTCCTGAATCGTTTTTAACATCTTACTATTCACTATTCACCATCCACTATTCACCGTTTTTAAGAACGTTGATTCTATTAAACCTATTCATTGCTGCTTTCAGACCATGGCGGATAAAAACCTCTATTGGCAGGGTAATAAGTAAAAAGGGGTAGGTTCTATCAAACCTAAAATCTTTAATCAAATTCCCCAACCTCCACTTTTAGTATTTTAGCCTTCAAATCAAAAATATCCTCTTTAATAACCTTCCAAGTTCGCTCTAAATTTACCCCAGAGTATTCGTGAATAAGAATATCTCTCATTCCAGCAATCTTTTTCCATGGTATTTCAGGGTATTTTTCTCTGAATTCCAAAGGAATATTCTTTACCGCCTCACCTATAATTTCCAATCGTCTTAAAACAGCATCCTGTATCTGAGTATTTTCAAAAAAGTCATCCCCGGTAATTTCTTTTGTATATTCTTCTATTTTCCCGATGCAGTCCAAAATATCCTCGATATATACCCGCATGTTTTTTTTCATAGAATCGCCACCTGTTCTTTTAAAATCTTCTCCTTAAGAAGGGGCTTGATTGTATTGTACTCCACCAAATCTACTCTTCTCCCTAACTTTTCTTCAATTTCCAGTTTAACCCCTACAAAATCGAGTAAGCTGATATCCTTCTCAATTTCTACCAATATATCAATATCGCTATCCTCTCTCATCTCTCCTCGAACACAGGAGCCAAATAATCCTATTTTTTTCACCCCATAGCGCTGTAAAATTGGAAGAATTTTTCGCTTTATCTCATCTATGTTTTTCGTCATATCATCACCCTTAGAACATAGCGACTATTGATTTTCCCTCTGTGGTTAAATTCTTTGCCTGTGGTTAATTCAAAACATCGATTCTATTAAACCTATTCATTGCCGGTTCAATGCCGTCGGTGATAAAGACTTCTATCGTCTGGATTATATAATCAATAAAAAAAGGTAAATCTCTTTTCTGCTTTTGGCTGAATTCAGCCAGCACATAATTACTCAACTCTCTTTTTTCCCCTCCCTCAACCCCCAATCGCAAACGTGGAAATTCACCCGTTCCTAACACTTCAATAATGGATTTTAACCCGTTATGCCCCCCGGCGGATCCCTTCCCCCGAAAACGCACTTTTCCCCAGGGAAGATTAACATCATCTACCACAACCAATATATTTTTTAATTTTAAGCGAAACTTCTTGACTAATTGTTTAACTGTTCCGCCGCTTAAATTAACATAGGTAAGCGGCCTGGCTAAAATTACTGTTTCTTTTCCCATAAGAATCTTTCCCCACCGGGCCGAATAATCTTTCTTATCCAATTTAATTTCATGCTTTTTCGCCAGAGCCTCAACTGCTAAAAAACCAAAATTGTGCCGGGTCTTCCGGTAACGCGGCCCCGGATTCCCCAAGCCAACAATCATTTTCACAAATTCTTCTCCCTTTTTTAATCCATAGACCATAAAAAAGTCCATAGTCCTCAGACCATAGTCCATAGAAAAAAAACAAAAAATCTATCCACTATGGACTGCTTTTTATTTCTCCCTTCTCTTCTCCCTTCACTTCCTTCCCTTTTACCTCTTGCCCCTCTTCTTCTACTTCTTCCTTCTTTTCTTTCTTAATCAATTCCGGTTCGGTAACTTCTTCCTCTGGCGGCTTTTCTTCTTCAACCTCTTCTTTTTTCGGGGGAACAACAGAGATTATTGCTTGTTCCAGATCAATTAAAATTTTGACCTTGGGAGGCAGGAATAAATCTTTTACCTGAATAGAATCTCCAATCATTAATTTGGAAACGTCAACTTCGAATTTTTCAGGAATATCCGTTGGCAAACACTCTACCTCTATTTCCCAGAGCACATGGTCTAAAACCCCTTCCTGCTGAGTTACCCCTGGAGACTCTCCTTTGACCTGCACCGGAATTTTAGCCGTAATCGCTTTATCAACGGTAAATTGGTAAAAATCTACATGGAGAATTTTCTCCGTAATCGGGTCGTGCTGCACCTCTTTTATAAACACTTGTTTAGCTGGCCGCTTTTTCCCATCCGGTGTAATGTGTATATTAACAATTGCGTTTTCTCCGTAATCAGAGTGTAAAATCGCTTTAAACTCTTTCTCGTCAATATCAATGATAATGTTCTCTTTTTTCCCATAGATCACTGCCGGAACGAGCCCTTTTTTTCGTAAACGGCGGGAAACACCTGTTCCTCTTTCTTCCCGGGAATGTGCGGTCATAACAATTTCCTTCATTTGACTTCTCCTTTTTTACGGGAAACGATAAACGTATTCCCATCTGCCACAATTACTTAGTTAAACAAACAACGAACTTACCGAGCTTCCTTCATGAATTCTTTTAATCGCCTCTCCCAGAAGGTTGGCAACTGATAATACCTCAATTTTACGGCATTCTTTTGCTTCTTCTTTTAACGAAATGGTATTGGAAACCACCATCTTTTTCAAATTAGACTTTTCTATCCTTCTCAGCGCTAAACCAGAAAGAACCGCGTGTGAACATCCGGCGTAAACCTCCTTTGCCCCTTGTTTTTCAACTGCTTCCGCCGCTTTGATTAAAGTGTCAGCCGTATCCACCATATCGTCAAGAATTAAAGCTGTCTTTCCCTCTATCTCACCAATGACGTTCATCACTTCACTAATATTGGCCCGGGGGCGGCGTTTATCAATCAGTGCCAAGCCAAAATTCATCCTGGCGGCAAAAGCCCGCGCCCGCTTGGCGCTTCCCATATCTGGTGAAACCACTACCGCGTTATCCAATTTTATCCGCTTAAAGTAATCAATAAAAATGGGAGCGGCAAAAAGATGATCAACCGGAATATCAAAAAAACCTTGAATCTGACCCGAATGGAGATCAATAGTGAGAATACGGTTGGCCCCGGCCCGGGTAATTAAATCTGCGGCCAATTTCGCCGTAATCGGAACGCGGGGCTGATCTTTACGATCCTGACGGGCATAGCCAAAATAGGGAATAACCGCCGTAATTCTATCAGCCGATGCCCGTTTAAAAGCATCAAGCATAATTAAAAGTTCCATAAAGGTATGATTAACCGGCCGTGAAGTCGATTGAACAACAAATATATCCATACCGCGGACATTTTCCTCAATCTTAACCGAAATTTCCGCATCGCTAAATTGTCCGACAGAAATCCGGCCTGGATCTAATCCCAGGTATTTAACGATTTCTTTAACCAGGTTCGGATTTGAATTGCCCGCGAAAATTTTTAATGCCCCATTATGCATTATTTTCTCCTTTTGGTTAGGGGCTGCTGGTTTTTTTCAGCAAACCCTGGATATATTCCCTTCTTTACTTTTACCGGCCCTGAAATATTAGCATGGCTGCCGATGATAACATCTTTTTCAATTAAAGTTTTTAGTTTTGTTCCGGCATCTAAATTAGAAATAATGGTGCCGGCTCCAATTTCCACATTGCCCTTCAGAAGACAATCGCTGATATAAGAAAAATGACGAATCCGTGAGCCCCGTCCGATGCGGCTATTATTAATTTCTACCAGGTTTTCAACAATAGAGCCATCCTCAACAAAACTCCGGCCTCTGACATGCGAAAACGGACCGATGGAAACCCGGGCTTTTATTTCGCTTTCTTCAATAATTGACATCAAAATTTTAACCTGATTACCTATTTTTGCATCTTTGATATGCGATTGAGGTCCAATCTGGCATCCATGGCCGATTGAAGTTTTCCCGCGAATAAAAGTGAAAGGATAAATGGTAGTGTCCATACCGATCGTTACCCCGCTGTCAATAAAGGTATTATCAGGGTCGATGATAGTTATTCCTCTTTCCATTAGTTGATCCAGAATCCGGTAGCGTAAAACACGTTGAGCCTGAGTGAGTTGTTTACGGGTATTAACTCCCAGAACTTCCGTTGAATCCAGAATAGCTAATCGCTCCACCGGCAAACCCTGCGCGACTAAAATTTCAATTACATCGGTCAAATAATATTCCTCCTGTTTATTATGGGAGGTAACTTTTTTTAAGGCTTTAAAAAGAGTGCGGCTGTCAAAACAATAGGTACCGGCATTAATCTCTTTTATCTTAGCTTCACCCGGAGCCAGGTCTTTATCTTCGACAATTTTTTCAATCCTCTCTTCGCTATCCAGGATTATCCGGCCATACCCGGTAGGATTAGAAATCTCGGTGGTCAAAACGGTAGCTGCCGCCCGTTTTGCTTTATGTTTTTTTATCAGCCTTCGTAAAGTTTGAACAGTCAAAAGCGGCGTGTCGCCGCAAAGAACCAGTATTACCCCGGAAAAATTTTTAAGCCGGGAAGCTGTCTGTAAGACAGCGTGGCCTGTGCCCAGGCGTCTTTTTTGTATTATAAAATCAACCGAACTGTTTCTCTGAAGCACTTTTTGGGCCGGGGCCTTTCCCTCTTCGCTGACAATGACTAAATTCCTCTTTAAAGGAATCTTCTCCAGGGTTTCGATTATATACTTGATCATCGGTTTCCCGACTACTTCGTGAATGATTTTTTGGAAGTTCGATTTAATCCGGGTGCTATGCCCGGCGGCTAAAATAATACCTATTACATTTTCCATCTTTTTCACCTGTAAAAAAAATTAATTATTAAAAAATCATGTTGAACTACCAAACGATTTGGACTTCTCTCTTTCATAAACTTCCATTACCTTTTTTTGAACATAGTCCCTTGTTTCAACAGAAATAGGATGGGCAATATCCTTATGTGTATCCTGACGCGCTTCCCTTTCACCTCTTTCTGTATGAATAATTTCTCTTCGGGGTGCCGGCTCTATAGCGCTTCCACAATCATTGCAAAACTTGCTTCCGATTACATTCGGATGTCCGCATTTGGAGCATGCCTGGCGAAGTTTACGACTGGGCATAGCGACAAATAATCCTTTCTTGCCCTCGATAATCTTCAGGTCCCGCACGATAAAACAGTTGTCCATGGTGATACTCGCATAAGCTCTCAGTTTTCCCTCTTTAGAGTTCCTCATAAACACTTTGACTTCTGTAATCTCCACGGTCATCACTCCCTTCTTGCGTTGTTCAACCTTCTAAGTTGCGCTTTTAACCAGAATACCTCTTATTACGCCCCAAAAAAACTTTTTACGATGCGCACCTCCTTTCGTAATTTAAGTTTATTGATAAAATATTCCGCCTGGCGAATGTTTTTCACCGGGGCAAATAGCGCCGAACCGCTTCCGCAAAGATTCACCGGGTCTAACCCGGCTTGAGACAGACTCCGGCAATAACCTAAAATATCCGGCCTGATTTTAAAAACTGTTTTTTCTAAACCATTGTAGAGAGAAACTTTCAGCCGCTTCAGGTTTCCACTCTCTAAAGCGCCGGTTAACTGCCTGATTTTCTCCATATGCTTTTTCCGCCCGATCTTTTTATCGGGAGAGAAGGCCTGATAAACCTTGGCCGTAGATAACGGCCGGACCGGGGGAAATAACAGAAAATAGAAGGACTTCCTGCCCTTTAAAGCGTTAATTTTTTCTCCCCTCCCACGGGCCCAGGCGGTATTACCTTCAATAAAAAAAGGCACATCACTTCCCAGCTCTTTCGCCCACTTGACTAATTCTTTCCGGCTCAGTTTGAGATTCCATAATTTATTCATGCCCCGAAGCACGGCCGCGGCATCACTACTGCCTCCGCCTAAACCCGCCCCAACGGGGATGTTCTTCTTTAAGTTAATGAATATTCCTTTTTTAAGCCCCGTCCGCCGAAAAAACAGTCTGGCCGCCCGATAAGCTAAATTACTCTTTCCTTTTGGAATTTGAGAATGGCTGGAGGAAATTTTGATTCCACTTGGTCTTTCTTTTAACTCAATCTCATCAAAGAAATTCACCGTCTGCATTACTGTTTCTATATTGTGAAATCCGTCTTTCCTTTTTCCAAATACCGCCAAATACAAATTAATTTTGGCCGGGGCTTTAACCTTTATCTCCTTCATTTTAATTAATCCACAGGGATAGACCTTCGTAATCCTTCTAAACGAAGGGTCTTATTTAAAACCGCTTTGTTTTCCGGATCCAGACTCAAAGATTTCTCCCAGGCATCCCGGGCTTTCTTCCATTTTCGTTTCTTATGATAAACATCACCCAGATGCTCAAATATGACCGGGTCTTCCTGAAGGATAACGGCCCGCTTTAACTCTTTTAAAGCTGAATCCAGCATACCCTTTTTATAATGCGTCCAGGCTAAAGTATCCAGATAGGCGCCATTTTTCGGCTCAAAGGATAAAGCCTTATTCGCCAACTCCACCGCTTCATCCAGATGAATACCTCTTTCGGCATACATATAGGCCAGGTAATTGTAGGCGGCGGCAAATTCTGGATTTAGTCGTATCGCCTCCTGAAATTCATATATGGCCAGGGGTAAATCGCCAATCTGTTCATAAACAATAGCCAGATAAAAATGGCTCGCCTCATCATCGGGAGAAAGACTAATTGCCCGTCTAAAAAAATCCGCCGCCTGCTCTATCTCTTTCAATTTTAAAGAGGCAAACCCCTGAATAAAATATATGCTTCTATCCCAAATTTCTTTTCCCTCCAGTAAATCAAGGGCCTTTTGGAATTTATCTTCCTGCAAATAAATATAGGCCAGCTTTGTATGCGCTTTTGCATCATCCGGCTTTAAAGCAATAACATCTTGATAGGCCTTGATTGCCTCAGGCCGCCGATTCATCTCTTGATAAAGATGGGCAATGACGGTTTTTGCCCCAATATTTTTGGGGTCTATTTGAAGAATCTTTTGAAAAATTTCCAGCGCTTGTTCTTTCTTTTCCAGCTGGTAAAAAAACAGTCCGGCAATATTTAAAGCCCGGATATTCAAGGGAGCTAACTCTAAAATAACCTGATAACACTCAATGGCCTTATCGTATTGCTTTAATTCGGTATAAGCCCGGGCTAAACGATAGTTGAGGCTGATACTGTTTGATTGGGCTTTGAGCAGTTTTTCATAAACCCTGACGGCCGAGGACCACTTCCCCTGCAACTCATAAATCGTCCCTAAAGCATAGCCTATTTTTTGATCGTCAGGAAAAAGTAACCGCGCCCGCTCTAAAAGCCTGGCCGCCTTTTTCTTTTTTCCATCCAAGCTTAAAATCATCGCCATCTGAATATAGCTTTGCTTATTTTCGGGTTTAAATTTACTCAGTTTTTCTAAAACCTGAAAGGCTTGAGAATAGTTTTCCTGTTGAACATAAAGCGCGGCCAAAGCAAAGTATGAATCCTCGAATTCCGGATTAAGGTCAATGACATTTCTATAATAAGCTGCGGCCTGCGCGCTTTTGCCTTGAACCGCAAAAAGGAGGGCTAAATACTTATAGGGGGCGGGATTCTGCGGAGCAAGTTTTAGAAGAATCCGGAATTCCTTTTCTGCCTGACTGAATGCTCCGGCCTTAAAATAAGCAATGCCTAAAGACTGACGGATGCTGAAAGAGCCGGATTCCACATCTACTGCCTTCTGGAATTCTTTTATCGCTTCCTTGAGCTTTCCCTGACGCTCAAGGAGCAGCCCGGTGGTATAGTGAGCTATTGTTTCCGAATTCCAGCTCGTTTGCTCATCAGTCCCGTTAGAGAATTCTTTGCTAACGGGAAGGCTTGCCGGCTTCATCCCGATTTCTCCTTTAGGAAGACTAGCGCAGCCGGCGAGTATCACACTAAAAAAAACTATAAGATGAAAGCTTGCAGCCTTTATCAATCTACCTGTACCCATTAGTATCCAAAACCTTAAAGTTTTCTGAAACAAGCAATGTTAAAAACGATATTATCTTTTCTTCTTCTTATGCCGGTCTCTTCTCAGTCTCTTCTTCCTTTTGTGTTTAGCAATCTTGCGCTTTTTTCTTTTTTTCCCACAGGGCACTATTTTTCACCCCCCTTTAATTTTTATTTTCTAACTAAGGGAAACGGTAAACGTAAGAAGGTAGATGGTCGTTTAAGCAATTTAGTAAATAACTTTATTCAGCGGGTACTCAATAATTCCCTCCGCACCCGCCTTCTTCAGCTCAGGAATTAAACGACGCACCTCAATTTCGTCTATGACCGTCTCCAGAGCATACCATCCTTTTCCACTTAGACGGGAAACAGTCGGCTGGCGCAAGGCGGAAATTATCGCCAGAACCTTATCGAGAGAAACCTCAGGAACGTTCATCTTTAATCCTGCTTTTCCCTTAGCCAGAAGCGCTCCTTTAATGAGTAACGATAAATTTTCGATTTTTTCCCTTTTCCAATTATCTTTCCAGGCTTCCCGATTGGCAATTAATTTGGTCGTCGACTCAGCTACCACCCCTATAATTTTTAGATTGTGCTCGGCCAGGCTCCTGCCGGTTTCGGTCAGCTCAACAATCGCATCAACCAGCTCCGGGGTTTTCATCTCGGTCGCACCCCAGGAAAATTCCACCTCGGCTTTAACCTTTTTTTTGCGCAAGAACTCTTTGGTAACGTTAACCAGTTCAGTGGCAATTCGCTTCCCCTCTAAATCCTGAACACTTTTTATCCGGGAATCCCGGGGAACAGCCAAAACCCATTTTACCGGAATAAAACCTTGCTTGGCATAAACTAAATCAGCCGCTTCTACTATCTTGGCCAGGCTATCCATTATCCAATCTTTACCGGTTATTCCGGCATCAATAACCCCTTCTTCTACATAGCGGGGAATTTCCTGGGCACGAATAAGGATAGGTTCGATTTCCCGGTCATCTATGGCCGGGAAATAGGAACGGGAACCCACGGAAATGTTGAATCCGGCCTTTTTCAATAATCTAAAAGTTGATTCTTGCAAGCTGCCTTTGGGCAATCCTAATTTTATTTTCATTTTTCTCCCTGCTCTGCATCCCATTCTTTAATCCGTTTGCTTTTCTTCCGCGAATAAATCCTGACACTGGGCTTTATCCGGGTGAGCGGATTTATCAACCACTTCTTTCTTGCTTTAACTGTTTTTTTTTTGGCTTTTTCACCTGAGTCCAACAACTTAATTCAATCTTAAGAATTATTGCTTCTGCATGCTTTGAATGAAAATCCGTCGGGCAAATTCCTTGAATTTAGGCTCCATTTTATTCAGGATGTCTTCGGCCTCATCCGGACTCAAAGAAAACTTATCAGGCAAAATCTTCTTAAAACGCCGCCGTAATTTCACCGCAATAATATGCGGATTCTCGTTTTCAAACTCCTGGCGGTCAATCTCCATAACATCTCCGATTGTATATATCCCCTTTTGATTATCAAAGGACAAATCAAGATTTTCAGATATTTTTAAAACCTTATTAAAAGACCGCCCGGAGGAAATTGCCTTTTTGTCCCCTGAAAATTCGATCTTCTCCTTGGATTCTTCAGTCTTTGGTCGTGTCGCCTTTCTCCGGACATAAGGATTGGCTTTTATGAGGCTATTTATATCCTCCTTCCGAAAGCGGAGATTTCCCCCTATTTTATAAGCG
Source organism: Candidatus Ratteibacteria bacterium (assembly GCA_034717985.1). GTDB lineage: Bacteria > CAZDME01 > JAYEMH01 > JAYEMH01 > JAYEMH01 > JAYEMH01. Next base: position 47,446 of record JAYEMH010000039.1, read on the forward strand.
GTAAGTCTGCCGCTTCGGAGGAAATTATAAATCTGGCTGCGGCTAATCTTTAAAATCCTTTCGACTTCTTTTCTGGTAAGCAGCTCTTCTATACTTGTATTAGGCATATATCAGCATAGCAATAGGGTATATATATAGCGCTCTGTCAAATAAATAAGGGGTGCATAGTTCACAGATGGGCACAGATGAGAAGAAACAGATGATCTCAGATATTTCCAACGATATCTGTGCTAATCTTGCATCTTTTAATCTGTGCTAATCTGTGCTTTAATCATACCTTTATTTTGTTTACAAGGCAATATAGTATGCGGGGATATTAACAATTTTTTTTCTTTTTGTCAAGAATTTTCCTAATGCCCCCTATTCGACAGGATTAACAGGATGTTTTATCATCTTCTTTAAATCGCTCAAAATTCATACCTTCCACAAACTTTTCTATACTTTCCATAGAGCCCGGAATATCTTGCAAATAAAGTTTATTGTTTCTCATAAATAGGCTGCCTCTTTCAGAATAGATTTTTTCAACTCTTCTCTTAAGGCTCTCTCTGGTACCACATCTACCTTCTGATTGAGTTTTTCTTCAAGGAATAAAGCCAGCCCCAAAAAATCAAAAAGGTCTGCATTTTCTTCAAATTCCACAAGGATATCAATGTCACTACCCTTTTTTTGCTCTCCCTTTATAAATGAGCCGAAAAGCCCCAACCTTTTCACTTTATATTTCTTCATGATTTCTTCCCTTACCTGCTCAAGTAATCTTAGAATTTCTTCTTTTGACATCATCTCTTTGTCTCCGCAACAAAAATTAATCTGGAAATATTCAATTCTTAATGTGATAATCTGCCTCATTATCCCACAAAAAAAAAGAGAAGTCAATAAAAAAACCCCGTCGTAAAACGGGAGTTTTTTGAAACTTAGCCTCTTTCCAAACTATTTATTTGTTAAACCCTTTTTCACCTCTTTAAAAATGAATCTCCGTCTTTTAACTTAAACCTCAAGAAAACTTTCAACAGAATTTTCGTAAGGCCCTATTCGACAGGATTAATGTGATCTGTAGTTAATCTCTTCCCAAAAAATTTAAGCTTGAAATCATCAAAAATTAAATAAAAACTGGGCAGGAGAAAGAGAGTCAAAACGGTAGAAACCGAAAGTCCCCCGATAACCGTGATCGCCAAAGGCGACCAGAGTCCGGAGGCTTCACTGCGATCCATGGCCATAGGCAGAAGGCCGATTACCGTAGTCAAACTGGTGATTAAAATAGGCCTGAGGCGGTCCTGTCCGGCATTAAAAATTGCCTTCATCCGCTCCATCCCGGCCCGCCGTAAATCATTAAGATGGGCAAGAAAAATTATGGCGTTGTTAACCGCAATGCCGGCCAGCATAATTATTCCGATTAATACCGAGATACCTTTCATAGTCCCGGTCAAAAGCATAAAAATCACCACCCCGATTAAGGCCAGGGGCAAAGTAGTCATAATGAGAAAGGGCTGCCAGAAACTTTCAAAAAAAGCAGCCAGAACCATATAAATCAATATAATGGTGATGACAACAACGGAAAGGAGCTGCCTCTGATTTTCCTTCATTTCTTCATAACTGCCGCCAATTTTATAATGATATTTCGGAGGCATCTCCATAGGTTTAAGCGCCTTTTGCACCTTCTCCACCGCCTTCCCCATCGGAAGTCCGGTGACGGTTGCGGTAACTTGAATCATCCGTCTTTTGTCTTTTCTCCAGATTTCGCTGGGTCCATAGGCAGAGGAAAAAACTGCCATTTGCCCAAGATAAACCGGCTGGCCCTCTGGATTGACCAAGGTTAAACGTCTCAAATCTTCAAATGAATCGCGGTCTTCTTTTTGAAGCCGGACAATAGTCTCCACTTCCTTCCCCTTGGTATGGTAGCGAGTCGGCACCAGCCCCCTTAACTGAGCATGCAGGGCATCAGCAATTGCCTGAACAGAGAATCCCCAGAGCAGGGCTTTTTCTCTGTCAACAATAACGCCAATCTCCGGCCGCGGGGCACGCATTCTCAGACGCACCTCGGTTAAACCTTTGATACCATTCATTTTCTGCGAAATAACCCCGGCGAGCTTTTTTAACTTATCGTAGTCATGTCCGTAAATATCGATAGTTAATTCTTTGGTCACCATGCGCTTCGGTTCTTTAAAATAGATAAAGGCCTTCTCGATTTTTTCAACCTCTTTACGTAAAATATCGATAATTTGCCGGGTCGAACGCCGCCTCATCCTCCGGGGTTCCAATTTAACGTTAATACGCGGGGACCAGGGTTTAATCCGCGAAGTAACCATTTTTACTTCAGGAAATTTCATAAGCATCTCCTCTACCCTTTTTACTACTTCATCTGATTTTTCAAGTTTTGTCCCGGTAGGCATTTCTATAAAAATGGTAAATTCTTTTTCCTCCGTTCCTCCCCAGAGTTCCGAACCCCGCTTTATAAAAATAAATCCGGAGATAAGAAACAAAATCAAAATAAGACTGATAAATAGAAACCGGAATCTAAGCGCGAAAGCCAGGAGACTCCGATACCAGCTTTTTATCCTGGGGGAACCGGTAGAAAGAAGTGTCTCCCAGGATTCCTTATCATTTTTACTTTTCCCGGCTGACTCTGAAGTTTCGGGATAAAACTTAATCCGGGCGCAAAGCATCGGAACCAGGGTTAAAGCAATAAAAAGGGAAGCCAGAAGGGCAAATACAATAGTAAGTCCTAAACTGCTGTAAAGCAGCCGGATTTTTTTGTTAGCAATAAGCAGGAATGGTAAAATTACCACGACGGTAGTAATAGTTGAGGCAACGATGGCTTTCCCCATTTCCTCGCTGCCCAGAACAGCCGCCTTTCCGGCCGGCAGGCCTTTTTCCCTTTTTTGAAAAACATTTTCTAAAACCACTACCGAACTATCGACAATCATTCCGACCCCTAAGGCTAAACCGCTCAGGGTCATAACGTTCAAACTTAACCCCCCTAAATACATAAAAGCAAAGGTTATCATCAAACAACAGGGAATTGATAAACCGACAATCAAAGTTGCCCGCAGGCTCTTTAAAAAAACCAAAAGAACAAAAACCGCCAGCAGGCCTCCAAAGATCAAAGAAACCCTGACCGTCTTGATTGAAGAACGAATAAAATCCCCTTGATTAAAAACAGTAACCAGCTTCAACTCGCGGCTCTGAAGGGCTAAACTTTCTTTTAGCGCTCGGGCAATGGCCTCGGTAACCATAATCGTATTGGCCGTGCTTTCTTTTTGAATGTAGAGGGTTACCGCCGAAGTAAAATTCGTTCTGGAAAAACCGGTCGGGTCAAGAAAGAAATCTCTGACGACCGCCACATCTTTAAGCTTCACTAACGACCCGCCTTTCGGAGAGATAACTATTCCCAGATTTTTTATATCTCCCAGGGTTTTAAATTGCCCGCTCATTCTGATCAGGAATTTATCTTTTTTCCGCTCTATATCCCCAAGCAGCAGATTAAGATTATTCACACTGATAATCTCCACCAGTCTTTTAATGGGAATCCCCTGGGCTTGCAGTTTAGCCTGATCTATCTCGATCAAAATCTTTCGTTCCCTGCCCCCTACCACCTCAATCTTGGCCACTCCGCCAATTCTTTTTATTTTCGGTTTTATATTCTCTTCGACAATCCGGCGGATAACCTCCGGACTGAAGCGGCTGACTACAGAAACTATCATCACCGGCATATCCGAATAGTTGAATCGGGCAATTACCGGTTTCTCTATCTCCGACGGCAGTTTATTTTTTATTCGATTGAATTTCTCTCTCACTTCAAGCGCGGCAAAGTTCATATTTGTCCCTGGCTCAAAACTGATTTCTACCGTACTTGAGCCTTCTTCAGAGAGTGATTCAATTTTCCTGAGGTGGCTGAGGTCTCCCATCGCATCTTCTATGGGTTTGGTAACTAAATTTTCTACCCCGACCGGAGGCATACCGCCTCGGATAGAAACATAAATGGTAATGGTAGAAAACCCGACGTTAGGCATTAATTCCATCGGAAGACCACCGAGGGCAACAGCTCCAATTACAATTACACCCAGGGTAATCATAAGAATGGTTATCGGACGGTTATTAGCAAAACGAGGCAGGGTCATTTCCTAAACTTCTCCAGAAAACTTTCAATGACGATGTAAACCGAAGGGATGACGATTAGAGTCAGAAAGGTAGCGGCGGTTAAACCGCCAATTACAGTAATGGCTAAGGGGGCGCGCAGTTCTTTGCCTTCGCTCATTCCCAGGGCAAGAGGAAGAAGTCCTAAAATGGTAGTAAAAGAAGTCATAAGAATCGGACGGACTCGAATCTTGGCCGCCTTTATTGCCGCATCCCGAATGCCTAAACCCTGCTGGCGCAGGCGATTAACAAAATCGATAAGAATAATACCGTTGTTGACTACAATTCCCCCCAGCATAATAATGCCTAAAAAAGCCACCGCACTAAGAGGGGTATTGGTTAAAAATAAAGCGGCGGCGACACCAATAATCGCCATGGGAATGGTGAACATAATTACAAACGGCTGGATTAATGATTCAAAAAGAGAGGCCATAATCATATAAACAAGCAGGATAGCCAGAATTAAAGCGAAGCGAATATTAGAAAAGGCGGATTGCATCTCTTCACTTTCACCGGCTAATTTCACCGTGTAATCCTGAAGAACAGTCAAATTTTCGATAATCTCTTTCACTTCGGAAAATATATCAGTCAGACGCCGACGATAGACATTGGCCGTAACCTGAACAATCCTTTCCTGCTCTTGCCTTTTTATTTCACTGGGACCTAAATCCATTTTTAAGGACGCAACCTGATCAAGATAAACCGGTTCGCCCCGGGGCGTATAAATAAAAATATTCCTTAAATCAGAAATGCCGGCCCGGTCCTGAGGACGCAATCTAACCCGGACGTCGTATTCTTCACCCAGTTCTTTAAATTTAGTCGCCACATCCCCTTTAATAGCTACCCGGGTCACCTGAGAAATATCATTAACCGAGAGGTGGTAAAGCACCGCCCTATCTTTATCGACTTTAACCCTGGTTTCAAGAGTCGGCTCGGCCATTGTATCTTTTATCCCGTAGAGTCCCTTTATTTTCGCTAATTGCCTTTTTACCTCACCGGATAATTTTTTTAAAACGGCCAGGTCATAACCTTTCACGCTTACGGCTACCGGGGCGGTAGTTAAAAAACTAGAACCAAAGACACTTTCCTGGAGGAGATATTCAAATTTGCTGCCCGGGAATTTTGCTTCCTGAATTCTCTTTTTTAGCTCTTGAAGGATTTCGGCCGTGGAGCGAATCCGGGTAGGCAAAGCCATCCCTTTAGGGGCGCCTGAGGCCCGGCTTTTCATCTGCTGTTCTTTTCGGCTGAAAAGATTAACCATAAATTGAGCCTGGTGAGAGCCCAGGGTTTCGATTGATTCCTCAGGTGTCGCCTCTTTACTTGAACCGATATTTAAAGTCATTTCTTTTACTTCGGGAATTTCAAAGAGAATATTCTCCAGCCTTTCGGCGGCCCGGGTGGTAACTTTAAGCTTGGTCCCCATCGGCTTATCCAATTTAACAATAAACTGACGCTGATCCATCTTGGGCATAAATTCCTTGTCCAGGCGGAAGATAACGCCTAAACTGACAATAAAAAGGGAAAAAGACACCAGTAAGATAACCGGAATAGTTCTTTTGGTTATTAAATTAAAAAAGCCGGTGACTTTCCCTGATTCTACAAAGGAGGAGTCTAACGGGGGAACACTTTTTTTCCTGGTTGTTTGCGCATTGAGGGCTATTTTCCTGAAGAAAAGAGGAATTAAGGTAACAGCCACAAAGAGAGAGGCTATCAGTGAAAAGATAACCGTAAATGCCAGTTGTTTGAAAAGCTGTCCGGCCACTCCGCTGATAAAAACAAAAGGGAAGAAAACTGAAATAGTAGTCAGAGTAGAGGCGACTACCGCATTGTAAACTTCGTTACTGCCCCGGATGGCGCTTTTCTCAGGGGTTTCTCCCATCTGGCGGTGCCGGAAGATATTTTCAATTACCACGACGCTATTATCAACCAGCATACCTACCCCTAAAGCCAAACCTCCCAGAGACATCATATTTAAACTCATCTTGAAGAACATATTGGCAAAGAACATCATAATCAAAGCGGCCAGGATGGAAAGCGGAATGGAAAAAGTGATAATAACTGCGGAGCGGAAATTTTTTAGAAAAAACAAGAGAACCAAAAATGCCAATGCCATTCCTATAAGAGCGGCATTGCTCACTTCCTTAAGGGATCTTTTTACGAAATTTGACTGGTCATAGACGACATTAATCCGGAGTCCTTCCGGTAAATCCGGCTTTAACTGTTTAATAACCCGGCTAACCCGGGCAGCCACCTGCAGGGTATTGGCATCGGCTTGTTTACGGATGGATACGGAAATATTATCCAGCTTGTTGTATCGGGAAACGCTGGTTTTCTCCTTAAAGGTATCTTTCACCTTAGCGATATCGCGCAGGTATATCAGCCGCCGCTCTTCTTCTTTGTCCTTTTCACCGGGATGAAACCAATCCTTCTCTTTATCATCGACCGCCAGGATAGCCGTATTTTCAATCTCATCGATACTTTTAAACTCACCCATGGTCCTAACTAAAAACTCGAAAAACTCAGCTTCGATTGTCCCTGCCGGAAAATTTAAATTGCTCTCTTTTAAAGACTGAACGATCGAAAGAAGAGATATGCCGGAGGCCTGAAGACGTCCCTGGTCAATTTCTACCAGAATTTCTCTTTCCTCGCCTCCGGTTAGAATCACCGAGGCTACCCCTTCAATTTTTTCTAATTTTTCCTTGATTTCCCGGCGGCAAATCTCTTTCAATCCATAGAGACTGAATTCCTCTCCGGTAACGCTTAAAACCATCATTGGAAGTTCCAGCGGGTTATATTTTACGACGACTGAATCTTCCGATTCCCGGGGGAGACGTTCTTTTATTAAATCAATCTTCTCGCGGACGCTCAAAGAAGCAAAATCCATATTTGTTCCCCAGTTAAAATCAGCGATTACCAAACTTATCCCTTCTTTGGATGTCGAAGAAATGCGGCGCAAATTAGGAACCGTACCCACTACTTCTTCAATCGGCTTGGTAATAAGGGTCTCTATTTCCTGAGGAGCGGCATTTTCGTAACGGGTAACAATACTTAACTGGGGAAAAACAATAGGAGGGAAAAGTTCCCGGGGGAGCCTCGTCCAGGCGATAATTCCGATAAGAATTATACCCAGAAAAACCATGCTGATAGTTACGGGCTTTTTTACCGAAAATTCAGAGAGAGTCATATTTTCTACAGTCCCAACGCTTCTTCCTCTACAACCTGAACGGGCATATCGTCAGAAACTTCATCGACATTCAGTATGACTAGGTCATCCGGGGATAGTCCGCTAATCACTTCGGCATATTCGTCGCTAACATAATCAATGTCAATTTCCCGGCTTTTGGCTTTATTCTCGCGGGGTTCAACGATAAAAACCTTAAGTCTATCTTCTATTTCCTGGATAGCCGCGGTGGGAATTATTATAACCCCTTTCTTATCAAAAATAACAATTTCTACCCGGGTGAACATACCCGATAAAAGACGCTCTTCAGGATTATCAACAGAAATTTTGACTATTACGGTGCGGCTTTTTTCCGCCACCATCGGCTGAATAGAACCAATCACCCCGGAAAACATCTCTCCCGGATAAGCATCAACATATAACTTGGCGCGCTGACCGATAGAAAGTTTTTTCACTTCCCTTTCAATAACGCCTACTTCGGCAATGGCTATTCTAGCGTCAACCAGAACTCCAACCTTGGTATTGGTGAGAACCAGTTCTCCAATGTCAATGAGACGGCTTCCCAGCACACATTCATCAGGGGCGTAAAACCGAGTTTTGTCCATTTCCAGTCTGGCAAATTCCACTTCTCTTCTTTTGCCTTCAACCTCTAATCGTCCCTGTTCATATTCAAGAGCCGCTTGTTCTAATTTCAACTTGATAACCGCCCCGATATCATAGAGCCGCTTATACATTTCGTATTCTTTCTTTTTGGCGGCTAATCCCGCTAGAGTCGATTTCAGTTTTGTCTCAGCATATTTTAACCGCTGTAAATAATCCTTCGGGTCAAGTTCAGCCACAACTTCAGCTTTACCAATCCTCTCTCCTTCAAGGAAATTAAAAGATTTTAGCACCCCTTGAACTTCAAACTTCATATCAACTTCTCGGTCTCCTTTTATATTTCCCATAGCGGCGATAATATCCTGATAGTCGGTTTTGGCTGTCCGAAAGACCTTAACCGGCAGGCCCTGAACTTCCGCCGGGGGAGCGGATTCCTTTTCCGAAACAACCGCTTTCTCCTTTTCAAGTTTCATTTTTGCGGGAATTAATACCTTCTGCCAAACCACCCGGATACTAACCAGGATTACCGCCAGTATAAGGAGCGATAAAATTCCCCGTTTCTTTTTCGTCATAGCCGTTTCCTCCCATAAGAGTAAAAGAAACTAATGCCAATGGCGCGATCAATCGCCGCCAGCGCCAGATAGCATTCCATCACCGCTTTTGCATAATTCATTTCCTGCTCATTCAGGTTAATTTTAACCTCCAGAAGTGCGCTCAAAGGAATTATATCCAGGCTTTTTCTCAATTCAGCGATTTCTACTTCCTTTTGGTAATATTTTATTTTGCTTTTGACCGCCTCCAGCATTATTTTGGCGCGTTCATAAAGAAAATATGCCTCTTTCACTTCCATGATAACTTTTTGCCTCAGCCGGCGGTAATCATTCATAGTTTTCTGAAAGGCAATTTCCGCTTCTTTACTTTTGGAAAAATACTCTAAATCATCAAGCAGTCCAAATTTGAAATTGTGTGTCCGGGCTTCGGTAGTTAAATTTGTCTCGGCAATCTCGGACGGATTAACCTTCTGGCGGCTGTGAGAATAATCAAAAGAACTGCCGCCAAATGACCAACTGAGTTTGCCTAAAACTGACCACTCATCCTTCATCCGGAGGATGTCACCGGTATAGGCTTCGCCGGATTCACCGATATTCCCGATCAAACTCAATTCGGGCCAGGTTTTGCGTTTTGCAATTTTCTCGCCGTATTTTGAGACAGCTAAACTCAATTGCGAAATTTTAATTTCCGGGCGATTGCGCAAAGCCAGATATAAACAATGCTCTAAATTAATTCTTAATTCGTTGGTATAATCCAGCCCGGTATCGATTTCCAGGGCAAAAGGGACATCTAAGCTTAAAACCTGCTGAAACTTTAACTTGGCCAGAGATAAAGCCTGCTGGCTGGCAACCAGGGCATAACCAACCTGATTAAACTTGGATTCAATATTCAAAAACTCCACCCGGGAAACATAGCCGGATTTATACTGTTTTTCAGTCATCTCCAAGAATTTTTTCGCTTCCTCATACAGGGCCTTTTGTGCTTTAACCACGTTCTGGTAATGAATTAACCGGTAATAAGCCTGTTTTACCTGGTAAACAAGCTTCTGTTTTACCGTCTTAAAATTCTCCTGGGTAATCTTTTGGCCTAATTTCGCCTGGTGGAGGCGAAAAACACTTCTGCCTCCGTCAAAAATCAACTGCTGAAACTGCAAAACGCGCTTCCTGGACTCATAATCACTTTCAGTTGTTTTCCCGTAAGTATCACTAATTTCACCCACCACCGCCGGAAAAATAACGCGCCAGGATTCAAACAATTTCATCTCGGCTAATTCCGCCTGCTTTTTAGCAATTTTAACCGGGAGACTGTTTAAAATCGCTATTTGTATACAGCTTGGCAGATTGACAATCGGTTTCTCCCCCTCAGGTCTTTTAAGCTCTTTTAGGGGCGGAGAAACCTTCTTCTTTCTCTCTTTCTTCTTTTTTTTGGCGATCACTTTTTTTATCTTTAGCTCCGCAATTTCCTCTTCCTGCTGACGAATTTCTTCGGCTTTTTTTCTCACCACCCCATCCACTTCTTCTTTTGTCTCCCGGATAATTCGCCGGTTCATTTTATCCCAGAGTCCAATCGCCTGTCGAGCTTTCGAATGCTGGGGATAAATTTGAACTGCCGCTCTTAACTCCTCTTTGGCCTGACTCCACTTTTTCATCCGGAAGTACTTTTTTCCTAAATTATAATGCTTGAAGAATAAGTCGTTCTTTTCCGCTTCTTTCTTTAACTCCGAAGATGTCATCTTTAAAAATTCCCGGGCGGCTTCATCTTTCGGGTCAAGCTTGATAAGCCGCAAAAGTTCTTTCCGGGTTTTTTCTAACTCACCCCGGAGATAGTAATCCCTGGCCTGAGAATAAAGCTTCTGGGTCTGCAAGAATAAAGCTTCTTCCGTTTGCGCTTTACCGAAGCAAATATCTCCAGAACCAAAAACTAAAATCAATACGAGAATTATTCTAAAAGATTTGCCTATCATCAATTTCCCGCCACTCTATACAATTTATACGACGTTAAAACGAAGTATAGCATATATGTATGACTAAAACAAGGGGAAATTACGTTATATTGGAACCCACAATTTGGAAGGAACTGCCGGCAGGAAAAAAAGAAAATTTTACTATAGACTGTGGACTATGGACTATCGACTGTGGACTAAAAACTACCCCATCACCACTTCTACCTGATAGGTTTTGCCGGGCCGGAAATTTCTGATAATGTTTCCCTTGATTTTTTTTCCGTTGACCAGAATTTCCTTCACCCCTTTTTGCGCTCCCCGGGGATTTTTAATATGGATTTCAAAATTAGCTCCGCGAAAAGGGCGGCTGACACGGCATTCCTTCCATTCTTCAGGGAGACAGGGATCAATCAGCAAACCTTTGTAATCATGCTGAACACCGAGAATCCATTCGGTGGCGGCCATAAAATTCCAGCCGGCTGTTCCGGTAATCCAGGTAAATGCCCCTTCTCCATACCGATACGGATGCTCCGGGCCGATTAAATATTCGGCATAAGCATATGGTTCGGTTTTATAAAGTTCGTAATTATCTTGAGCATTGGGCATGATTTTTTTCATGCTTCGATAGGCAGTATTTCCTCTTCCGGCCATACAGTTAGCAACAGTCATAAAAGTAGCCGCGTGGCAAAAAACCGCCGCATTCTCTTTGGTCCCTTCGGAAAACATGGTCATTCTTCCCAGGCGGGAATCATAGTTGGAATAGGCGGGATAAAACAAAGCATAACCGTATTTACCGTCTAAATATTTGTCGGTAGAGGCAATCAGTTTTTTTAAGCGTTCTCCTTTTGCCACCCCGCTTAAAATTGCCCAGCTCTGGGGATTAAGAAATATCTTACCAGCTTCGTTTTTACCCGCGCCGTAATTATATCCCTCGTCGGTAAATCCCCGGGAATACCATTGTCCGTCCCATGCAATTTTATTGATTTTCCCGCTCATAACCTCAGCCATATCGAGAAATGCCTCAGCCTTTGATTTTTTGTTAATTAAATTTGCCAGTTCAGCCAAAATCTTGAGGGAACGCACTAGCGCCATCGCCAGCCAGACACTTTCTCCTTTATGTTTGATGCCGGCGGCATCAATACCGTCATTCCAATCAGCATGACCGATTAAAGGCAGTCCCCTTTCTCCGACGTCACTAAAGGTGAAATTTAAATTTTTCTCCAGGTGTTCGAATAACGTTCCCGCCCCCTCTTTGGCAGCGCCGCCTTTCCAATTTCGATCGATTTCCCAACCTTTAATCCAGCAGTCCTTTAAATAAGGAATATGCTGGAGTAGAATTCCTTTGTCCCCGGTTTCCTTGATGTAAGAAGCAACCGTTGGCGTCAGCCATATCTGATGGTCTTTATTAGGACGGTGATTTGCCGGACCGGTTGTATCTGACCATCCCGGAGCCGAGGTGCCGTCCTGGCGAATAAGAGAAGCAATCTTTATTATTTTCTTGCGGGTCAACTCAGGGTCAATAGAAACAATTGATTCGGCGTCCTGGCAGGAATCACGGTATCCCCGTCCGCCGGAACTTTCGTGGTAATAAGACGGTGAACGCGACCAAAAATTGCAGATATAAAGCTGATATTTTACCCAGACGTTTACAATCTTATCAAAGTCTTTGTCAGGCGTTTCTACCCGCACGTTTCCCAATATTCTCTTCTGCCAGAGTTTCTTTACCTTTTCTAATTCTCTTTTCGCTTCATCTAAATCTCGATATTTATCTAAAAGTTTTTTTACATAAGCTGCCGCCTTGGGATATTGCCATGGGTGTCTTCCATCAATCTTCATATCGCCGCATAAGGTCTGTCCCATCACCACCACAAATTCTTTTGTCTCGCCCGGCTTTAATTTCAATTCATGTTTCAAGAGACCAATTCCATCCTCCCCCGAACAGAACTCGGAATTTTTAAATTTTCCCTCCCCTAAAAAAGCCGGATTAGCCTCTGTCCGGAATCGGCCCAGGCTGGATTCTTTCTGCGTGGCACAGCCCTTAACCGGCAGACTGCCGGCAAAGAAAATCAGGTAAGGGTTGGGCTGAATATTCATATCGCCCCAGACAGCTGTTTTCCGGCCGAGAATTGAATTTGTTTTTTTATCAAACCAAATGCGGTTATAAAGGTTCATAATGTTTCTATACCTGATTTCCATATGAAAATCCCCGATTAGCCATTCTACATAAGGGAAAACTTCTAAATTTTTAGGGCGTTTGGTGAGATTACTAATTTTAATGACCCAAACTTCGCAGGTATCTTTCCGGGGGACAAAATAGGTAAGTTCTGAACGAATGCCATAGTAATTTGTTTCAACTGTTGTATACCCCAGGCCGTGACGGGCTTTGAAGGATTTGGGGGGAATTCTTAAAGGCTGGAAAGTGGCGCTCCATGATTTCCGGGTATCTTTATCCCTGATAAAAAGATAACGGCCGGGACGGTCAATCTCCCAGTTCCCCTGTTCCCAGCGAAGAAGCCGGTCGTTACGGCAGTCCCTATAAAAGGAATAGCCGCCGCCGGCCTGAGAAATTATGGCGCAATAGTCTTCATTGGTTAAATAATTTATCCAGGGACGGGGAGGGGAGGGGTTTGTAATAATAAACTCGGTTCCGTCTTTAGAAAAATGTCCGTATTTCATTACAGTTTATCCTCCTGTTCATTAACGTAAAAATCTGCTGCCCCGACGCTTCGGGGTCAGGTGCAGTAATTTAGCATCATTTATAAATCATCTGGTGTCAACCCTGTCCGTTTGGCTATACGAGCAAGCATACGAGGCCCTATCTCTTCCCTATCGTGAAATGCAAAAATACAATCTGGCCATCCGGGTCTAGAAAGAACTCTGTGTGAAGTCCTATCGTGACGCTTGATGCTCCAACCAATACGCAACACTGCTGATAGAACACGACGTGCCTTTGTAGATGGCCATTGACTCATGCTGGCACCGCAAAAAGTTCATCTAATTCTGGAATAGATTCTCCATGTTCCAAACGATCTGCTATCACGCGAAGAGCCAAAGCTTCTACTTTGAAGATTGCCTCTTCGCGACTTTGACCATATCCCATCACGCCAGGCAAATCTTTAACTTCTGCTATCCAGCGACCGTCATTTTCAAGTTCTATTTCGATACGCATCTAATCACACCTCCCTTATAATTTTCTCGACCATCATCGGCAAATCTAATTTTAATGCTAATGTGAAACTCACCTGCCCCGAACTTTCAAAATCAGTTGTAGCGCGTTAGAGGTTTATTTATCGTTATACTTAGTAAAGATTTTTTCAATCGCTTCCCGCCTGTCCGTTCGAACGTGCTCAGTATACGCCTTGGCAGAAACAATGGCGATTTCATCTTTTTTTAATTCATTTTGTGTTTTTATTTGTTCAATGTAATCTTTGAATAAATCTACCAATTCGAAAAATTTAGTACACAATTTTCTGTTTGCAATAGTGGTTCCAATGGTACCCGCGATAATCCCCAATACAATACCCAAAATAAAATTCATAAAATCTCCTTTTATTTTTCACACAACGAGTCTGTAGCAAAAGCCCATTTCCTGAGAAAAAGCCAACAATCAGATTAAATCTCTCGTCAAGAGCAAACTTCGCTTTTAGTGATAAAAACCTTTTTTTGAACTTTTCCTACAGTTTCAACATTGGAAATCACCTGCCCCGCCGCTTCGGGGTCAGACACATTGATTTATTATAAATTATTGAAATACAAGAGAATTCAAATTGTTAAGTTTTCGCCCCTCCATTAGGTAGTCATCAATGGATTTTTTATATTGATTCTCAGCATTGTTGTATTCTTCCCAACCAATTTTTTCTTTTTGACTTTTCTTGTAGAGCAACTGCTGTTTATTGAGGAGAAAATTAATTGTAACTAGCAATTTGTCAAAGAAAGATATAAGTTGATTCAAATATTTCTTCTCATTATCATCCAAATTATCTCCATTTTCTTTCTTAAAGGAAAGCATTCCTTTCCTTTTTATTTCAAATTTTCTCAATATTTCATGACAATCATTAAGTATTTTCTCGAAGTCAACTTTTTTAAAAAGACTTATAAATATTCCACCTTTTTTTAAAATCTTATCGTGTAGCTGAATATATTCAGAAAGCAAATCATTGACCTCAAAAGAGAGTTTTTTCAATATTTCTGTATTATTCATTTCTACCTATAATACGGCGCTACACCCTTTTCTTATTTTATTATTAAACCTTTGGCGATTTCTTCTGTAACGTTCTTGCGCCGCGAAAATCGTGCTTTCGTTTCATGCGGTCAATCAGCTTCCCGTTTTTCTGTTCGATCAAAAGAAGGGAAAGTAAAATCTCCCGCCAGTCCTCAATGGTCCCATTGACACCAGCAACTTCCAGTCCGTCACTGGCGTACCATATCTCAAATTTCTGCTTACAGCATCCACACTTGAGCAGATACCGAGGAGTCTTCTTTCCTGTACCCTTTTTGTGGTACACCCTGATTTGCGGCTGGCTGAATCGGGATGTGTCATAGAACCGATTGGCTCGTTTTGGGATTTGCTGTTTCATCATTACATTATTATCTCCGTGCTAACAATCAATAAACGTATCACGCAATTTACGGCGTTTTTTTTAATGGAAGACAGGTTATAAACCTGTCCTTCCCGGTATTTGGTTTTTGATATTTTCTTTATCCTCTGCCCATGTGGATGGGTTATTGATTATGTATTCATCTGTAGGGGCAGGCGCGCCTGACCCGTTAATTTTTTATTTTAAGGATTCTGATAATTGTATGTCAGAATGAATTATTTGATTTACAACAGATGACACATCTTTGTTTTTCCTTTTGGCGATTTTGTCAACAAAAGTAAAGGCAGATGCATCGAGATAAACCGGAATATTCAATTCTAATTTAGGCCTATAGAATTTCCCTTTTTCCCCTTTTGAAAAGTTATATTCTTTTTTCATATTATCACCTCATATTGTTTTGATTCATTTTTTGAGGATCCCATTCAAAATCATAACGCATTATTTAATCCTTTACCCCGACGCTTCGGGGTTCACTGGATTGCCTGGTTATGCAAGAATATGAACTTTCGCCGGTATATGATTGAGGGTCAAATCTCTTAAATCAAGTTTTTTGCTAGCATTATCAATGTCAACACCTACCAGTTCACCTTTGTCATCATAATCAAGATTAATCCCAGCTGATATTTCACGTGTTTCGACACTCGTCTTTGACGATAAATCGATATACAAGGAATCTGTTTCGGAATAGTAATTCAGCTTCATAATTTAAACCTCCTGTCAAAAAATGCGTTGTGAATCGTAATTTTATCTTCAAGGGTCACAACGCGTAATATTTTACCCTCCATTTCCTCAAGTCGTCCCCAAAAGCGGAAGCGATTGTTCTCTTGTTGTTCTACTTTCAAAGGGTTTTCGATAATTTTTATACGCCAATCTTTCTTAAGATAAGAACGTTTACGTAAAACCTCATTCTCAAAATATTGGGTGAATCCGTATTTCGTCATATAATCAGCGTCTTTTTAAATAGAGGACAGGTTATAAGCCTGTCCCTACAGGTATATTTATATCATTTTCGTCTTTTTCCCACGTTGCGGGATTATTTATAATATATTCGCGGATATTATTTAAAGATTTGTCATTCCGTATAATGTGGTCGTGAAACGATCGCTGCCATAGATGTTTATTGAACGATTTCCAATTATCATTTTTGACACCATCAATATATTTTTTTGTTGTTATGGTTTTGAACCGATGAATAATATCGGACAATGATAATTTATCTGTAGGGACAGGCCTCTGTGCCTGTCCGTTATTTAATAATTTATCATTTTCGCCCGCATTATTTAATTCCATTTTGTTGTCACATATCCGGCCAAATAATTCCTTGCGGTTGTTGGTACAAATCGTTACGTAATAATAACCGTTTGATGTATAATCATGGCCTTTTAATCGATTATTTCTACGTGTGTAAAATTTATTTTTCTTATTCATAACATAAAAATCAGCGACTGGTGCCCGCAGAGCGAAGCGGAGCGGGTAAACAGTCCACTGATTTGCTTTGTTAGCTACTAGACTTAAGCAATTTAATGCTTCTGACAATATTTTTCTCTTCAACTAATTGCTCAGTTACAAACTTATGCAATATACTTGATATATAGGTTTGGTAAGGGATGCCTTCTTGTTCAGCATGTAATTTCAATAAATTTAAATCCTGGCCATTAACCCTTAAACTAATATTCTTCTTTTCTTTGGCCCTTTTTATGATATGTTCTATCTTTGTTCGTGTCTTTGCAGATACGGGTCTATATTGCATGATATTTTCTTCAATGCGCTTCTCGTATTTGTTTAATTTTGCATTTTTCATTTTACACCACCTTTATATTTGTTATATAATTTTCTACTTGGATACACTGTTTTTAAAATAATATTTGAATTTTCATCTATCACAAAGGGCACCGCATAAATATAATCTTTTATCTCTATAACAAATATGCTCTGATTAGGTTTCCTCGGATGATCAAGGATATCTAAATATTTGTTATCTAATATAACTTCCGATATTTCTTCAAAAGATATATTTCGTTCAAGTTTTAACTGTTGATCCTTATCTTCATCCCAAATTATCATATCTTATTATACGGCTATTGTATATACATTGTCAACTATTATTTTTATTTTTATTTTTGTTTTTTGTAGCTAACATTCAAGCTCAGCTGCTTTTCGGAGCGGCGAAGCCGCGGAAAAAAGTCAGTTGCAGCGCATTGTTAGCGAAAACTAATTTTATTCTTTTATTGAATTCTCATTGCAAACAGTTTGCCGACGCTGTTGAGCATACTGTAATGCTATTTTATTCCATTCATTTGTTTTATCAGAAATAGTTACTTTTAAAGAAATTTCACCATTATTAGGATGAGTCCTGATAGGTATTTCTGGTAATCGACCGGATAAGGTACGTTTATCTCGTGCGTATGCGAGAGCTATACGGTTCCATGAATCTGAAAAATTAGATATATTCACCTGTGGAAAGTAATCAGGCTTGTTTTTATGAAAGTATTTATCAATAATTCCACTAATTCTATTAAGAATTGATACAAGATTTTTTTTAATACTTTTGTCATACATCATTAAACTCTCCTTATGCTTCAACTATTACTTTATATTTTCCTCTCATTAGCGAAATAAAATTATACATTTGATCTGCAAACCCTGCTAACAGTTGAAGATGGTAGCGTTCATTTAAACGATTCTGGGACATAGTATCAATACACAAGAAAGCAACATCATCTGCAGTATCTGTTGAATCTTGTGCAACAGATCTTATAGGCACAACTATTGTACTCCTATAGTATCTTTGCCAATGCTGCCGTTGATTATTGTAATTCCTTTCTTTAGTTAAATCAGCAGAAAAAAAATGAGAACACAAACCAAGGTTGCTTGGCAACAATGCTTGATCAAAGGCTGTGTTAAGCAACTTACCAATCTCATATTGCATTGGGTCATTATCACGCTCGCAATTTTCCTCACTTCTAATATAGGTAGAACAATATCTTTTACCGTTTGATTCTTTTGTAATCAATTTAACAGTAGCCAAACATGGTCGACCAATCAACCCTTCATATATACTACAAATTTTCTGGCATACAGATCTTAAAGTTTTCTCTTCTGCTACAACCAATTGTGATCTATCTGTTATTGGATTATGTCTATGAAACATGGCACGTAAAACATCACGATAACCATGGTTTATTCTATGAATTTTATACATCGCCGCCTGAAAAGCTTGAACCTTTCTACGTATAACTGCTGAATAAATTCCCGCAATAAGAAAGAAGGCAATGCAAAGAAAAAAGACCATTAGAGAAAGAAGCCCTGGTTTCTGACTTATTAGTTTTTCATATACAAGCCAACAAAAACTTAGGACGCTTGCAATTGTTCCTGCCAAAACACTCCAAGGGCTTGAAGCAATATCATATAATCTTTCGGTAGTCTTAATCACGAATTCCCTCCGTTTTAATTATTACCGCTAACATTTGAGCTCACCTGCATTTTGGAGCACAGCGGAAAAATGTCAGGTGGAGCGATTTGTTAGAGGGTGTTTTCTTTATATATAAATTCACATATTTTATAGCCCAAATCTGTTAAACGAAAATATTTAGCCTTTGCAATCCCGCTTTTATCAGAATGTTTGCGAGGACTGATTAATTTTAAATTTATTAGTTTATCTTCGTGGTTCTCTACCAAAGATTTTAATCCATGTCCAGTTTGATTTGCAATACTGATTAGCCAATTATCTGCACTAGTCAAATTTTTATCAAAAGTTGAAGGGTCAGGGCAGACTTTTTTTGATATTTTTCCATTATAGATTTCAAAGGCAGCTTTGAGAATTAATAAGTCCCCACTGCTAAGCTCTCTACATATTCTCATGAAATGATATGCGAGAATTTGGTCTGTCTCATTGACATCAACAAATACTGATTTAAAAAATAGTGTTTTCATCGCTTTTAATCTTTCCTCATCAGGTGAATTCTCATCAATAAATTGCAATAAATTCAATAATGATTGTTGATTATAGGATTTACTCAGAAAATCTTTCTTTATTTTACCTTTTTCTATATAATCATTCATTTCTTTACCAAGTTGAGAAAGCGCATCCCAATTTATTGCGGCTTGAACAACTCGCCCTGTAGATAAAATCTTTTCACTCATGTTGGATGAAAGAAAACCAGTCAAGAATTGGGCGAGTCTCTCAGGATCTTTTATTATCTCAAAAAGGTCAGACGGGATGTTAATTTTCATTAATTTTCTGTTCTTTTTCATTATTTATTTTTCTCTTAACACCAGAAATCACCGGCGGCTTTAGCCGTCCGGTGGATTGAATTGTTAGGCTATTTTATTTAATAGGAGGATAAGATTATGCAACCTTTCCCTAATAAGTGTTTTAACTTCATCCATTTTATCA
>JAYEMH010000040.1:0-2073 GCA_034717985.1 Candidatus Ratteibacteria bacterium
GATAGGGATAGATGAAGAAACGATAAGGAAGTATATTAGAAGGCAACGAGAGGATGATAGAGCAGAAAGCCAGATGAGATTCTGGAAAAAATAAGAAGCCACCGACAAAGTCGGTGGTAATTCACTGGGGTATAGTTGGGATTTTGAGTTTGGGATTTATTTTGTAGTATTGGTAGTATTTGAGCTTGGGATTTAACAAACACGGGGATACGAAAAAGGAGGATGGAGATGTTACGATTTCTGACCGCCGGTGAATCGCACGGTAAAGGATTAACGGCGATACTTGAAGGTCTTCCGGCCGGATTGAAAATCGATGAAAAATTCTTAAATGGCCGGCTGGAAAAGCGGCAGGCAGGGTTTGGCCGCGGAGGAAGAATGAAAATAGAAGCCGATAGGGCGGAAATTCTTTCCGGTCTGAGAAACGGCCTGACCATGGGGGGACCGATCGCTATTTTAATAAAAAACCGGGATTGGGAAAACTGGAAGGATATTATGGATGCCTGGCAGGCGAACGTAGAAGATGAATTCACCTCGCCTCGTCCGGGTCACGCTGATTTAAGCGGGGCAATAAAGTTCAACACCAGGGATATTCGCAATATCATGGAAAGAGCCAGCGCCCGGGAAACGGCCTCGCGCGTTGCCCTGGGTGCCTTAACGACGTTGTTTCTTAAAGAATTTAATATTGAGGTTATCAGCCAGGTGATAGAAATTGGCGGGGTGATTGCCCGGGTGGATGATCTCTCTTTCGAAAAAATTTCCGCCCGAAAAAAGAACTCCGCTATGAACTGCGCTGACCCTCTTAGAGAAAAGGAAATGGTGCAGAAAATCGAAGAGGCGGTATCGCTTAATGAAACCCTTGGCGGCAAATTCGAAGTTCGCCTGAGAAATGTTCCACCCGGCCTGGGAAGTTTCATCCAGTGGGACCGGAGGCTGGACGGGCGGTTAGCCCAGGCGCTGATGAGCATTCCGGCCATTAAAGCGGTAGAGAGCGGGCTGGGATTTGCTCTGGCGGGAAAATTTGGCTCCCAGGTTCACGACGAAATTTTTTATGACCCCCTGAAGGGATTTTTTCGCAAGACCAATTGGGCCGGAGGACTTGAAGGAGGAGTTTCAAACGGCGAAGAGATTGTTCTGCGGGCCGTTATGAAGCCTATCCCGTCGTTAAAGAAGCCCTTAAAGTCGGTAGATTTAATCAGTAAAAAAGCCGTTAAGGCGCAGGTGGAAAGAGGCGATACCTGCGCCGTGCCGGCCGCCTCGGTGGTGGCTGAGGCCATGGCCTCCCTGATTATGGCTGATGTCTTCCTTGAGAAATTTTCCGGGGACAGTCTTTCCGAAACCAAAGCCAATTTTAGCAGTTATTTGAAACAAATAAAAAACTGACGGGGTGGTCCGGGATGAACATAGTTTTGCTCGGATTTATGGGGACAGGTAAGACGGTTGTCGGTAAATTGTTGGCCGGGAAGCTTGAGATGCGATACATAGATATAGATGAGGATATAGAAAAAGAGGAAAAATCAACCATCAGCCGGATTTTCTCCCGGCTGGGGGAGGGGTATTTCCGTTCTTTAGAGAAAAAAAAGGTGGCAGAAATTTCTCAGGGAGATAATCAGGTGATTTCAGCCGGGGGGGGAGTTGTTTTGAATCCCGAGAATATAGAAAATTTAGAAAGAGACGGGGTGTTATTCTGTTTGGATGCCGCCCCGGAGGTGATTTTTGAAAGAACCCGCCGCTATACCCACCGCCCCCTGTTAGAGACGGCTGAGCCCCAAAAAGCAATTGAGGCGCTTTTACGAAAACGGTCCGGCTATTATCAGAAGATTAAAAATCATATTGACACCTCGGACCTGAACCCGGAAGAAGTGGTCCAAAAGGTAATTCGTATTTACGGGAAAATAAACAAAAAAATTAACCACAGAGGACACGGAGAAAAAAACAAAAGACAAACCACAGATAAACACAGGTGAACACAGAAACAAAATCAAAAGAGAAAGAATTTAACCACAGAGGACACAGAGAGAAAAAAACAAAAGACAAACTACAGATAAACACAGGTGAACACAGAAACAAAATCAA
>JAYEMH010000040.1:2173-9187 GCA_034717985.1 Candidatus Ratteibacteria bacterium
ACAGAGGACACAGAGAGAAAAAAACAAAAGACAAACTACAGATAAACACAGGTGAACACAGAAACAAAATCAAAAGAGAAAGAATTTAACCACAGAGGACACAGAGAGAAAAAAACAAAAGACAAACCACAGATAAACACGAGAAATAAATAAAAAGTCAAAATGGCAAAGGAAAAAGGAAACAAAAAAATAACCACGAAGAACACGAAGACCACGAAGGAAAATAAATAAAAAAAGAAAATGAAAAAAAATAAAACCCTGGCAGTAAAATTAGGCCCGCGGAGTTATTCGATTATCATCGGAAAAGGAAATTTAAGCGAGGCCGGTGAAGAGATTAAAAAATTATCCCCGGGGTCAAAAGGGCTGATTGTGACCAATCCGACCGTTAAGTTGCTTTATGCCAAAGCGCTCCTTCGGAGTTTAAAGAAAGCAGGATTCGAAATTTACTTAAAAACAGTACCCGACGGCGAAGAATACAAATCGTTCCACCAGCTTAAAAAAATTTACGATGTTTTAATGCGCCGTCATTTTGAACGGAATTCGTTTATTATTGCCCTTGGAGGCGGGGTTATCGGCGATTTAGCCGGTTTTGCCGCCGCTACCTATGCCCGCGGGATCCCCTTTATCCAGATACCAACGACTTTATTAGCCCAGGTAGACAGCAGTGTGGGGGGCAAAGTGGCGGTTAACCATCCTTTAGGCAAAAATATGATTGGCGCTTTCTATCAGCCCAGGCTGGTTTTAATTGACCTAACCCTGCTGGCGACCCTTGCTCGGGGCGAGCTGAAAAACGGCCTGGCGGAAGTTGTCAAGTACGGGGTGATATGGGACAGCCGCTTGTTTCATTTCCTGGAACAGCATATACAGAAAATTATGCATTATGATTTTAGCTGTTTGGAACACCTCGTTTTTCGCTCCTGCCAGATTAAGGCCATGGTGGTATCCCGCGACGAGAAAGAGCATAAATTAAGGACCATTTTGAATTTTGGCCACACCCTGGGACATGCCCTGGAATCACTGGAAGGCTATAAAAAACTGTCTCACGGGGAGGCGATATCAATTGGTATGATATTTGCCGGAAGGCTGGCTCAACAAATGAAAATATTCTCCCGGAAGGAGGCGGAAAGATTGGTCCGGCTTCTTGGACGCATCGGCCTTCCTACCCGGCTGAAAATTAAAAAGATAGACGAAGTTTTGCCCTATCTCCTTTCCGATAAAAAGGTAAAGAGAGGCAAGATTCGCTTTGTTCTTCCCCGGAAAGTCGGCCGGGTTTCTGTCAGGGCGGTTTCCCCGGCGGCTCTGCAAAAGGCGATAAAAAAATGAAGTTCATTTCTTTTATCTGTATTGCCGCCGTATTCCTCATTGGCCGGCCGGTTAATCTTTCGGCCGATGAGCTTTTGCTGGCAAACGGACAGGTATTAAAGGGAAGAATTATCAAAAAAACTCCCGGGGAGATATGGTTAGAGGTTTGCGGCGGGACAATTGCCGTAAAAAGGGATCAAATATCGTCAATAGAAGCAGTTTCCTTAAAAGAGAATTATCTTTTTCTGGCCGATGAATATAAAGCCGTGAATAACGGTCTTCAAGCCCGGCGGTATTATAACCTGGCTTTAACGGTTGACCCGGCCTGCCCAAAGGCGGAAAGAGGCCTGGCCCGCTTAAAAAAAAGTGAGAACCTGGTTCAGGATTTAGCCGAAAAAAAAGAAAAGCAAATTTTAGAATTGAATGAACTGGCCCTGCAGGAAAGCGGCCGGGAAAATTATTCCAAGTCACTGGATTATCTTCAAAAAGCCCGCCGGCTTGATAAAAAGAATAAATTGACCCGGGAGAACTTGGTTCAGGTTTATCTGAATTACAGCTGGCAGCTCTTTCGGTCAGGAAAAAAATCAGCGGCGATTAAACTGCTGTATGAGGCCGAAAAGCTTTTACCCGAAAATATGGAATTGCCGGTTCTTTTAGGTGAATTTTACCTTCGGGATGATAATTTAGATAAGGCCATTGACATCTGGGAAGAAGCGCTCAGAAAATTGCCGGGCAGTCCCCATCTGCAAAGCCGATTGGAATCCGTCTATCGCCTGAAAAGCGGGAAGCCGCTTGATATTTATTATTCGGATAACCTGTTTCGTTTCAAGCCGTCCGGTAATTTAAACGCCGAAAGCAAGGCCCTTTTAGACCGGATAATAGATATTTTTGCGGCGGTGGGGGGGGATTTGGGTTCCAGCCTGTATTACTACCCGCCGAAAATTAGCACGGTGATTGTCTATGCTAATGATTCGATTGCGCCGGTTATTTCCTCAGGAATGATTTTTAATGACCGGGAGATAGTTGTTTCCCTGCCGGTTTTTAAAAATGCCCCGCCGGGAAAAATTGAATCCAGGGTAATTTATGCATCCACCTGTCTTTTCCTTCATTCGCTAATGGGGGATAACTCTCCCGGCTGGCTGAAAGAGGGCTATGCCCTTTATCGCAGCGGCGTTAGCTTCGACGACCGAATATTGAAAGATGCTCTGGCGGGAAAAACTTTCTATAAATTACGGAAGGTTAACGATTTTCTGCGAAACAAGCGTTCAGGCGAGCGGCAGAAAATGGTTGAGGCGGAGTGCCTGAGTTTTGTTTCTTTTCTGATTGATAATTTTGGCGAGAGATTTCTTTTTGATACCTTTAAGGAAATTGCCCAGGGAACCGATTATGAAGATGCCTTTGAGACCTTTTTTGCCTGGGACATATATCAACTCGAGAAGCAATGGGTTGACTCATTAGGGGGATGAAATGCTTCGGAGAAGAGAAGCTTTAATACTGCTTAATATGATTCCCGGCTTTGGGATGAAAAAATACGAACAGCTTCTTCAATCATTCGCCGGGGTAGAACTTGTTTTTGAGGCCGGGAGAAGGACGCTTGAGGAAAAACGCTTAAGCCGGTTCCTGATTGAAAGAATTTTGAAGCTTCAAGCGGTTAATCCTCAGGATGAGCTCGAAAAAAGCCGGAAGGCGGGAGTAAAAATTGTTACTTATCTGGATGAAGATTATCCTTTGGCGCTCAGGCAAATTTTTAGTCCGCCGCTGGTTTTATATATCAAGGGAGAATATATAGCCGAAGACCAGCTCGCCCTGGCGATAGTCGGTTCCCGGAAGCCGTCAATTTACGGCCGGATGACGGCTGAAAAACTGTCCGGCGAATTGGTCAGAAGAAATATCACCGTGGTTAGCGGCCTGGCCAGGGGTATTGATACCTGCGCTCACCGGGGAGCTTTAAAAGGCAAAGGCAGGACTATCGCCGTATTAGGCAGCGGTCTGGGGCGATTTTATCCGCCGGAGAACGAAAAATTAGCCGGGGAGATTTCCGAAAACGGACTGGTTGTATCTGAATTTCCGTATGATTGCCCGCCTTCTCCGGCAAATTTTCCGCGAAGAAACCGGCTGGTAAGCGGATTTTCTTTAGGTATCGTGGTGGTGGAAGCGGCGAAAAAAAGCGGGGCTTTGATTACCGCTAATTTCGGTTTGGAACAGGGCCGGGAGATTTTTGCCGTCCCAGGCAAGATAGATTCACCCACCAGCGCCGGGACCCATCGTTTAATTAAAGACGGGGCAAAAATAGTTAGTAAGGTGGAAGATATTTTAGAGGAGTTGAATATAGAAGGTGATATTAACAAATTACTGTTAAAGGTTTGATTCAAACAAAAAAAGGAAATTATGGATAAAACTCTGGTTATTGTCGAGTCTCCGGCAAAAGTAAAAACAATCGAAAAATTTCTCAAAAAAGATTTTATTGTCCAGTTCTGCCTGGGGCATTTGGTTGATTTGCCGTTGAAAGAACTGGGGATTGAGATCGAAGACGGTTTTCGGCCGCGTTACGTGGTTATCCCGAAGCGGAAGAAGGTCCTGGCGCAGCTTAAGGAAGATGCTAAAAAAGCCCGGAAGATATTTATTGCCACCGACCCTGACCGGGAAGGAGAAGCGATGGCATGGCATCTTTCCAACCAGTTGAAGAAATCCTGTCCGCAAATTTTTCGGGTTTCATTTAATGAAATAACCCAGCGTTCGGTTTTGAAAGCAATAGGCAACCCGGGCGATATCAACCGGGATAAAGTGAATGCCCAGCAGGCCCGGCGGATTCTTGACCGAATTGTCGGCTACCGGCTAAGTCCTTTGCTCTGGGCTAAGGTAAGTAAAGGATTGAGCGCCGGCCGGGTCCAGTCGGTGGCCGTTCGCTTAATCTGCGAGCGGGAGGCGAAAATAAAAAGTTTCCTCCCTCAGGAATACTGGATTATAGAGGCGGAACTTGAGAAAAAAGGCTATCCGGCTTTCCGGGCAAAGCTTGCTAAACGCGGCGATGAAAAGATAAATATCCCTGATGAAAAGGCGGCCGGTAAAATTATCAATGAGCTAAAATCAGAATCTTTCCTGGTTTCTGAGATTGAAAAAAAGGAAACAAAAAGGTCTCCATCCCCTCCTTATACGACCAGCTCCCTGCAGCAGGAAGCGGCCTCCCGTTTGGGATTTTCGGCTAAGTTTACCATGGGCCTCGCCCAGCAGCTCTACGAAGGGATAGAATTAGGAAAGGAAGGCAGTGTCGGTTTAATAACCTATATGAGAACCGATTCAGTGCGGATTGCCCGGGAAGCCCAGACGGATGCCAGAAAATTTATCAGCCGCCGCTTGGGCCAGGAATATCTTCCGGAATCTTCCCCGCACTATAAATCTAAAAAGGGAGCGCAGGGGGCGCATGAGGCAATTCGGCCGACAACGGTCGAGCGGGAGCCGCAGGGAATAGAAAAATTCCTTACCCCCCAGCAGTTTAAGCTCTATAAGCTGATTTGGAATCGTTTTATGGCTTCGCAGATGAAACCGGCCCTCATAGAAACCACCGCGGCCAATATTAAGGCCAAAAATTATATTTTCCGGGCCTCTTCCAGCCAGGTTAAATTCCCGGGCTATCAAAAAGTGTATAAAGCCGAACAAAAAAATGAGGAGAAAGTATTGCTGCCTCCGTTGAACCCTCAGGAGAAACTTAAACTTTGCGCCCTGGAGCCGGCTCAGAATTTCACCAGCCCTTCTCCCCGGTACAATGAAGCCGGCCTGGTCCGGATACTGGAAGAAAAAGGGATTGGCCGTCCCAGCACTTATGCCAGTATCGTCTCGACCATACAGCAAAGGGATTATGTCCGCAAGGATAGCGGCCGCTTCTATCCGACGGAGTTAGGTGTTTTGATTAACGATTTGCTGGTAAAAAGTTTTCCGGATATACTTGAGGTGGAATTTACGGCCAGTTTGGAAAATGAACTTGACAAGGTAGAAGAGGGGAAGCTTGACTGGAAGGTTGTTTTAAAAAAATTCTATAAGCCGTTTCAAAACGAGTTGGAAAAAGCGAAAAAGAAGCTAAAAAAGGTTAACCACGTAGAAGTTACCGATGAGGTCTGTGATAAATGCGGACGGAAAATGGTTATAAAAATGGGGAGATTCGGCAAATTTCTGGCTTGTTCAGGCTTTCCTTCCTGTAAGAACAGCCGCTCCGTTACTTTAGGCATTCCCTGTCCCGAAGCCGATTGCCTGGGGGAGCTGGTGGAAAGACGAAGCAAAAAGGGCCAGGTTTTTTACGGGTGCAGTGAATACCCCAAATGTAAATTTGCCATGAGACAAAAACCGATTAAAAAGGTTTGTCCTCAATGCGGAGCGGTATTTCTAATTGAAAAAAGAAATAGAAACAGCCATTATTACAAATGCATAGGCAAAAATTGTTCTTACTGGGAAGAGGTTAAGATGGAAAAATAGAAAGAACCCGAGAAAAAACTTGACAATTCAAACCGTCAATCACTATACTAATTTTGGTTTACTGCGTTAAAGAAAGACAGTTAAGGCAGGGATGAAAAAGTTACCTAAATTTCTGAAGAAATATTTTTGGGATGTAGATTTTGGAAAGATTGATACAAAAGCATATTCTCGGGATGTATTGGCGAGATTGCTTGAATATGGTGACAAAGAGGCAATTTGTTGGATTAAAAAAAGTTTTACCAAACATCAGATTGCGGATGTTTTATTTCATTATCGCATTGTTTCACCAAAGAGCGCAAATTTTTGGGCAATTATTTTTAATATCGATAAAAGAAAGGTCCTATGTTTACAAAAACGTTATTTGGAAATACGAAGAAGGCACTGGCCATATTAGGCAAATCGCACTTGATGAATGATGCATATTTGGCGGGCGGTACGGCCTGTGCTTTGCAGATAGGACATAGAATTTCCGTGGATTTGGATTTTTTTACCGCAAGGGAATTTGATCCCAAAGAATTAATCCGATCTCTGAAAGGAATTGGTAAGTTTGAAGTGGAGAAGCAAAGTTGGGGAACTATCATGGGGACCCTGGAGGGAATAAGGTTTAGCCTTTTTGTTTATAAGTATCCCGCTTTGTTCCCGTATAAAGCAATGTTTCAAATCAATATTCTTGATTTACGGGATATTGCAGCGATGAAGATAGACGCTATTAGCACAAGGGGAATTAAGAGAGATTTTATAGACCTTTATTTTATATGCCAAGAAGGGATATCTTTGAAGGAAGCATTATCGTTTTATGACCGTAAATATGGAACTTCAGCTTCTCAGATTGTTCATATACAAAAGAGCTTAGTTTATTTCATAGATGCCGAAGCAACTACCGTGCCAAAGATGTTAAGAAAAGCAGATTGGAGAAAGATAAAGGAATATTTCCAGAATGAAGTGAGGAAATTGGTGTGATTTTTGCGCAAGCAAATAAGGATAGCTGCTCTACCAAAAAATACATTCAGCGGTATATCGATTATTTGCGGGATGAAAGATTTTATTCTCCCCGGACTTTAAGAAGTTACAAAACAGATTTAATCCAATTTGAGGAATTCCTGAACAAAGAGAATCTCACGCTGGGCAAAGTAAGCCATCTGGATTTGCGGAAATTTTTGATTGCTCTGGAGGGAAATAATTACCAGTCCAGGACACTGGCAAGGAAAATAGCCGCTTTGCGTTCTTTTTTTAAACATCTAACCC
>JAYEMH010000041.1:0-27439 GCA_034717985.1 Candidatus Ratteibacteria bacterium
TATTATCATCTCACTGCTAAAATCATTCAGGAAACTGACAATACCTAATAAAAGCACATTAGTGCTAATTCCTTTTATTTCATATTTATCTACAAAGGGTAAATTCATCTTGTTAATGTTATCAAACGGTCTTTAAGATTCTTTTCCTTCAAATAAATTGAGGTAATTTTTATATACAAACAACCGGCCGTATTTTACCTGCCTATCTTTTGGAAACAGTATGCCCAAGTTAACAAACCTTTTAACTAAACGGTTTGCTGCTTCGCGAGAAAGCTCTGTCACCTCTTCAATCTTTCTTACATTTATTATGGGCATCCTATATAGATTTTTTAATAGCAGAACGGCGTTTTTACTCGCTCTCCCCAGCTCAGATACTTTATGCAAATCTTTTTCTCGTAAATCTATAACCTCATTTGACGTTTCTATTGTTTCGCCGGCTACCCTAACAACACCTTTCAGAAAAAATTCCAACCACGCAGAAATATTCCCTTTTCTATACTCATCAAGCATAGAAAAATAAAGCTCGCGATGGTTTCTGAAATGTTCTGAAAGATATAAAACCGGCCTTTCTAATATCTTCTGCTGACAAAGATAAAAAGTAATAAGCAATCGCCCTGTTCTCCCATTCCCATCTAAAAAAGGATGTATTGTCTCGAATTGGCTATGTATCAAGCCCACTTTTATTAAAATAGGTATGTCTTCATGGGAATAGAAGAATTTTTCCAGATCGCTCATTGCCTCTGACACATATTCTGGGGGGGGCGGAACGAAATGCGCATCAGCCGGATTTGTGCCCATAACCCAATTTTGACTTTTTCTAAATTCACCGGGATATGAATATGTAGAACTTCTTGCTTTAGTAAGTAAAGTGGCGTGAACCTTTTTAATTAATCGCAATGATAGTGGCAGCTTATCCAACCGCCTCAAGCCCTCATTCATTGCTTTGATATAGTGCAAAATATCATCAACATCTTTAGGCAAATCGGGCGTTCGTTCTACTTCGGCCTGTAATGCATCGGTAAGTTTTGCTCGCGTACCTTCCACCTGGCTTGAATAAGCAGCCTCTTTATTAATATACATAAATATAAAAAAGTCAATATCCGGCAAAAGCTTAGTCAGGCCATCCAGCTTACCAAGTTGTAAATTAGCGTTTGCAAGAAGCTTTATTATCTTGGGATCGTTAAAAGAAAACTCCGCAGGAGGAAATTTTTCAAGAATGAAAGCCTTGTATCCGCTTTTTTGTTGAATATACTTTCCAATACTTACCATTTATACCTCCGTTTTGCTTTTATCCAAAGATGTCAACATTGTAAAACAAAAGTTGACATCTGTCAAGTAGATGTCAACTATAATTTCAATTATTGAAATTATGATAAGGACAGACACCCTGTTTTTCTCTCTTTTTCTTTGGTCTCCCTCTCCATTTAAATAGAAAACTAGTCGCTGTCCCTAGTTTTGGGAATGGTGAAACTAAAAGTGGATCCCTGGCCCAATACGCTTCGGACAGAAACTTCGCCATGATGGGCAGAAACGATATGCTTAACGATAGAAAGACCAAGACCTGTTCCGCCTAATTGACGGGAGCGGGCTTTGTCTATGCGGTAAAACCGTTCGAATAATCGAGGTAAATGTTTTTCGGGAATACCAATACCGGTATCAGAAACATCTACTTGTATAAATCCCTCTTGATCTTCGGCCGATATAGTGATTTTCCCCTGCGCGTTAGTATATTTAACGGCGTTGTCTATGAGATTTAATAAAACCTGAGCCATTCTATTCTCATCGGCTAGAATATTCGATATACCTTTTGGAATATCTACATTAATTACCAGCGCTTTAGCTTTCGCCCGCATTCCCAAGCCGGAAACAACACGCCGAACAGCCGGTTCGATAGCGCACGGTTTTAAAGTCAAGTTCAACTTTCCCGATTCTATCTTTGATAGGTCAAGGAGATCAGTAATCAATTTTGCTAATCGGTCAGAATCAGAATGAATTATTTTTAAAAAATCTTTGGCATTTTCCTTATCTTCTAATGCCCCCTCTAATAAGGTTTCGGCATAACCTTTGATGCTGGTTATAGGAGTTCGTAATTCATGAGAGACGTTGGCGACAAAGTCTTGTCTAACTTTCTCAAGCCGCCTTAAATTCGTAATATCATGGAATACTAAAACTGCACCTTCGACTTTTCTTTCCCGGATAACAGGACTGGCATGCACTAATAAATTTTTTTCTTCCGGGACAAGAACAGATATCTCGCCAGACTCAAGACCTCCCTGTAACTTTAAAACTGCATCAGCAATCTCCTGTATTTCAATATTCCGTATTACCTCAAGGGTTTTTTTACCCACCGGGTTTTCTTTAATATGCAAAAAATCTCTCAGAGCCCGATTCATTAATAAAATTGCCCCTTTTCGATCAACAACCATAACACCCTCAAACATACTCAAAAGGACAGCTTCCAATCTTGATTTGCTTGTCGTAACCTCCTGGACGCGTAACTTAATTTGCTCTGACATATAATTGAATGCCTTTGTTAAATCGCCTATCTCATCGTTTGAGGTAACGGCAATTCTGTTTGAAAAGTCACCTTTTGCTATATTCTTAGCGGCCACAGACATCTCCCTTACCGGCCTTGAGATAAATACCGATACTAAAAAGCTGATAATTACTGCCAAAATAAAAGCAATAAAAAGCGAGGCTGAGAGCATTCTTTTTAAACGGTTTGAAATTAATTCTATTTCTAACAGTGGTATTGATAATCGTACGATGCCCTGTGTTTTTCCCTTACCATAAGGAGTAGCAATATAAAGCATATCCTTCTTTATAGTAGTGCTAAAACGCCTGCTTTCACCAATTCCTGACTTTAATGCCGCTTGCACTTCGGGCCGATAGAGATGTTTTTCAACTTCCAAAAGTTGTTCGCCGTCTAATTCCGAATCCCCTATAACGGTTCCATCAAAACCAATAAGGGTAACCCGCATATTCAAATCTTTTCCAATTTTATCAGCTATGGCATCGAATTCCCGGCGCTGGACATCTCCGGCAAGATTCTGCTCAAGGAAAGACTTACTTAAGGAGATTTCCCTTAAAAGATTGGTTTTGATACGCTGTCCGGTATGTTCTCGCAAACTGTCGTTAAGGTAGAAATAAATTCCCGCGAGAATAACCGCAACAATTATTCCGAAAACAAGCGTAATTTTACAATGAATAGGAACTTTCATATCAAGACTCTTCGCTAAACCTGTAACCAATGCCTCTTTCGGTTTCAATCAATTTACCCATTTTGCCCAGTTTTTGCCTGAGGCATTTGATATGAGTATCTATGGTTCGTGTAGTAACCTCAGCGGCTATATCCCAAACATCCGCTAATAATTTATCTCTTGATTGAACGCGGCCTATCCTTTGCATAAGAGTAACCAAGAGCTTGAATTCAATTTGAGTCAATCTCACTTCTTTTTTGTCAACCGTAACTTTATGACGGGGGATATCTACGCTTAATTTATTAACGCTTAAAATATCTTTTATAATTTCTTTTTCAGCTTTGCCGCGCCTTAAAATCGCTTTTACCCTTAAAACCAATTCTCGAGAACTGAATGGTTTGACTATGTAATCATCCGCTCCTAATTCAAGCCCAACAATTCTATCTATTTCTTCACCTTTAGCGGTTAGCATTATGAGCGGGATATTGGAAAGCTTCCTATTCTGTTTGAGCTGCTTACAGACTTCAAATCCATCCATTTTGGGAAGCATTACATCCAATATTATCAACTCAATAAGCTGTTTATCTAATATCTCAAATGCTTCCTCACCCGTAATGGTCACGGTGCATTCAAAACCTGCCTTTTCTAAATTGTATTTAACGAGTTTAGAAATGTGTTTATCATCTTCAACAATTAAAATTTTATTTTTTTTCATTATTTTTGCGCAACTCTTTCATCCATAACTACTAGTCGTTAGTCGTTAGTCGCTAGTGTTTAGTCGTTTTTTCTTTCGCTAAATACTAGATACTATCGACTATTCACTAAATACTATTCACTTATAAACCGTATAACGCATTCCGTCGTCCGTATATCGTAAAAGCAAAAATACGAAATACGAAATACGAGATACGAGATACGATTCTTCATCCCACCAGTTGAATCAGAGAAAAGAGGGGCATAATCATGGAAATAACAATAAACCCGACAATGACCCCCAAAAAAATCATTAGAAATGGTTCAAGCAGGGAGGTAAGACTACCGACCGTGCGGTCGACCTCTTCGTCAAAATTATCGGCAATGCGATAAAGCATTTCATCCAGGGTGCCTGATTCTTCTCCCACCCTGACCATATTTACCACCAGGGGCGGGAAAACACCGCTTTGCTGGAGGGGTTGAGCAATATTTTCTCCTTCACGAATGCTATCATGAACATTTCCTAAAGCCTGACTGATCACCATATTGCCCGCAGTCGCGCGAACAATATTTAAAGCCTGCAAAATAGGCACTCCGCTGGCTATCAAAGTTGCCAGCGTCCGGGAAACCCGGGCAATAGATATACTCCGGCATAGATTGCCAAAAAGAGGCAGGCCTAATTTCAACCGGTCAAGTAAATATTTCCCCCGGGGAATCCGACTCGCCAATCTAAACAAAACTATCAGCCCGATTACTCCCAAAAGAACAAAATACCATTGGTTTTTAAAAATCTCGCTTATTGTAATAAGCAGACGGGTCGGCAAAGGCAGCGCTCCGCCCAAATCTTCAAAAAGGGTAATAAATATGGGAACGACAAAGGTCAGTAATATTGATAATATCCCCACGGCAACCACAATAATAAAGCAGGGATAAATCAAGGCGTTTTTCACTCTAGCCTGAAGTTTCATCTGGCTTTCAAGGAAATCAGCCAGCCGTTTTAAAATTTTCTCCAGAATCCCCCCGGTTTCTCCCGCCCGAATCATATTTACATAGAGACGAGAGAAAAACCGCGGGTGGCGCGATAGCCCTTCGGAAACGGTCTGGCCGCGTTCCACCCCATCAGCCACCCGATTGATAATTTCTCTTAAATCACCTAAACCCGGCTGTTCGGCCACTGTCCGCAGGCTTTTGAGAATAGAAAGGCCCGCTCCAATTAAGGTGGCCAGCTGTCTGGTAAAAGAAACCAGGTGTTGAAACTTTACCCGGCGAAAGAAGGATTTTGAACCAAAGGCGAAGAATGCCTTAAAAAATCGGGGCCCTCTCGGACTTTCTTCCACCACCCGGGAGGGAAAATATCCTAAATTGCGAATGCGGTTAATGGCGACTAAATTGCTTTCTGCCTCAATTATACCCTTAACCTCTTCGCCTTTTTTATTTATAGCTTCGTAACGATAAGTAGGCACGGCAAACACCTTTTTATAGTATCACACGATAGTCCGCAGTCCATAGTGCACAGTCCATAGACAACAGACAACTAGACAATAGACAACAGATAATAGACAATAGCTAGTCGTTAGTATTTAGTATTTAGTTTTCAGTCGCTAGTTAACGACTATTCACTAACGACTATTCACCATTCACTATTCACTAATTACCATTCACTAAATACTATTCACTAATTAACTGTGGACTATCGACTGTTGACTATGGACTAAATAAACGTCTGTGTCTCCCTGAGAATTTCCTCCAGGCTGGTTATTCCCTGAAAAACCTTTTGCAAACCATCTTGCTTTAAACTTCGCATCCCTTCTTTGCGGGCTTTCCGGCGAATTTCTTCGGTGGTCGCCCGATTGACAATGCTTTCGCGAATTTCATCATTAAGTCTCAATATTTCAAATATGGCTGTTCTTCCGCGGTAGCCGATATTCCGGCATAACGAACAGCCTTTGGGACGATATAAAGTCAGCTCCTTGCTTTTCTCCAAAGAAACACCTAAAAGACTTAGTTCTTCCGGCCCGGGACGATAAGTTTCCTTGCACTGGGGACATAAAATCCTGACCAGGCGCTGGGCAATTATTATATCCAGAGTCGAAGTGATTAAAAACGGTTCCATCCCCATATCAATTAGGCGGGTAATTGTTTCCGGCGCGTCATTGGTATGCAAGGTACTCAACACCAGATGTCCGGTCAAAGCCGCATGAATGGCAATTTCCGCCGTGGCCTGGTCTCGAATTTCACCCACCATGATAATGTCCGGGTCCTGACGCAAAATATGCCGAAGACAGGTAGAAAAATTAAGCTTAATCTGAGGCCTGATAGGCACTTGAATTACCCCCGGAATGTTGTATTCGACCGGGTCTTCAGTGGTAATGATTTTATAGACCGGCTCATTTACTTTTTTTAAAATTGAATAGAGAGTCGTGGTTTTCCCACAGCCGGTTGGACCGGTAGCTAAAATCATCCCGTGAGGATGTTTGATCTGCTTCTCGATAGTGGAGAGGCTGTCAGGCAAAAGTCCGATTTCATCCAGGGAAAGCATGACAATACTACGGTCAAGAATCCGTAAGACCAGGCTTTCACCAAAGGCAGTCGGCAGGGTGGAAACCCGAATATCAATTCGTTTACCTTCAACATTAATTTCCATACGCCCATCCTGAGGAAGCCGCCGTTCGGCAATATCCAGATCGGCCATTACTTTCAGACGAGAAATAATCCCCAAACTGAGCTGAGGGGGAGGAGGGCTCATTTCATAAAGAATTCCGTCCAGACGATAGCGGATTTTAAAAATATCTTCGTAAGGCTCAAAATGGACATCACTCGCCCGGTCCTTGACCGCCTGAATCAAAACCAGATTGACCAGCTTGACAATCGGTACCTGCCGGGCCAACTCCTGGAGACTGGCAATATCGGGTTCGCTTATTTCTTCTTTGTTTCTGCCCGGAAGGGAAGCAGCACTTAATTTTTTAAGCAGGCCCTCCAGATTTTCCGTTTCTTTTCCGTAATATTTTTTTATGATCTGGACTATCTCTTTTTCGCTGGCAATAGCACCCCGAACATCACAATTAAGAATGAAACGCAAATCATCCAGAATCTGAGTGTTAAACGGGTCGGAGATGGCCACAATTAAAGCTTTCCCTTCCTGCCTGATGGGAACAACCTTATAAATCTTGGCCAGAGACGGAGAAATTTGCTTGATAACCTTTGGACTGATTTTTAAACGACTTAAATTTACCACCGGCATGCCGGTTTGCGCCGCCAGGGCTTCCATAATTTCCTTTTCTGCCGCCAGGCCCCGGCGGACAATAATCTGACCCAAAAGTTCGCCGGTTTTCCGCTGTTCAGCCATGGCCGGCTCAAGCTGTTTTTCATTAATAATCTGCATCTCGATTAACAGCTGACCCAGGCTTTTATAATGACGCAGGTGCCTTCTTCCGGCCGAAAAGATTTTCCCGTCCATAATTAATTTTTTCCGTATCTCGTACTTGAGACTGTTGAATAATGCAAAAAATTACAATATACAAATTACAAATCACAAACAAATCACAAATTCCAATTTTCAAAATTCCAAACATCAACGATAATTATAGAAAGTTTTGGTCATTGCCCTCTGCAATTCGTAGAATTGCGAGGATTTAGTCCCGGAAATTCTCCGAATTTCTCGGGATAATTTTGGTATTGTATATTGTTTGTAATTTGGTGCTTGTAATTTGGAATTTAACGTATAATCCAACAATGTCTATTTCGTATCTCGTATTCCGTATTTCGTTTTTACTGTGGGCTATCGACTATGGACTGTGGACTGTGGAGTTATCAATCCACATCTCCCACGGTTACCCTTGCCACTTCAGTCAAAGTAGTTATCCCGCCAAAAACCTTTGCCCAGCCATCATCCCGCAAGGTAAACATTCCCTCTTTCCGGGCAATTTCCTTTATCTGGCTGCTGGAAGGATTACGATAAATTAAATCCTTCAGCTCTTCGCGCATAACCAGCAACTCAAAGATACCAATTCTGTCCCGGTAGCCGGTTTGATTGCACTCCGGACAACCCTTGCCGCGGCAGAAGGTAATCCCGGGTATATCACCCTCTTTTAAACCAACCTCGCGTAATTCATTTAAAGCGGGCTGATAAGATTCTTTGCAATAAGAACAAATTTTTCTGACTAAGCGCTGCGATAAAACAGCCCGCAAAGAAGAAGCCGCTAAAAAAGGCTTTATTCCCATATCTATTAACCGGGTGATGGCACCGGGGGCATCATTGGTGTGCAAAGTGCTTAGAACCAGATGCCCGGTAAGAGCCGCCCGGATAGCAATCTCGGCTGTTTCCAAATCGCGAATTTCTCCGATCATAATTATGTTGGGGGCTTGCCTTAAAATCGAACGCAGGCTCTGGGCAAAGGTTAAGCCGATATAGGGCCGCACTTCCACCTGGTTAATGCCTGAAATCTGATATTCAATCGGGTTCTCTACGGTGATAATCTTCCGATCGGGCTGATTCAAGCGGGTTAAAGCCGAATAAAGGGTGGTGGTTTTCCCGCTGCCGGTCGGACCGGTAACCAGAATGATTCCGTTGGTAATCGTCAATAACTCCTCAAATTTTTCCTGGTCTCGAAGGCTAAATCCCAGCTCCGTCAGGTCTTTGATTAAACTGCTCCTGTCCAAAATCCGCAGGACGACACTCTCGCCATAAAGTCCGGGCAGGGTAGAAACCCTTAAGTCCAGGTCTTTTCCCGAAAGGTTAATCTTAATGCGTCCGTCCTGCGGCAGACGTTTCTCGGCAATATCCATCCCGGCCATAATTTTTACCCGGGAGATAACCGCCCCTTCTAACCTCTTGGGCGGCCCCGGGGCATCATGAAGCACGCCGTCAATGCGATACCGAACCCGAAAACGATTCTCCAGAGGCTCCAGGTGAATATCGCTGGCCCGGCTGCGAAAAGCTTCCAGTATCAAAAGATGGACCAGCTTGATAATCGGCGCATCATCCGGCTGCAACTCCTCCAACTGTTCCTCTTCCCGGGTAATATGTAAATCTTCTTCGCGCAATTTTTTGTAAAGTGAAGTAATGCGGCTCTCTCCCGCACCAAAAAACTTCTCCAACGCTTCATTAAGCTCCCGGGAAGTGGCCAAGAACGCCTTTAGTTTACATTTCAGCAGCGCCTCTAAATAAGGCAGGGCAAAAAGATTTAAAGGATTATCAATGGCTACGGTTAAACCGCCTCTTACTTTTTCTATGGGAATAAAGCGGTGCGTTTTGACTAAATCAGCATCGAAATTTTTTAATAGCTCGGCTGGTAATTCCTTTTGAGACAAATTGACCGCTTCCATATTAAATTGATTAGCCAGGGCAATTCCCATATCCTCCTTATTTAGATGTCCGAATTTCACCAATATAGAGGCGAGTCTCTCTCCGCTGCGATTTTGCTCTTCCACCGCCTCATTTAACTTTTTCTTGCTGAGGAACCCGATCTTTTCTACTATTTCCATTAAATTTTTTTGCCGCTTATCCATTTCTCTCTTCAATGCCCCCGTTACTTCCCGGTCCTATTCTCTCTGCCCGGGGATGGAGAGGAAGTCCGGGCAGGGTTAGAATTTTGCCGCAATAAACAACCAAGAACCCGGCTCCCGCCGCCGGCCTCACCCTTTGAACCTTAACCTTAAAACCCCGTGGCCGGCCTAAAAGACGGGGATTGTCAGAAAGCGACTTGTGGGTTTTAGCCATACACACAGGTAAATGCGCTAAGTTATTTTTTCCAATCAGAGCGATATCTTTTTCGGCCTCACTGCTATAATCTACCTCGCCGGCCCCATAAAATCCACAAGCAATTGCTTCTACTTTCTTTCGAAAGGAATCATTCCCGTTATACAGCTTCTTGAATTTTTTATTTTGCTTAACTGCCGCTAAAACTTTTCCCGCCAATTTTTCCGCTCCCGCTCCGCCTTCCTGCCAGATTTCAGAGACGGCAAAAGGAATTTTTCTCTTCGTAAAAAAATTCTCTAACCATTCGATTTCCCCGGGGGTATCCTCAGTAAACTTATTTAAAGCCACCACCACCGGAAGCCCCAGCCGCTTCCCGTTTTCTATGTGCTTTTCTAAATTCTCCAACCCAGCTTTAAAATCAGCCTTTTCCCCGCCGTGCATCTTCAGGGCCCGAAGGCTGGCCACAATAACTAAAGCCCGGGGAGAAAGATTGAAAGGGGCAGCAACCAGATGCATAAATTTTTCGGCTCCTAAATCCAGGCCAAAGCCGGTTTCGGTAATGACAAAATCGGCTAACTTCAAGGCCATCTTTATCGCCAGAATGCTGTTACAGCCATGAGCAATATTGGCAAACGGACCGCCATGGACAAAGGCTAATCCACCTTCGCTGGTCTGAACCAGATTAGGAAGCAGAGCCTCTTTTAAAAGAACAGCCAGAGTTCCTTCAACCCCTAAATCTTTTACTCGAATCAACCGGCCGGAACGATTCAAACCAATAATGATTTTCCCTATTTTTTCTTTCAATTCCGGTAAACTTTCCGATAAACACAAAACAGCCATAATTTCTGAGGCGGCGGTAATCTCAAAAAAACTTCTATAAGGATTATCTTTGATTTTCCCGCTTGAACTCAGCAAAATTTCCCGAAGCGCCCGGTCGTTTGTATCAATAACCCTGGGCCAGGTAAACCTTTCCGGCTTCAGGTCTAAATTGTTGCCCCGGAAGAGGGAGTTATCAATCAAAGCGGCTAACAAATTATGGGCCGCCCCGACGGCATGAATATCGCCGGTAAAATGTAAATTTATTTCCTCAGCCGGCAGAACTTGCGCCGCCCCGCCGCCGGTCGCCCCGCCTTTTATTCCCATCAAAGGACCCAGCGAAGGCTCTCTCAGGGTCGGAATAGCCCTTTTCCCTAAACGATTAAACGCCTGGGAAAGACCAATGGCGGTGGTAGTTTTCCCTTCTCCTTGATTGGTTGGGGTCATGGCCGTAACAATAACCAATTGGCCTATGGAAACATTTTTTAAACGCTTCAGCGCCTCTAAGGAAACCTTGGCCGCATAATGGCCGTAGCTTTTGAGTTCTGCCTCTTGCAGCCCCCAGTTTTTGGCAATCTCGATTATTGGTTTCATTTCACAAGATACAACTTATTTATTGTCTTTCGGTTTGTTTCCTCTGCCACTGGAGAGAATCGGAAACAGCCTGGGCAATATTAGTGAGATGGTCGGCAATCTTCTCAAAATTGCTGATAGTTTCCAAAAAAACTATTCCCGATAAGACCTGACAGTTACCCTGTTCCAGGCGCTTGATATGATTTTCCTTTAATCTATCACGGAGGCGATTGATAATTTCTTCCTGCTCCAGAACCTCCTCTGCCTTTTTTAAGTCATTCTCTCCTAAGGCTATAAGGGCGGCTTCAGCCATCTTGTCTAATTCATCTTGTATGCTATGAAGTTCATTGAGCGCTTCCGTTGAAAACGGGAGTTTTTCCTCAAGTTTTCTCTCGGCCAGTTCAACTAAATTCTCCGCGTGATCCCCGATTCTCTCCACATCGTTTATAATATGAAGCAGAGCCGGAATTTTGCGCGATTCTTCCTCATTAAGTTCTCCCTGCATCAACTGCATTAAATAATCGGTAATCGCTTCCTGCAAATCATCAACGGCATCCTCTCCTCTCTGCACTTTAATTAAAGCCCGGGTATCGCCCTGAAAGAATCCCCGCATACTTTGATTGACCATTAACCGGGTTAATTTTAAAGTGCGGACAATTTCTTCGATCGCCACCCGCAAGGCCAGCGCCGGGGTATGCAAAAGATGTCTCTCCAGGTACTTGGGTCCGAATTCGATTTCCACTTCTTTGCCCGGGACAAGACGAGGAATTATCCTGGCAAAAATACCAACCAGGGGAAGAAATAATAAAGCAATGCAAAGGTTGAAAATCGTATGCGCGTTGGCACACTGCCGCATCACATTATCGGAGGTATAACTGACCAGGCGGCTGAATTGAGATAAAAACGGAAGAAATACCAATGCGCCCAAAAGATTGAAAATGATGTGGCCAACAGCAGTCCGCCGGGCAGAAACACTGGTTCCGATACTGGCCGCTAAAGCAGTAATGCAGGTGCCGACATTGCAGCCCAGAATAATATAAATTGCCCCTTGTAAATCAATCAAGCCAACCATCGCCAGGGCTAAAACTATACCGGTAGTCGCGCTGCTGCTTTGGATAATAGCCGTAACGACAGCCCCGGCCAATATGCCTAAGAAAGGATTTGTGCTAAAAGTAATAAAAACCTCCCGCACCGCGGGAAGATTCCCCAGAGGTTTAACACTCTGGGTAATAAAACTTAAACCTAAAAAGAGGATGCCAAAACCTAAGATAAATTCTCCGATAGATTTATGGGTTTTCTTTTTGGCAAAGAGAATTACAAACATTCCCAGCCCGATGATGGGCAGGGCATAATCAGTTAATTTGAAAGCGATGAGCTGGGCGGTAATGGTGGTGCCGATATTCGCCCCCAGGATTACTCCCAGGGATTGTTTTAAAGTCATAAGGCCGGCATTAACAAACCCAATCAGCATTATCGTCGTGGCGCTGCTGCTTTGGATAATGGCTGTTACTCCGGTGCCAACCAAAACCCCGGTTAAAGGAGTTTTAGTTAAAGCGCCTAAAATCCGGCGCATCCGATTGGCGGAAGCCTTCTGTAAACCCACACCCATCATGTGGATGCCGTAGATAAATAAACCCAATCCTCCAAACACACAAAAAATTAGTTCCTTATTCATACCCGGATTTTCTCCCAATTATTCAAGGACTAGGGCGTCACAAAAGTGCCTCCCTTGATTACGCAGATTAAAATTTAGATTGCTCAGATTAAAAACATCGTCGAGAACATCTGTGTAATCTTTTCAAAAATCTGTGTAATCATAGGCTGGAACGAGTTTCGTGACAGCCTATTCAAGGACTACCTGCTGAACCTTTTCTAATTTTCCTATTTCCTTAATTAACTCCTCTTCTAAACCTCGATGGGGAAATTTTAAAAACATTTCAATACTCTCCGCTTCTTTCTTTAGCAAATCTCTCGACCATTCTAATCTTTCTATGCCGATTTTTCTCTGATTTAAAACATTCCGGATTCCTTTGAGATACTGATCGATATTTAATCCTCTAATTCTCAAAATTTTAAAATATACCTGAGCCGGTATCATCGGCCCTAATTTTGACAAGAAGTAAAGGGCAATCAGGAAAATAACCGTTGCCCCCAGCGCGCCCGAGTAAAATCCGCAGCCAACGGCCAATCCCAGGGCGGCTACACCCCAGATACTGGCCGCGGTGGTTAAACCGCGGATAGAAGCGCCAAAACGAAGGATAGTTCCCGCTCCCAGGAAACCTATCCCGGTTACCACCTGGGCGGCGATACGCCCGGGGTCAGCCGAACCGTCCTGCCCGTAAACCCGGGATAAATAAAGAGAAACCAGCATAAATAGAGTCGCTCCGACACCAACTAAAATATGGGTTCTTAAACCGGCCGCCCGTCCGTGGGACTCTCTTTCAAAACCCACCAGCCCGCTTAAAACACTGGCTAATACCAAACGCAGCATAACTTCTGAAAAGGTAATCATGATTTTTTCCTTATCTGAATCTTTTTTTTATGTACCGGTTATTTGTATTTTTATTAACGGGACGGGCATGCCCGTCCCCTACCTATTGTCTATTTCCCAACTTCAATCCCGGTACCGGTCCTAAATCCAAAGATGCCGTTTCTCCTTTTTGTAATTTAGAAAACCCCAGGCCGGCAATCATAGCCGCATTATCAGTGCATAAAAGAGGAGAGGGGAAGAAAATATTTATACCGGATTCTTTCCCGAATTTAGCAAACTCCTCCCGTAATCGGCCGTTGCTGGCTACACCTCCGGAGACAAGAACCGTCCGCACACCAAACCTCTTAGCCGCTTCAGCGGTTCTCTTGACTAAAACTTCTACCACCGCCTCCTGAAAACCGGCGGCGATATCGGCCTTCCGGCTGAGTTCTCCGGGATGGTCGCGAAAATAATAAAGCACGGCGGTTTTTAATCCGCTAAAACTAAAGTCAAAGGAATTTTTCCTGCCTTTTGGCCCTAAAAGCCGGCTTTTAGGCCGAGTTTTAGGCCGCGGGAATCTAATCTTCTTCCTATCTCCGCTTTTAGCCGCCTCTTCAATAGCCGGTCCGCCCGGATAACCCAGAGAAAGCAGTTTTGCCACTTTATCAAAGGCCTCTCCGGCCGCATCATCGGCTGTCTCTCCCAGCAGTTTGTATTCACCCAGCCGGGGAGAAAAATATAAACTGGTATGCCCGCCGGAAACCACCAGGCCCACCCAGGGAAAAGAAATCTCTTTATGCTCCAGAATATTGGCGTAAAGATGTCCTTCAATATGATTAATTCCTAAAAGCGGCTTCCCGGTTACATAGCTCAAAGATTTAGCCACGGCAATGCCGATAAGTAAAGCCCCGACTAATCCCGGCCCGTAAGTAACCGCCCAGGCATCAATCTTTTCGCGGGAAAGATTACTTTTTTTAAAAACATCTTCCAGAAGAAGAAAGATTCTCTCCAGATGCGTCCGGCAGGCGATTTCCGGCACCACC
Source organism: Candidatus Ratteibacteria bacterium (assembly GCA_034717985.1). Taxonomy (GTDB): domain Bacteria; phylum CAZDME01; class JAYEMH01; order JAYEMH01; family JAYEMH01; genus JAYEMH01. Next base: position 14,494 of record JAYEMH010000041.1, read on the forward strand.
CCGCCAAAAGGCCGATGGATATCTTCCTGGGAAAAAATGCCGCTGGCAACAATTTGTTTCCCATCTTCAACAATGGCAATTGCCGTCTCGTCGCAGGAAGTCTCAATACCGCAGATTAGCATAAATAGCCACGTATCCCGTATACCGCATTTCGTATCTCGTATTTCGTATCTCGTTTTTTTTGTTCTTGCGAGATACGATTCACAAGATACGAGCTACGGCTTTTTTATTTAACCAGCTCCGAAGCAAAGACAAACTGGATACCCTCTTTTTCCATTTCCGGAACAGATTCGGCTAAAACATCCAGGGTATTTCTCCGACAGTGTCCAATGCCAATTGCCTCTTTTTCGGCAATCGCCTTTTCCTCCAGTTCCCGGAGCTGCGCCCTGATATAATCCGGGTCACTGCGGTTATCCAAAAAAGTGCGGCGATAACCCGAGGGGATACCCATCTTCTGGGCAATCCGATAAGCCCGCGAGCCGGCAATTACCAGACTGTCAATAAAATACAAATTATGCTTCTTTAGCTGGCTGAGAATTATTTCCATGGCCTCCGGATTCTGGCAGAGACGCGAACCCATATGGTTATTTACCCCGGAGGCATAGGGAACGCTGGCTAAGGATTTTTCAATTAAACCGACAATATCTTTTTTACTCATTCCTACATAAATAATACCCTCGCCCCGGTTTTCTGCCGGCTTAATCGATTCCATCGGTAAATGCAGGATAACTTCATAACCGAGGTAATGAGCGCGCCTGGCAATATCCCCGGAACGGTTCAGGTGGGGGAGGATGGCTAAAGTAACCGGGAAGGGCAAGCTCAGAAGTTTCTCGGTAAGCGCCCCCCCATAACCAACATCATCAATAATAATGGCTATTTTAGCTTGGGGCAAGGCTTTGAAAATTAATGTGGCGGTGGGAATATCTTTAATTCCTAAAACTAACTTGAGGTTTTTTTCGTCTTCTTCAGGGGCGCTTTTGAGAATAATCCGTCCGCCGGCTTTTTTTATCTCTTTTTCCATGACCGCGGCATAGCGGCTAAAATCCGCCTTGAGAGGAATTTTTATTTCTTTATAAACAAAAATCCACTTTTTCTTCCCGCTTTCTTTTTCTTCCCGATAGCTTTTGATAATATTCTCGCTGGTCAAACCCAAATTGATTAAGCCCGCCTCAATGGCCACATCAATCTGATGGGATTGAAAGGTGTAATCATAGGGAGGCAGCCATCGCCTCAAATAAGGAAGCTTTCCCTGTCTTGTCCGCTGATAATCAAAAAGGAAAAGAATACAGAGAACTAAAATAATCAGCAGGAATATTTGAGCTTTTCTAAAAAAATGCCTTGTTTTTATTTTTGTCATGTCATTAATAAATCAAACTTCGAAATTTTCTTAAAGTTTTTTTTATTTTTGATTTTTGGATTGCCATTTTGATTTTTGACCCATTCGACTTCGCTCAGGGTCAATCCTGAGTTTATCGAAGGGTTGATATTTGATATTTGATTTTCTAAATATTATTTTGGGGATAGAGCTGGTTCTTCTTTTCTTTGCAGCTTCTGTTGATAAACTTCCATCGCTTTTAATAAATCCTTGGCTCTCTCTAACTGGATATCCTTCGCCCATTGGTCTTCTTTTTGAAGCTTCTCCCGTTCTTCTTGGCCCAATTCTGCCTGACGCATCAAACCAATTTCATCTTCCTCGGAAATTTCTACCAGAATATCTGGTTTAACCTTTACATCCTGGATAGAAACTCCTTGGGGCGTTAAATATTTAGCCGTCGTCAACCGTAGTGCTGAACCGTCTTTTAACGGCAAAATGCTCTGGACCGACCCTTTGCCGAAACTGTCTGTTCCCAGAAGCACTCCGCCATGCCATTCCTGAACAGCCGCGGCTACAATCTCTGAGGCGCTGGCACTGCCTCCATTAATCAAGATAACCATGGGGAGATTAGAGAAAATCGGTTCCTCCCGGGAAAAATATTTTCTTATATCTTCTTTGTCCCGCCCCTGGGTATAAACAATCAGTTTGCCTTTCGGCAGTAATTTGTCCGCCGCCTTCACCGCCTCGTTCAGCAATCCTCCCGGATTATTCCTTAAGTCCAGAATTAAAGCCTTGATGTCTTCATCCTTAAGTTTTAGTAAAGCTTTTTTCAATGCTTCGCCGGTTTTCTCCTGGAATTCAGCCAAGCGCACATAGCCGATTTCATCTTCCAGCACCTGCACATTCTTAACACTTTCAATCTTAATGATATCGCGGGTGATAGTAAAATCTAAAAGTTTCCCCTCGCCTTCCCGCATAATAGTAATGGTAACCTGCGTCCCTTTTGGTCCCCTTAATTTCTTGACCGCTTCAGTCAGGGTAATATCTTTGGTTGTTTCGCCGTTTATCTTGACTATCCAGTCATTGGCTTTTATGCCGGAGCGATAAGCCGGGGTGCCTTCCAGGGGAGAAATGATCGTCAAATGATTATCCTTCAGGCTGATGACAATCCCCAGCCCGCCAAATTTTCCTTTGGTCTCTACCTGCATTTCTTTATAAGTATCCGGATCAAGAAACTGGCTGTGAGAATCCAGAGAGGATAACATTCCCTTAAGCGCGCCATAGATTAAATCCTTGGCATTAACATTTTTTACATATTCAACTTTAACCAGGGCCATGGCGTCGGTAAAAATTTTAAGGTTCTCGTAGAGGTTTTCTTCCGCCGCCTGGATTGTCTGATACATCAAAAAACCGGCCAGGCTAAAAATCAAGACGCCTAAAATTATCTTTTTTTTCATCTAGTTTACCTCCCCCTTTATTAGTCCATAGACCACAGACCATAGTCCATAGATAAAATTTCTCTTTTGTCTGTCGCCTCTTGACTGCAGACTGTTGACTTCATTATTTAAACTGTGGACTATCGACTATGGACTCAGAAATATGTTCTTCTATGTGCGTTTAATACTTTAATTATCTTGCCAGCCATTCCAAAGGATTTAAAGACTCTCCATGCCGGCGTATCTCGAAATAAAGCCTGGGTTCAAGAGTTAAGGAACCGGTATCACCCACCCGGGCAATAATCCGGCCTCCGCCTACCTTTTCTTTTGTCTTTACCAGAATCTTCTGAAGATGGGCATAAAGGGTGGAATAGCCGCCGCCATGGTCGATGATGACAATATTGCCAAAACCACGAAACCAATCTCCATATAGGACCTCCCCATTGGCCACCGAAAACACTTCACTGCCCGCCGGGGCTTTAATCATTATCCCTTTATAAATATCAGAGCTGTTTCCATAACGGACTTTAGCCAAACTACCGTTTGCCGGCACAAGCAATTTGCCTTTGCTTTTGCGAAAATGGCCGCCCCGAAAACCTCCGGCCGCCCTTTGCGCTTTTTCAAGCCTTTTAATCATTTTCTCCATGGCCAGGATTTGTCCCTTGAATTCCTTCAGCTTTTTATCCTGCTGTTTTTTTGCGCGCTGGTGCCGGGTTAATTCTTTTCTCTTCTTCCGGTGGAGCGTTTTAGCTTTTTTCTCCTTCTTCTCAGCCGCCTTTTTATAGGTAAGCTCTAATTCCCGATATTTTTCCAGCTTGTCTTTTTCTGCCTCCTTGAGATTGAACTCTTTATTAAGTTTTTCCGCGAAAGGAATTATGGCCTTATCAACAATGGCTTCAAGGGAAGTGCGGGTAGTTAGTTTTCCTAACTCAGCCGGAAAAACGAGAAGCGCCGGGGTCAAACCTTCTTTAAACCTTAGCTTTAATTCCTTGATTAAACAACCGGCGAACTCCTGCCGCTCATCAGCCAATTCTTCAAGAGAAAGAAACAGCTCTTCTCTTTGCTTCCTGTTTTTCTCCAGGTTCCAGTCATAGATGGACAACTCTCTTTTCCGGACATTAAGTTCACTGCCGATTTTTTTTAACTCCCTGACGGCGGCCTTTTCTTTTTTCTGAGCCTGCTTTTTCTTCCTCTGGGAGTCTTTGATTTTCTTTTGAAGCGTCCCGAGATCCTGCCGTTTCTGTATGAGTTCTTTCTGATTATCCTCCGCGGCAAAAAGATAGAACGGAAGAAAAAACAGAATTCCTGATAATATAACGATAAAAATCGCTTTAGTTTTCATTTTTTAATAATATTAATTGGTATCACTATCGAAGCCCGACTTCGATAGTTTCGATGGTATCTAATACCTCTGTGTAATCTGCCTTTATAATCTGTGCAATCGTGTATCTTTTACAATAAAAATGTGATCCAGAATATTTATTAAAGCGGCGAAAAAACCAAATACAAAAATAAAAAGATACCGTTTAGTGCGCCTGATTGCTTCTTCTGTCCTCTTGCCGCCATACTCTACCGCCTTGATTCCCGGAATATTTTTCAGAGATTCGGTAGTTCGGCGGAGTTTCCTGAGGCTGCCCGCTTTTTTCAGTTTAATACGGAAAAGCGGGGGAAAGGGGTTTTTATCAAGGAGGCCTAAAAGTTTCTTTCGCTCGGCAGTTTCCGTCCACTTCTTAACTGTTTCATCAGGATTGGAAAAATCTATTGATTTTATCCCCTTAAGCATCTCCAGAGACTGCTTCGCCTTTTTAATCCCTGCCGTATCTAAATTATCTTCCAGAAAAGCAATTATCTCGATCCCCTTCATTGAATCATTTAGCTTGATAATAAAAAATGAAGAGAAAATCAAGAGAATTACCGCAAAGATAAGATTAAGAAGTCTTAAGTTATGTTGAATAGACATAATGGGCCAAATAAATCCCAATACCCAAATTCCAAACAAATTCCAATTTCAAAATTCAAATGACCAAAACGTTTTTTGTTTGTATATTTGGTTATTGGCTATTGTATATTGTCTGTAATTTGTGTATTGTAATTTGGCATTTAATTTTAGTTTGCTTATTGCTTATTTTTAAGGGATAGTCCTTTTTTAACCGCCGCCGCGATATCCGCCGCCAGCAATCCATATTCGGCGAAAAGTTCTTTAGCCGTGCCTGACTGACCGAACCTGTCCAGGGTGCCGACGCGAATAACCGGAACGGGATTTTTCTCTGATAGTAATTCTGCCACCGCACTCCCCATGCCGCCAATAACCGAATGTTCCTCAGCCGTAACAATAACCCCTGTTTCTTCGGCCGCCGCCAAAACCGCTTCTTCATCAATTGGCTTTATGCTGGACATGTTAATTACCCGGGCGCTAATCCCTTCTTTAGAGAGTATCTCCCCGGCCTCTAAAGCTTTCGGTATCATTAATCCATAGGCGATAATGGCTGTATCCGTTCCGGAACGAAGCAAACAGCTTTTTCCCAAAACAAATTTATCTTCTTTTCGGGTTAATTGCGGTGTTTTTTCACGGCTGACCCTGATATAAAATGGGCCGGGTTCTCCGGCTGCCAGGCGGACTGCCTTTTCCGTTTCGTATCCATCCAAAGGAGCAATGACTCTCATCTGGGGCAGCACCCGCATTAAGGCAATATCTTCTAAAGATTGATGACTGGAACCATCTCCGCCGACTGATATTCCCCCGTGAGTAACAAAAATTTTTACATTCAGGTTAGAATAAGCTACGGTGTTTCTAATTTGTTCCCAGGCTCTTCCCGAGGCAAACATGGCAAAGGAACTGGCAAAAGCAATTTTGCCCGAAGCGGCCAAACCGGCTGCCACCCCGATCATATTCTGCTCCGCCACCCCCAAATCAAAAAATCTCTCCGGAAAAACCCGGCCAAATTTAAAAGTCCGGGTTGATTTAGCCAGATCGGCATCAAGAACAACAATATTCTGGTTCTCCTTACCTAAACTAATAAGCGTTTCTGCATAAACGTCGCGGCAGGAAACAAATTCCATCTTTTCATCCTTTCTTTTGAAGTTCTTCAAGAGCACGAATGCACTCCTCATCCGTCGGAGCCACCCCGTGAAAATCAACCACATGCTCCATAAAACAAACTCCTTTACCTTTCACGGTACGGGCAATAATGACCGCCGGCTTCCCTTTAACCTTCCCGGCTTTATTACAGGCCTCAATAATCTCTTCTAAATTATGACCGTCTACTTCAAAAACCTCCCAGTTGAAAGCACGCCATTTTTCCTTTAAGGGTTCAATATTAATAATTTCGGCCACCTTACCGTCAATCTGCAGCTTATTGCAATCGATTAAAGCGCAAAGTTTATCCAATTTATAATGCCCGGCGCTCATCGCTGCTTCCCAGATCTGTCCTTCCTGCAATTCCCCGTCACCCAATAAAACATAAACCCGGGAATCTCTCCGGTCCAATTTCCCGGCTAAAGCCATCCCGGCAGCAATGGATAATCCCTGCCCCAGAGAACCACTGGTCATCTCCACCCCGGGAGTGCGGGTCATATCCGGATGCCCCTGTAAAATACTGCCCAGACAGCGCAAATTCTTCAGTTCTTCTTTAGAAAAGTAACCGCAATCGGCCAAAACGGCATACCAGGTTGGAGCCGCATGACCCTTTGACAGATGAAACCGGTCTTTTTCGGGCCAGTCGGGAACTTTAGGATTGTGCCGCATAACCTCATAATAAAGGGCGACTACCAATTCGATGCAGGATAGTGAACCTCCCGTATGTCCTGAGGAGGCGCGGTTAAGCATCGTCAGAACCTCACAGCGAATCTGGTTGCACTTTTTTTCCAACTCTTGTAGTTTTTCCTTTGTTATGGTCATTGTTCTCCTCTGTAATCACGCATTTAACACCTACGCGGTGCGAAGTTGGTAAAATTTATCCCTGTCTCCCCGTGTCTAAAAGCTCTTCTCTCAAAATTTTATTAACCAATTTTGGTTCAGCCCGGCCTTGAGTTTTTTTCATAACCTGCCCAATGAGAAAACCCAAAGCCTTTTCTTTGCCTTGATGAAATTTCTCTACTACTTCTTTATTTTCCTGAATCACTTCCTGAATAACCTTTTTTATTGCGTTTTCCTCACTAATAACAGTAGCGGACGCAGGTAAAGAAATTTCTCCGAATTTTATTCCCATAGCTTTTTTTAATTCTTTTTTAGCTGTCCCTACGGGAATTTTATTATCTTCAACTTTTATAATTAATCTGGCTAAATCAACAGGTGTAACAGGAGCCTCTTGTATACTATTCTTTACTGTTTTGAGGGCGGCTTTGAATTCACCCATAACCCAATTGGCTATTTTCTTATAATATTGTTCTACCGGCCTGTCCCTGCGCTGAGATTTTAGAGAAATCTGCGGGGACAATTTCTTTTCCTTAACATATTCTTTAACCACGGCCTCATAAAAATCAGCCAGGTCTTTTTCAGCGGTGAGAACGGAAATATCATAGTCAGACAAACTGTATTGAATCTGAAAGCGTTCCCTTCTTTGCGCCGGGGATTCGGGCAGGCTTCTTTTTACTTCTTCTATTTCTTCCTCATCTATCAAAAGGGGCAATAAATCCGGCTCGGGAAAATAACGATAGTCATGGGCTTCTTCCTTGCGGCGCATCGGACGGGTAAGTTCTTCTTTTTCATCCCAGAGCCTCGTTTCCTGGATAATCTCTCCGCCTTGCGATAAAATTTCCTCCTGTCTTTTTGCCTCATAATCCAGGGCTTTTTTTACCGCCCGAAAAGAGTTCATGTTTTTAAGTTCGGCTTTTACCCCTAATTTTTTCGCTCCTCTTTTGCGGAGCGAAATATTGGCGTCGCAGCGGAGACTTCCCTCTTCCATATTGCAATCGCTCACCTCAATATACCGCAGCAGCGGCTTCAACTCTTGCAGATAGAAAAAGGCTTCCTCCGGGGAATTTAAATCCGGTTCGCTGACAATCTCTAAAAGAGGCACCCCGGAACGGTTCAAATCCACAAGACTGTACTCCAGAGCCTCTGACCCAATAGCATGCAGGAGTTTTCCGGCATCTTCTTCTAAATGTACCCGGGTAATCCCAATTTTTTTTATTTTTCCTTCCGCCTTAATTTTCAGGAAACCATTTTTTGCCAGGGGTAAATCGTATTGCGAAATCTGGTAATTCTTGGGTATGTCCGGATAAAAATATTGCTTGCGGGAAAATTGGGAGAAAAAGGCGATTTCACAGCTTAAAGCCAGGGCCGTCCGGAGAGCCAGTCTTTTTACTTTTTCATTGAAACCGGGAAGCACCCCGGGAAATCCGGCGCAGACCGGGCAAACCTGAATATTGGGTTCCAGGGTATATTCAGTTGAACATCCGCAAAATATTTTTGATTCGGTTTTTAACTGCACATGCACTTCCAAACCGATAATCACCTGGTAAACAGAGGCTGCAATCATTTTATCTCGTATTTCGTGAATCGTCATTCGTGAATCGCAAAAATTTCACTATTCACTATTCACGTCAGTTTCGGTTTTCTTCTATGCCAGTCGGTCTGACTCTCATAGGCATAAGCAAGATTCAGCACCTTTTCCTCTCCCAGATAGGACCCGATAATCTGCAAGCCGATGGGAAGTTTGCCTTTACTCAAGCCGCAGGGAAGAGAAATCGCCGGAAGCCCGGCCAGATTAACTGAGATGGTGAAAATATCGGAAAGATACATCTGGAGAGGATTGTCAATTTTCTCTCCAATTTTAAAGGCTGGCGCGGGAATAGTCGGGGTAATAATTGCCTCCACCTTTTTAAAAGCTTCATCAAAATCATTTTTAATCAAGGTTCGCACTTTTTGCGCCTTGAGATAGTAAGCCTCATAATATCCGGCCGAAAGGGCGTAAGTGCCCAGCATAATTCGCCTTTTCACCTCATCCCCAAAACCCTCGCCCCGGGTTCTTTCGTACATCTGCCCTAAATCCATCTGCCTGCTTGTCCTATATCCGTACCTCACTCCGTCATAGCGGGCCAGATTAGCGCTGGCCTCCGCGGTGGCAATAATATAATAGGCGGGGAGGCAATATTCGGTATGAGGCAGGGAAATATCCATTATTTCCGCCCCTGATTTTTCCAATAGACCCACCGCCTCCCGGACTGCTTCCTCCACTTCGGAATCCAAGCCGGACAAAAAATACTCCCTGGGCAATCCAATTCGCATGCCTTTAACTTTTGCGGAGAGAGAAGTAGTATAATCTTTTTTCGGCAAATCGGGGATTGAAGTAGAATCCCGCCGGTCGGAACCGGCAATGACCCCTAAAACCAAAGCGGCATCGTAAACATCCTTGGTTATCGGGCCAATCTGATCTAGAGATGAAGCAAAAGCTACCAGGCCGTATCGAGAAACGAGGCCATAGCTGGGTTTCATTCCCACCACCCCGCAGCAAGCGGCCGGCTGACGGATGGAGCCGCCGGTATCCGAACCAATGGCAAAGATGGCCTCATCAGCGGCCACCGCCGCCGCGCTTCCGCCACTGGAACCTCCCGGAATAACCTCTATATTCCAGGGATTATGCGTGGGCCCGATGAAAGAGGTTTCTGTAGAAGACCCCATAGCAAACTCATCAAGATTGGTTTTGCCGAAAACAACCGAACCGGCTTCCTCCAGTTTTTTAATTACTGCAGCTGAATAGGGAGAGATAAAGTTTTTTAAAACCCGGGAAGAACAACTTGTTTTCCCGTCTTTAAGGCAGATATTATCTTTGACCGCCGCGGGGATTCCGTAAAGGGAGGAATTTCCTTCAGTTTTTCCTTTTTTATCCAGAGAAGAAAGAACATCAATGGCTCTTTTTTTATCTAAAGAAGTAAAAGCGGATATTTGCCCTTCTACCCGGTCGATTCTCCGGAATACACTTTCTAATATATCAACTGCTTTAATTTCTTTCTTCTGGAGACGCTCATTAAGCTGGCGGGCGGTGAGTTCATTTAATTCCATTCAACTGCTTCCGTTCAATATAAGCCTCTTCTTTAAGTTTTTCAAGCCAGGGCTGGTATTTTTCTTCCAATTTATTTCGAAAAATCTGCTCCTCAATTACATCTTCCACCTCAGAGAGTTCTCTTTTTCTGGCTTCTCTTCTGCCGGTAAGTTTAAGAATGTTAAATCCGGAGGGACTTCGGATAATTTCGCTTGTTTCTCCCACTTCCAGTTTCTCAACTATTGCCCGCAGCTCGGGAGGCAATGTTTTAATATTGATAAATCCTAAATCACCGCCGTTAAGAGACTTGGGGTCCTCTGAATATTCCTTGGCCAGGATATTAAAATCAGTCCCTTCCATAATTTTTCCCCAAACCTGGCGAACTAAAATTTCGGCCTCATTATTTTTCCGTTCGGGAGGACCTTTAATTAAAATATAGTTGAGGCTGACCTGGGGACCTTCATTAAACTGCTCCTTATATTTTTCGTAATACGCCTTCAGTTCTTCCGGGCTGATTCTTACACCGGGCCGTAATTTCTTATTAATCAATTTCCGGACAAGGGCTTGCTTGATGAGCTTTTCCTTCAATGCCGGCTCAGTTAATTCCCGGGTATCAAGCCAGGCTTTAAATTTTTCCGGAGTTGAAAATTTTTCTTTTATTTCAGCAGCCATCTTTTCCACTTCCGATTCATATAATTCAACCTGCTCCTCCCGGGCCCGCTGAAGAAGCAGCTTCTCTTCAATCAACTGCTCTAAAACAATCTCCCGGGATTCCTTGAGCTTTTCCTTAAGCTCCCTTTTGGAACTTGCTGTCTGCTCATACTGGGCGCGAAGAGGAAGGAGGGCTTCCTCAAGCTCGCTTTCGGTGATTAAATCTCCATTCACTACGGCCACAATCCGATCTAAAACTTTCCCTTCTAAATTTTGACAAAAAAAGAATTGTAGACAAATTAATACACTTAAAAAACCTACCCCTTTAAATTTCATTTATCATCCGTGTTCCTTATCTTATCAATTTCTAACCACAGATTAACACAGGGAAATACTGTTATATTCTTCCCCGACAGCTCCTTCAAAAACCACAGATAAACACCGAGAACTTCTTTTCATTTTTTTGACGGGATTAACAGGATTTTAAATCTTGTCAATTTTGTCTAATTTTATCCTGCACATCCTGCCTAAAAACATTTTCCCCTTTGCCATTTTGACTTTTTATTTATTTCTCGTGTTAATCTGTGTCTATCTGTGGTTTAATTTCTTTTTCTGTGGTTCATCTTTTTTAATCCTGTAAATCCTGTCAGGAATTCTTTTTTTCTATTTTTTAGTTTTCTTTTCCTCCGTGTACTCTGTGGTTATAATCTTCTGGTTCCGTTATTCTTTTTTCCCCTCAGCTACACCTTCTGCTTCCTGAGTTTTTTCTCCCGGCTTTTGGGCAAAAATATCTTCGTTTATCTTGATTTTTGCCTGCCCTTTTAAGTCTTTAAACCACTTATCTAAAGATTCCCTCTGCTTTTTCTGCCGGACAATCGCTTCAATCTCTTCTTTAGCCTCAGCAAAAGATTTCTGTTGTTTATTTTTCCTGTCGGTAAGTTTTAAAATATGGTAGCCGAAGGGAGATTTGATAACCTTGCTTATCTGGCCTTTTTTTAAGGAGAAAGCGGCCTCTTCAAACTCCGGCAGCATCTCGGCGCGGCCGAAGTATCCAATGTCACCCCCGCGGCTGGCATCGGGACTGATAGATTTTGTCCGGGCAAGACCGGCAAAATCCTTCCCTCCTTTTAGCTGTTTTAAAATCTCCCTGGCCTCTTTCTCCGAACGAACCAGGATTTGACTGACCTGCACTTTTTCCCGTTCAACAAATTGTTCTTTTTTCTCCTGATAGAAATCCTTTAATTCTTGGTCGGTAACCGCTGCTTCCGGAATGGCCTTCTTGACCAATTCCTCGATTGAAATCTGCTCCAGAGCTAACTTTAAACGCTTTTTTACTGCCTCATCGTTAGTTAATTTGCGCCTGGCCGTCTCAGCTAAGAGAACTTCTCTGTCAATTAGACTCTCAAGAAATTTCCGCCGCTGGGCTTCATTCTGCTGGAAAAAAGCCGGCATCTGCCGCAGCTTCTCCTCAAATTCAGAAACTAAAATTTTCTTCCCGTTGACCGAGGCGGCAACATCTTCGCCTTTGCGGCCGCAGCCAGCCAGAATACAAAAAGATAACATCAACGCACTCAAAACTAAAACTCTCCTGCCATACATAACTCTTTCTCCTTTCTTAGGTACTATCTAAAATGTCTATTAAAATCACCAATAACTAAGATACAAGATACAAATAGATTCCAATCACCAATAATCAATCACCAAACACTAAAAACTTTCTTTCCCTTTTCTTCTTGCGATTTTCATTTTTTCTCATTGTTTTTGTTTGGTTATTTGAATTTGGTCATTGGTCATTGTTTGGTTATTGCCCGCCTTGCCGGCGAGGCAGGTTTCTTGTATCTTGGGTATTTTACCTCCCCCCCCATTTGCCACCCATGGGGTAAGACTTATCCAAAAAACACCTCGGCTAATTTATACCAGCTTTCATCTACCAGCTTGGGTCCGGATACGGCTTCACGCAAAGAAACGTCCTGGATTTTATTCCCCTGGAGACTGACCATCCGGCCGAATTTCCCGGCTTTGATCAATTCCACCGCCTTAACTCCGAATCGAGTGGCTAAAATTCGGTCAAAAGCGGTGGGAGGGCCTCCTCTTTGAGTATGTCCTAAAATCGAAACCCGGGTTTCGTAATTAGTCTTTTTCTCAATTTCTTTACCCAGCCAGTTGCCGATCCCTCCCAGGCAAATATGGCCAAAGGCATCAACACTTGCATCCCTGGTTGTCTCTGAGGAGCCTTTGGGCTTGGCTCCCTCAGCGACCACAATAATGCCAAAGGTCTTCCCCCGGTTATATCTTTTTCCGATTATCCGGCAAACTTCGTCAACTTCAAATGGTCTCTCCGGAATTAAAATGCAATCTGCCCCTCCGGCTAAACCGCTAAAAAGGGCAATCCAGCCCGCATGCCTTCCCATTACCTCAACAACCATTACCCGCCGGTGCGACTCAGCAGTGCTATGCAGCCGGTCAATTGCCTCGGCAGCAATCGTTACCGCCGTATCAAAACCAAAGGTGTAATCGGTGGCCGATAGGTCGTTGTCAATAGTCTTAGGCACCCCGATGAG
>JAYEMH010000042.1:0-8510 GCA_034717985.1 Candidatus Ratteibacteria bacterium
AAGAGCCCAAGCTGAATTGCTTGGGCTTTTTTGGGTGAAAACAGAAAATATTTCTTGACAGTATGTTATTTAGTGTTAATATAAAGACAAAAGCAGAGGAGGTCTATTTATGATATTGTTAGAGAGAATATTGAGGCAGAATCCTTGGTGGCAAGGGAAGGAAATCAAAGAGATTAAAAATTATAAGGAAAGATTTCTTTTAAAAGAGATTGAAAAGTATTTTAATAACCCTCAGATAATTGCGATTTTAGGCCTGCGGCGAACAGGCAAAAGTGTTTTGCTTGCTCAAATTATTAAAAGATTTCTTTTGAAATCTCAGCCCAAGAGGATTCTTTATTTTTCTTTTGATGAGATATTGGGGAAAGACCCGGAAATATTAGAGAAAATATTAGAAATATACGAGAACGAGATTTTGAAAGAGGATTTAGAAAATGTTTGCATATTTTTCGATGAGATAAACCATTTAAAGGACTGGCAGATAATTCTTAAGCGATTTTATGATTTAAAAAGAAAAATTAAATTTTTTATTTCCGGTTCGTCAAGTATCTATCTTAAAAAATCTAAAGAGAGTTTAGCCGGAAGAATCTATGAATTCAATCTTTATCCTTTGAATTTCAAAGAATATCTTTATTTAAAAGGGGTTGATGTAAAGAATGTAGCCTTACAGGCGCTTGTTCTTAAAAAGGAGTTAAACAGATATTTTCTTTCCGGCTCTCTGCCGGAGATTATTCAGGAGGTTGATTTTTCGAAGATAAAAAAATATATCAATTCTCTTATAGATAAGATAGCATTTTATGACATTCCCAAGGTTTATGAAATAAATGAACCCGAAGTTTTAAAAATGATTATTTCTTTCATTGCCCAAAGACCGGGGATGACTTTAGATTATCAAAATTTAGCTTCCAGTCTAAAAGTAAGTTATCAAACCATTTCAAAATATGTCGGATATTTAGAAAAGGCATTTTTGATAAAACTACTTTATAATTTTAGAGGAAGTCCAATTGCCCGGGCAAGAAAACTTAAAAAGGCTTATTTAGGCTCTATAAATTTGGCTTCAGGATTTTTAGACTCGGAACAGGAACTTTTGGGAAATTTATCTTTGTTGGCAGAAAACTTGGTTTGTCTTCATTTAGACGCTAAATGGTTTTGGAAAAAATATACAGAGATTGATTTCTATCACAAGGATATTCCTGTTGAGGTAAAATATACAGAAACAAAGCCAGATATTAAGAACAGTTTTTTAGCGGCTAAACATTTAAGAGCAAAGAGGATTACTATAGTGACAAAAGATACCGAGAAAGAAGAGGAACGAAATGGCATAAAAATTGTTTATCTGCCTTTATGGAAATTTCTTCTTTTCGATGGACAGAAATAATGTGAGTCAATTCGTGGAACACTTTTTCCCTTGTAATAATATCCCGCATAGGCTATAATACGTCCTCTTAAGAAGCTTTCCCAAAAGTGAGACAACCCGAGATGAAAAATACTTACCCCTTTAAAAAAATTGAGAATAAATGGCAGAAAAAATGGGAACAGGAACCTCTTTTCAAGGAGAGAAGCGTCTCCGAGAAGAGAAAGAAATATTATCTCCTGGAGATGTTTCCCTATCCTTCCGGAAGAATCCATATGGGGCATGTCCGAAATTACAGCATCGGTGATGTGGTGGCTAGGCACAAGGTAATGAATCGATTTAATCTCCTTCATCCGATGGGCTGGGACGCCTTTGGTCTGCCGGCCGAGAATGCGGCTCTGAAAGAAAAAGTACATCCGGCCATCTGGACGGATAAAAACATTTCATATATGCGGGGGCAGCTTAAAAAAATGGGATTTGCCTATGACTGGAGCCGTGAGGTCAGCACCGCCAGCCCCGACTATTACCGCTGGAATCAATGGATTTTCTTAAAGCTTTATGAGCGGGGATTAGCCTATCAGAAAATGGCGGCCGTTAACTGGTGTCCCCAATGTACCACCGTTTTAGCCAATGAACAGGTAGAAGGGGGGAATTGCTGGCGCTGCGGGACGGCGGTAGAATCAAAAGAAATTAAACAGTGGTTTTTTAAAATTACCTCTTATGCCGAAGCCTTGCTTAATGATTTATCCGGCTTGAACGGCTGGCCGGAGAAGGTAAAGATAATGCAGGCGAACTGGATTGGACGCAGTGCCGGGGTAGAGATTTGCTTTAAAATTGCCGGGGAAGACGAAACCATTCCTGTTTTCACCACCCGTCAGGATACTATTTTCGGGGCGACTTATTTAGTCCTTTCAGCCGGGCATTCTTTATCGGCCAAATTGGTTAAAGGGACAAAGATAGAAAAGAAAGCTTTAGAATTTATAAATCAGGTAAGACGGGAAAAGCTGAATAAAACCGCTCAGACGGAGGTAGAAAAAAGAGGGATTTTTACGGGGCGTTACGCCATTAATCCGGTCAATCAGGAGAAGATTCCTATCTGGATTGCTAATTATATCGTAATGGAATATGGAACCGGGGCGGTGATGGCGGTCCCCGCTCATGACCAGCGGGATTTTGAATTTGCCCTAAAGTATAAACTGCCGATACGGCTGGTTATCCAGAATGGGAATAACAGCTTGGCTCTGGAAGCAATGCCGGAGGCCTATGAGGGTGAAGGGAATCTTGTGAATTCGGAAAAGTTTTCCGGGATGGACAGCTCCGCGGCTAAAAATAAAATTGCTCTCTGGATGGAGGAGAAAAAAATAGGGAAACGAAAGATAAATTATCGTCTTAAAGATTGGGGAATTTCCCGGCAGCGTTACTGGGGGACGCCGATTCCGATAATTTATTGTGAGAAGTGCGGCACCATGCCGGCAGCGGAGAAAGATTTGCCGGTGGCTTTGCCGAAGAAAATTGAGTTTGCCTATAAAAAAGGAGTATCCCCCTTAGTGGCTGATGAAAAATTCTATTTTACTCCTTGTCCAAAATGCGGCCAAAAAGCCCGCCGGGAAATTGATACTATGGATACCTTTGTTGATTCCTCCTGGTATTTTTTAAGATTTACCGATTCAAAGGCTCAAAAATCTCTTTTTTCTCCCGGAGAAGCTAATTACTGGATGCCGGTTGACCAGTATATCGGCGGCGTGGAACACGCCATTATGCATCTTCTATACGCCCGGTTTATGCATAAATTCCTTTCTGATATTGGAATGGTAGAGACGCGGGAGCCTTTTTCTAATTTGCTGACGCAGGGTATGGTCATTAAGGATGGGGCTAAAATGTCTAAGTCAAAAGGGAATGTAGTTGACCCGGATGATATTATTGATAAATATGGAGCGGATACCGCCCGGCTCTTTATTCTTTTTGCCGCCCCGCCGGAGCAGGATTTGGAATGGAGTGACCAGGGCATAAAAGGTGCTTTCCGGTTTTTAAATAGAGTTTGGCGATTGGTTAATTTTCCCTGCCGCCGGGAGGTTCCGGAAGATATAGCTAAGAATTTAGAAGGTGTCCTTAAGCGGAAACTTCACCAGACAATTAAGAAAGTTACCGACGATATTGAAAGGTTTCATTTCAATACTGCCATCAGCGCTATTATGGAACTGGTAAATCTTATCTTCAGCTTTTCGTTTGAGCGTCCGAAACAAGGTTCGGTTTTACCTGAGTCTCCCATAATGGCCGAATCTTTAAGAACGGTAGTGCTTCTCCTTTTTCCTTTTGTTCCCCATATTGCTGCGGAAATGTGGGAGATTTTAGGGGAAAAAGAGACTGTTTCCCGACAATTCTGGCCGGAATTTAAATCGGAACTTGCCCGGGAAGAAAAAGTTACTCTGATAGTGCAGGTTAACGGCAAGGTGCGGGACAAATTGGAGATTAAAGCCGGGCTGAGTGAAGAAGAAATAAAAGCCAAAGCCTTGACTCAGGAACGGGTCAGGAAATGGCTGGCTAATCAGGAAATTGTCAGAACGGTTATTGTCCGCGGGAAATTGGTCAATCTGGTGGTTAAACCAGGACAACAACCAAACAATGACCAAGAAATAAAAGATACAATAACCAAGAAACAATAACCAAATAATAACCAATACCCAATGACCAAGAAACAATAGCCAAACAAAAATAATGAGAGAATTTGATTTAAAAAAAAGAACAATAATGTTGGGTAATTGGTTAGACCCTTCCTTTAAAAGGAACAAGAAGGTCTATCCTTTAGGATTATTGAATATTGGTGATTGTTTGTATCTTGTATCTTGTAACTTGTATCTTGTAAGTTAATTATTGGTAATTGAATAGATATTTTTGACAGAACCCAAAATGATAACAGGATAAAAAATGGATATTGGCTCAAAGATAGAAAGAAACAGAAATAAAATTAAAGCCAGGACTATCTTTCCCCTCCTTCCGGTTCGGGATATTGTCGTTTTTCCCTATATGGTTGTTCCCCTCCTGGTTGGGCGTCCCAAATCAGTTGAAGCTTTAGAGGAGGCGATGGACAAAGACCGTTTATTAGGACTGGTTACTCAGAAGGAAATTCGGATTGATGAACCGAAGATTCAGGATATCTATCAAATCGGAACATTAGGAGAGATTTTGCAATTTGCCCGCCTGCCTGACGGCTCAATTAAAATTTTAGTTGAGGGAATTTGCCGCTTGAAAATCAAGGAGTTTATCTCCAATAAGAAATTTTTCCAAGTCATCGCTGATACGGAAGAGGAAGAAGCAAAAGAAGTTAATTTAGAAACGGTAGCTTTAATGCGGACGGCCGCTTCTCAATTTGAAAATTACGTTAAGCTTAATGCCCGTCTCGTTCCGGAGACGGCCGGTTCTGTTAGCAATATTAAATACCCGGGGCAGTTAGCCGATTCTATTTCTACCCATCTTCAGATTAAACTGGAAGACAAACAGAAAATTCTGGGGATATTTGACCCGCTGGCCAGGCTGAAAAAAATCGGGGGGATTTTAAGCGCGGAGACCGAGATCCTTCACATTGAGAAAAAAATTCAGGGAAAGGTCCGCCATCATATTGAAAAAACCCAGAAAGAGTATTATCTCCAGGAGCAAATGAAGGCAATTCAGGATGAATTAGGAAAGAAAGACGGGCAAAACGAAAATCAGGAGTTAAGAAAACAAATTCTTGAGGCAAAGATGACTCCGGAAGCTGAAGAAAAATCGTTGAAGGAGTTAGGCCGTCTTGAAAGGATGCTTCCGGTTTCTCCGGAAGCCGGCGTGGTAAGAAATTACCTGGATTGGCTGATATCTCTTCCCTGGTCAAAAATGACCGAGGATAAACTTGACATCAATGCGGTAGAAAAGATTTTAGAAGAAGACCACTACGGGTTAAAAAAAGTTAAGGAAAGAATTCTGGAGTATTTAGCCGTAAGGAAACTGGTCAAAAAAATGAAGGGTCCGATTCTTTGTTTTGTCGGACCTCCCGGAGTGGGAAAAACATCTCTGGCTAAATCTATTGCCCGGGCTTTAGGAAGAAATTTTGTTCGTGTTTCTTTGGGGGGTGTCCGTGACGAAGCTGAAATCCGGGGGCATCGGCGCACCTATATCGGCTCTCTTCCGGGTAGAATTGTTCAGTCAATAAAAAAGGCAAAATCGAGAAATCCGGTTTTTCTTCTTGATGAGGTTGACAAGATGAGTGTAGATTTTAGAGGTGATCCCTCGGCGGCGCTTTTGGAAGTGCTGGATCCGGAGCAGAATCATAGCTTTAGCGACCATTATTTAGAGGTGGATTTTGACCTTTCCGATACAATGTTTATCACCACGGCTAATCTCCAGCTCAATATTCCTCTTCCCCTTCAGGACCGGATGGAAATTATCAAATTATCCGGGTATACGGAATGGGAAAAACTTAAGATTGCCGAACTTTTTCTTATTCCTAAACAACTGGCGGCCAATGGCCTGGATTCAGAGAAGCTGACTATTTCCTCCAAGGCGATTTTAACCGTTATTCGCAGCTATACGCGGGAGGCCGGGGTGAGAAATTTGGAAAGGGAGATTGCCTCTCTTTGCCGGAAAACCGCTAAAGAGCTGGTTAGTAACGGACACAAAGAAATAATAAAAATAACCAATCAAAACCTGTCAAAATTTCTGGGGCATCCTCGTTTTATTCTCAGCAAAGGAACCGAAAAAGATGAAATTGGCGTTGCCCAGGGATTGGCCTGGACCGAAGTGGGCGGAGAGGTAATGAATATAGAGGTTTCTATTCTCAAAGGGAGAAGGAATTTAACCCTGACCGGCAAACTGGGCGAGGTAATGCGTGAATCAGCTCAGGCGGCTTTGAGTTATACCCGCTCCAAAGCAAAACAGTTAGGCCTGGATGAAAATTTTTATCGTTTTATCGATATTCATATTCACATTCCGGAAGGGGCTATTGCCAAAGACGGACCCTCTGCCGGAATTACTATGGCCACCGCCCTAATTTCGGCTTTGACCCGGAGAAAGGTATCCAAGCAGGCGGCGATGACCGGGGAGATAACCCTGAGGGGGAAGGTTCTGCCTATCGGCGGGGTGAAAGCCAAGGTTTTAGCCGCTCACCGCTCAAAAGTAAAGAAAATTATTCTGCCTAAAGAGAACAAAAAAGATTTAGAAGAAATTCCGGTTGAAATTCGCCGGGAGATGAATTTTGTTTTAGTTGAGCATATGGATGAAGTCTTGAAGGAAGCGTTGCTAAACAGCAAGAAAGGATAAAGGCAATGAAAAAGTTTTATCTTTTGACCCCCGGCCCGACCCCGGTTCCCGAAGGAGCCAGAGAGATTATGTCCAACCCCATAATTCACCATCGCACCAGGGAATTCCAGGAAATTCTTAGTGAAGTTATTGAGGGGCTTAAATATATTTTTCAGACGAAAAACGATGTTTTGCTTTTTTCTTCCTCGGGAACAGGAGCGATGGAAGCTGTTGTGGCTAATCTTTTGTCTTCCGGTGATAAAGCCCTGGTTGTTCGCGGGGGGAAATTTGGCGAACGCTGGGGGGAACTTACCCAGGCATACGGAATAGAAACAATTTTTATTGACGTGAACTGGGGAGATGCGGCTGAGCCCGGAGAAATTCAAAAGATTCTAAAAGCCAATTTGGATATTAAAGCGGTTTTTATTACCCATTGCGAAACCTCTACCGGCGTCGTCAACGACGTGGAAGCCATTGCTAAGGTTGTCTCTTCCACTAAAGCTCTTTTAGCCGTTGATGCCATCAGCAGTCTGGCTTCCATTCCTTTAAAAACCGATAAATGGATGGTTGATGTCGTCGTGGCCGGTTCGCAAAAAGGTCTGATGGTTCCTCCCGGCCTGTCTTTTGTCAGTGTTAGCTCTAAAGCCTGGGATATGGCGGAAAAATCAACCCTGCCCAAATATTATTTTTCTTTTAAACAAGCCCGTAAAGCTCAGGAAAAAGCAAATACCCCCTGGACGCCGGCGATAACTCTGGTTCTGGCTCTCCGGGAGACTTTAAAGATGCTCAAAAATGAGGGATTGGAACAGGTTTTCTTAAGACACCGGCGCTTGGCCGAAGCGACCCGTCAGGCGGCTTTGGCCATGGGACTGGAATTATTAGCCCCAAAATCACCGGCTATCAGCGTTACGGCCATCAAACTTCCCGAGGGTATCGATGGGGCGGCGCTGGTTAAAAATTTGCGAAAAAAGCATGGTATCTGGGTGGCCGGGGGCCAGGCCCAGCTTAAAGGTAAAATTATCAGGATTGCCCACATGGGCTATATAAAGCAATTCGAGCTGCTGGAGGCAATTTCGGCTATAGAGAAGGAATTGAGTGAATTGGGTTACCAGCTGGAATCCGGAATTGGCCGGAAAGCTGCGGAGGAGATTCTGAGTCAGTCCATAGTCGACAGTCGATAGACCATAGATAAAAGCAGACAAAAAATAGTTCATAAAAGATAAAAATCAGTAATCCGGAAAAGGGCGAAGATTGATAGTCAAAGGCAGAAATTTCCCTTCCAGCATTTAAGGTTCGGCTCTGCGGGTTTGATATTTTAGATTTTTTGTTTTTTCTATGGACTATAGTCTGTAGTCTATGGACTAAAATAGGACTGTGGTCTATAGACTATGGTTCGTGGACTAAAAGGAGGGATGGAAAAAATGAAAATTTTGGTCAGTGACCCTTTGGCTAAACCGGGTCTGGAAATTCTTCGTAAAACGAAGGGCTGTCAGATTGACGAAAAGCCCAAGCTTTCCCCCGAAGAGTTGAAAAAGATTATCAAGGATTATGACGGTTTAATTATTCGAAGCGGCACCAGGGTGACCAAGGAAATTATTGAGGCGGCAGAAAATTTAAAAATTATCGGCCGGGCCGGAGTCGGTTTAGATAACGTGGATTTAGCGGAAGCGACCAAAAAAGGCATTATTGTTATGAATACGCCGGGCGGAAATACAATTTCTACCGCCGAGCACGCTATAAGTTTGATTTTAGCCCTGGCCAGGAATATCCCCCAGGCTTATGTTTCTCTTAAAGAGAAAAAATGGGAACGGAAAAAATATACCGGCGTGCAGCTTTATGGCAAAACCCTGGGAATTATCGGTATGGGCCGAATTGGAACCGAGGTAGCCAG
>JAYEMH010000043.1:0-4610 GCA_034717985.1 Candidatus Ratteibacteria bacterium
TCCATCCCGCCCTGGAGGACAACGGCTAAAATAATCAAATCAACCCATCTGTCCTTTAGAATATCCAGAGCTTCACTGCCCCGGCGGGCACAGTCTACCAGGTATCCCATATCTTTTAATCTCGTCCGGAGCACCTCTGACAGAGTAATATCACCGTCAATAATTAATATTCTTTCCCGTGCCATTTTTCGCCCCCTCATTTAGTAGTCTAATTGTTTTTTACAGATATTTTGTGTGTTTTCCCAAAACAAAGATGATGCAGCCGCCCGCCGATATAAAAAGGAATGGCCGCTGATTTTGACTTTGAGCCGGCAATAAGAACGGTAATATGATTCTTCGTTATAGATAAAGAAATCCAAATTCGCTGATAGAGAATTTTCAGTTTGATGCTGCGCCAGCCCTCGGGAAGATTAGGGGTAATTTTGATTATTTCCGTCCCTAAGTTTATTCCGGCAAAACCTCTTAAAACAATATCAACTGAACCTCCCATGACACCGGTATGAATGCCTTCGGGTGTCGTTCCTCCCTGTGTATCATCGATGTCCGATTTAAGCACTTTCAAAAACCATTTCCATGACTCCCTGTCTCTGCCAAGTAAATGAGCAATATAGCAGTGGACAACCTTGCTCAGCGTCGAACCATGGGATGTTCGTTTAATATAGTATTCGTAGTTCTTCTTCAACAGGTCACTATCAAATTTGTACCCGAGCCGGTTAAATAAATCTTTTATTTCATCCAGAGGAAAAAGGTAAAACATCATCAGGACATCGGCTTGTTTGGCAATTTTGTATTCATTGGGCGACTTTCCTTCCGCTTTCAAAATCCGGTCAATCCGCTGAATCCGGCCGTATCTGGCCCGGTAAGCCTTCCAGTCTAATTCCTTTAAACTGAAGTATCGGTCGAACTGACTGATGATCCCAGCGTCGTTGATGATAATATTCATCCGCCGGGTAATCTCTTCCCATCGATTTATCTCTTTCTCTTTCAATCTCAGTTTTCTAAAAATCCGCACTTTGTGCTTTTCGGGTAAAATGGCAAGAATTCTACGGGCCTTAAGAAGTGTCCAGACAATCAGTAGATTCGTATAGGCATTATCCTTAAATCCGGAGGTAACCCAGCCGGGAAACCTTTCATGGAACTCATCCGGCCCCATAATTCCCGTGGTATGGTATTTTTTATCTGCCGGGTCATATTGTGAGAGGCTGGCGCCAAAACGGGCAATCGATAATATCATTTCGGCTCCATAGAGAGTGAGAAAATCTCGATCGCCGGTCATCCTCCAGTATTGACAAACGTTGTAGGCAATAGCGAATGAGATGTGTCTCTGGAATCGGCTGTAATCCGGCCCCCATTTACCTGATATGGGATTGAGATGATTGGCAGGTGTTTCCTCTATCCCGGTAGAACCGCTTTGCCAGGGGAACATCGCCCCGCGATATCCCTTTTCCCTGGCATATTTCCTGGCCGGCCGGAGACGCCGGTATCGATATAAAAGCAAGGCTTTTGATATTTCCGGGGTATGTAAGTTGAAAAAAGGCATAACAAAAAGCTCATCCCAAAAAATATGTCCGCGGTAGGCTTCACCATGCAATCCTCTGGCCGGAACTCCGGCGTCAATCAGGCAATGGTGAATCGAAACAGTCTGAAGAAGATGGAAGATATGCAATCTCAATGCCTTCTGGGAGAAAGTGTCACCTTCAATCTGAATATCAAATTTCTTCCATAAGGCCGCCCAGGCTTTTATATGAGAGGCAAGCAAAGAGTTAAAACGGGGGGAGATTTTTACGGAATTAACCGCTCTGGTTCGAAAACTTCGGATACCTTGATCCCGGGAGGTATAAATTGAAACAATTTTCTCTATTTCATAAGCCTGCCGCTTACGAACGGATATTTTAAATTCCTGATAGATTGCTTTTTTCTCTTTTATCAGGATTCTCTCAAGGGGTTTTAATTCCTTGCCTTTAGAAAATATACGCACCTTGGCGGCTTCACAAATCTCAATACCCGATTGACTGGTTTTCATTGAAAGGTAAATCCCGTTTTTACTAAAACTTCCCAGAGAATGAGGCCTTAGGTGTTTTGAATTAAGCTGGCGGTAGCGGGCTACCCCGGTATTCCGGACGGTCCCGTCAAGACCGGCTCTGATGAAAATTTCCCCATGGTAGTTTTCCGGTATAATGATATATCTGATGGCAGCAGAATGAGGTTCTTTGAGATGAACGATTCTCTGGGTTTCAATTATTGTTATTCGCCCACGGTCATCCTGAAAGCGGATTTTTCGGCTGAGAATGGCTTTTTGGAAATCGAGTTCTTGCCGGTAGGAAAGAACATTGTTCTTGGAAGGAATAACCCAGTCATCTTCGCCAATTCTGAAGGTTAAAAACAGCCAATTGGGACAGTTTACCAGATCTTCACTTGATACCACCCGTCCGGCGATATTGGTGGCTAATTTGTTATAAACACCGGCGATATAGGTGCCCGGATAGTGAATTCTTGAAGCGGCAGATTCGGACGCCGCCCCTCTGGTGCCAAAATGTCCGTTACCGAGGGTGCAAAGGGCTTCTCTTAACCCTTCCTCGGCGGGCTTAAAGTGGTCATATACCAATTTCCAGGCATTTGTCATTATGGGCTCAGAGTAATAGCCGCTTTTTCTCCGGCCAGATAACCGGTTGAAAAGGCTTGCTGTAAGTTATATCCCCCGCTTGAGGCGCAGCCATCAATAATCTCACCGGCAAAATATAAGCCGGGGATAATTTTAGATTCCATAGTCTTCGGATTAATTTCTTTCAGGGAAATTCCACCGCCGGTAACCATCGCTTCTTCAATCGGCAGAGAGCCGATAACGGTTAAAGGCAGGGCTTTTAATAAATCGATAATGGCGCGCCGGCCGGCCCGGTTAATTTGATTGGCCGTTTCGGCCGGATTTAAACCGGACAGACGGACAAATACCGGAATCATTTTTTTGGGCAGCAGGTTTTTCATAATATTCTTTAATTGAGTCTTTCCTTTGGCGCTAAATTCATTCAACAGTCTTTTCTCAAGCTGGGCAGTTTGTAAGGCCGGCTTAAGATCAATGAAAAGATGAACTTCCTTATGCTCTTCAAGAATAGAGATGACCTTAGCGCTTAAATCAAGAACCAGGGGCCCGGAAACGCCAAAATGGGTAAACATCATCTCCCCTATATCCGAGACAATCTTTTTCCGGCCGCGCTTTTCGCCCAAGCTGGATTTTTCTCCGGCGGCAAAAATAATGCGTATATTCTTTAAGGAAAGTCCCTGCAAATCTTTTACCCATAGTTCTTTCACTTTTAAAGGAACAAGTCCGGGTTTTAAGGGCGTAATCGTATGACCGAACTTTTCGGCAACATGGAACCCGTCGCCGCTGGAACCGGTTTCTTTAAAGGAAACCCCACCGGTAGCCAGGATTACTTTTTTTGCCTGGAGACTGATTCTGCCTTTTAATTCCAATTTTAAAAAGCCCTCTTTTCTTTTTAAGTCTATTAAACGCATATTATAGAAAACCTTAATTCCATTTTTCGAAAGATAGGCTTTTAAAATCTTTACAACGGAGTAAGACTTATCGGTAACCGGAAAAATCCGTCCCTGACGCTCTATCTTTAGCTTAAGTCCTCCGGATTCAAAAAAATCTCTTAAATCCTGATTGAAAAAAGCAAGAAATGCCGGCCTTAAAAACAGGCCCTGCTTCCCAAACTGCCGGATGAATCTATCAAGAGAGGCGGTATTAGTAAGATTGCAGCGTCCCTGGCCGGTCAGCAGGATTTTTTTACCGATAGAATCATTTCTTTCAAGTAAAATTACACTTTTCGTAAGCTGTCCGGCACGGATGGCTGCCATTGCCCCGGCCGGCCCGGCCCCAATAATCGCAATATCGTAAAATCGGGAAGATTGATACATTAATTGTTTCCGCTAAGAAATTTTTAACTCTTTATACGCACATGAACTATTTCGAAACCAAGAATCATTCAATATTTCCTTTACCGAAACACACCGAAAGGTATTGCCATTTACAGTCTTTCTCATACCAAATCGCGAATTATAAATTTCGCAGTAGTACCGCTCATCTTTATCCTTCTTAAGATGCATACAGGGATCCCCGTCATAGGCGCCGCAGCAGGTGCCGCATCTTATACATATATCATCCAATTTTTCTTCTTTGCGGGATAGCATAGGTTAAAATTTGAAAGCAAAATTCTTACACCCCATACTTGCACCCCCGGGGTGCAAGTAAGGTTTATCGTTTGTTGACCGTTACTCTTTTTTCTTTTAAATATTCAAATAACCTGGCCAGTTCCTTTTCTTTCCCTTCCAGAATTAAGTAAGCCCACCCCATATCGGTAGAAAACGAAGCTTCGATTATGGTAGGAATAATCTCGAACTTCTTCGCAATTTGATAAATTACCGGTTCATGCGTCAACTCCTTGGGGAAAATGAGTTCCACTTCTATTTTAGCCATATCCACCTCCTATTTCTTCACCGCTGATTCCTTATCTGAGGAATCACCTATTTGGCCTTTAATCTGATATTTAAAAACAGCAGAATTGTGTTCAGATAAAGTTTTAGAAAAATAATGGGTGCCGTTATTTTTGGAA
>JAYEMH010000043.1:4710-26855 GCA_034717985.1 Candidatus Ratteibacteria bacterium
CTATTTCTTCACCGCTGATTCCTTATCTGAGGAATCACCTATTTGGCCTTTAATCTGATATTTAAAAACAGCAGAATTGTGTTCAGATAAAGTTTTAGAAAAATAATGGGTGCCGTTATTTTTGGAAACAAAATAGAGATAATCGAACTCGTTCGGTCTCAAAGCAGCTTTAATCGCCGCCCGGCCGGGATTAGCAATCGGACCGGGAGGAAGTCCGCGATAGCGATAGGTATTATACGGAGAATTGATGCTTAAATCTTTCCTGGTCAGGCGTTTTCTTACTTTTCCTAAAGCGTAAAGGACGGTCGGATCGCATTGCAAAGGCATACCTTTTCTTAGACGATTATAAAAAACAGCCGCAATTGTCGGCATCTCTTTTTTATCAGATGTTTCCTTCTCAATTAAAGAGGCAAGAATAACTATTTCGTGCAGGGACATATTTCTGGCCCTGGCCAAGCGCTTAGCATTTTTAGGGAGCATCTCATGGAAACGGTTGACCATAAGCGGGATAATTTGCCGGGGATTCATATTTTTAGCCAGGAAATAGGTATCGGGAAAAAGATATCCTTCAACACTGTCCGCTTCAATATTCATCTGGGAACATAAGGCTTTGTCATTGGAACCCTCCAGAAAAGAAAAACTGCTGACAATCTCTTTGCCTTCCAAAGTCTCCGCAATCTGCCAGACATTATATCCTTCCGGAATAACTACCGGATGGGTCAAAACCATTCCTTTTTTGAGGAGATGAAGAATATTCAGAATATTCATTTTTTTAGTAAACAGATATTCTCCGGCCTTCATCCGTTCCTCAACCCTATAAATTTTAGAGAGAAGGAGAAAATATAATTTATGCTTAAGAAGCCTTTTCTCTTTAAGAAGGTCGGCAATCTCACCGGTAGAAAGCCCGGATTTAACGTAAACAACCTCTCCGTTATCGTTCCGGCGGGAAGAAGAATGCAAACAAAACCACCAGAAATGAATCCAGAAGGCTGTAAAAATAATTAAAGTAATAATTAAAAATTTCCCGTGTTTTCTCATTATAATCTTTGTAATCTAAATTTTAATCACTGTAATCAGGACGACATTTTCATGTCGTCCTATTTCTTCTATCCAAAAAGGTCTGGAGTATCATCTGAGCGGCCAATTTATCACGAACTTTTTTCCGCTTTCCCCGGGAGAGGTCAAAAGAAATAAGCTGCCTTTCCACTTCTTTGGTGCTAAGCCTTTCATCCTGTAGATGAACCGGTATCCGAAACTCCTTCCTCAGTTTTTCCGCCAAAAACTCTACCTTCTTCGCCTGACACCCTATTTCTCCTTTTAAAGTAAAAGGCATCCCAATTACAATTTCCTTAACCTCGCGATCCTTTATAAGCTCTCTTATTCTGGTAATCCGGATTGAATAATCACCATTATTAATAACCTCTACCGGCTGGGCGGTTATTCCCAGCCCGTCGCTAATGGCCACTCCAACCCTTCGCTCTCCCCAGTCCAAAGCAATTATTCTCATTTTGACAAAACTTCCTCAAGCTGATTCATAGCTTCATCAATCCGCCTAAAATCGTGTCCTCCCCCCCGGCCTAATTCCGGCCGGCCGCCGCCGCTTCCGCCTAACCTCACTGATATTTCTTTAGCAATCTGTCCGGCTTTATAACCTCTCTTGACTAAATCGGGGCTGACACTGGTTACTAATTCAATCTTCTCCGGGTACCGGGACAACAAAACAACAATGCCCGAATCAAGCTGGAGGCGCAATTTATCAATTAAAGAAAGCATTTCTTCCCGGCTAAGTCCCTTAAACCGCTTTCTTAAAAGTTTTATGCCGCCAATTACCTGGACCTCTTTAAGAAGGAGATTTGAATCGGGAAGCAATTCAGTTTTCTTTTTTTGCTGCTTCTCCAAATTTTTAAGCGTTTGAAGTAATCGTTCGACTTCACCGGGCACTTCTTTTATACTCGTCCCTAAAACCTTAGCCGTCTGCCTTAAGATTCTACTTTCTTCCCTTAAGTCTTTTAATCCATTCTTTCCCATCACTGCTTCAATCCTCCTTATCCCGGAGGCCACTGACACCTCGTTAATAATTTTGAAAATCCCAATCTCCCCTGTTTTTTTGACATGTGTTCCCCCGCACAACTCAAAACTATACCCGGGAATACCTACTACGGTTACTCTCTCGCCGTATTTTTCTCCGAAGAGAGCAATCGCCCCGTCTTCCATCGCCCGTCTCCTGTCTTTCCGGGTAATAGTTACCGGGAGATCATCTCCTATCCTTTCATTGACCCAATCTTCTACGGCTATTATCTCCTGCGGGGTTAATTTTTTAAAATAATTGAAATCAAAACGAAACTGGTCAGGCCCCACCCGGGAACCAGCCTGGCGAATATTTTTATCTATCAGAGAGCGCAGGGCAGCTTGCAGAAGATGGGTAGAGGTGTGGCTGTGGGTAATCTCCCGGCGCCTTTTTTTATCAATTCCGGCTTTCGCCTTATCTCCGGTTTTAACTTTTCCCTTTTCTACCTTTCCCCAATGAATTATCTGCTCTTGATTATTTTTTACCACCCGGTCTATCTTCATCGAAAAAGATTTGCCCTGGATAAAGCCGGTATCATTTATCTGTCCGCCGGCCTCGGCGAAGAAAGGGGTTTTCTCAAGAATGAGAGCGGTCTCATCACCGGCTTTAACTTCCCGGGATTTTTCCCCTTCAAAGAAAAGGCATTTAATGATAACAGAAGCTTCACTTTTTTCATATCCGACAAATTCTGTCGGGGGAAGACCCTCGGCAAAAAGCCTGATTTTTTCTTCGGCTCCCGATTTCCAGGAACGCCGGGCAAGTTTTTTATGCTCATCCATAGAAGCCTCAAATCCGGATTTATCAATTTCCAAACTCTCTTCTTTAACAATCTCCTCGGTCATCTCCAGAGGAAACCCGAAACTATCATATAATCGAAAAACGCTTTTCCCTCCGATAAGCTTTTTCCCCTGAGATTTCGTCTGTCGTATAATTTCCTCTAATTCATTCAGCCCCATATTCAAAGCCTCGTTAAACCGGCGCTCTTCTTCCAGGATTTTTTCACTTATCTCCTCCCGAAATTGTTTTGTTTCGGGATAGACAGTTTTAAAAATTTCTCCGATTACACCAACCAGACGGTAGAGAAAGGTCTCTTTAATCCCCAGGAGACGGCCGTGCCGCGCTGCCCGGCGAAGAAGCCTTCGGGCAATATATCCCCGTCCGATATTGGAAAAATATATCCCGTCGCTGTTTAAGAAGGTGACGGCGCGAATATGGTCAGCGATTATCCGGAAAGAAATATCCTTGAGCGGGTCTTTCCGGTAGCGAAAATCGGTGAGCTCCTGGATTTCATCAATTATCGGTTTAATTAAATCTGTCTCAAAATTTGTTTCCTTTTTCTGAAGAACCGCCGCCAGCCTCTCCAGTCCCATTCCGGTGTCAATATTTTTCCGGGGAAGGGAGGTAAGTTTTCCGTCGATTTTTCGGTCATACTGGGTAAAAACTAAATTCCAAATTTCTAAAAACCGGCCGCAATCACAGCCCGCCCGGCAATCCGGCTTCCGACAACCTTTATCTTCTCCCCGGTCAAAAATTATCTCCGAACAGGGTCCACAGGGACCGGTCTTACCCATCGCCCAGAAATTATCTTTTTCACCCAGGCGGACAATCCGTTCTGGGGAAAGACCCACCTCGTTTTCCCAGATTTTAGCGCTTTCTTCATCTTCCCTAAAAATACTGACCCAGAGCATCTCCTTTGGTATCTTCAGGTAATGAGTGAGGAATTCCCAGCCCCAGAGAATTGCTTCTTCTTTGAAATAATCGCCAAAAGAGAAATTACCTAACATTTCAAAGAAAGTATGATGGCGGCTGGTTTTCCCGACCAGGTCGATATCGGTGGTTCTAAGACACCTCTGGCAGGAAGCGGCCCGGCGGAAAGAAAGCTCTACTTCGCCTAGAAAGCAGGCTTTGAACTGAACCATACCGGCGCTGGTGAAAAGCAGGGTAGGATCACCCGAAGGAATTAGTTTATCGCTGGCAAAAATCCTGTGTTTCTTTTTTTCAAAAAAATCCAGAAAGTTTTGCCTGATTTTAACTGATTCCATACCATTCTAAAAAGTATTGTCTGTAATTCAGACAGTAGACCGAAACAGACAGTCAAAAGACAGCAGACAATAGACTATAGACAAGGTCTAATGTCTAAAGTCTGATGTCTGGAGTCCACTGTCTAAATCAGTAGTTATTATTTCTTACTCTCGGGTTTTATTACCAGAAAGGTGGTGTAAACGCCTCTTTTGATCAAAACGGTAACTTTCGCATCCTTCTTAAAACTTTTGATTGCTTCATCGTAATCAGTTGGATTTTTGATGCCCCTGCCGTTAATCTCTAAGATTATATCCCTGGCCTTGATGCCGGCCAGCTCAGCCGGGCTGTCAAACTCTACATGCGTAACAATAACCCCTTGACGATCCGAGAGATTGAACTGGAGAGCTAAATCCGGGGTAATTTCCTGGACTTTGATTCCCAGCCATAACTCCGCCTCATCAACTGATTTCCCTTCTTCTTCCAACGGCAATTCCCGGGGCATCTCGCCAATTTTTACTTCCAGAGAAAGGGGCTTTTTGTTACGAATTATCTCTAAGCGGATGATTTCATTCACTTTGGCTTTGGCCGCCGTGCGCTGCAGTTCTCTGACATCTTCTACCTTTTGACCACCAAAGGTAACAATAACATCGCCTCTCTTTATTCCGGCTTTCTCGGCCGGACTATCTTTAAGGACATCGCTGACCAAAGCTCCTTCTTCGGTCTCCAAACCAAACGATTCTTTTAAATCAGGGGTAATTGATTGAATAATCACCCCGAGCCAGCCTCTAACCACCTTACCCTTATCTATTAAATCACCCAATATCTCCTTGGCCATATTAACGGGAATGGCAAAGCCAATACCGGTTGCCCCGCCGACAATAGCCGTATTAACCCCAATTACCTCGCCGTGGATATTGAGCAGCGGCCCGCCGCTGTTACCCCGGTTAATCGAGGCGTCGGTCTGAATATAATTTTCATAAGTGGCGATCCCCAATTCTGCCCGTCCGGTGGCGCTAATCACTCCCACGGTAACGGTGCGATTCAGACCAAAGGGATTACCAATAGCAATTGCCCACTGCCCAACCCGCAGATTATCCGAATCTCCTAAAGCAGCTACCGGCAGCGCTTTATTACTCTCTATTTTTATTACCGCTAAATCCGTCTTGGGATCCCGCCCGATAATTTTCGCATCATACTCTTCATTTTTAACCAGAACAACTTTTATCTCTTCTGCCCGGGCGACCACATGGTTGTTGGTCAGGATATATCCGTCTTTGTCAATAATTATCCCTGAACCCAAACTTTTTTGCTTCCAGCCTCGTTCGGGCTGGCGGGGGAATTCAAAGAAATCTTTAAAGAAGTCTTCAAAGGGACTGCCTTTAAAGAAGTCATTCTCAGAACCCCGAAACATTCTTCGGCCTTTAATCACCTGTACCGTACTAATATTGACTACCGCCGGCTTAACCTCTTCGGCAATTTGAATAAAGGACTCCTCTAATGAAAGCGCTTCCTTACCGATAGGCCGCTTGGCCGGCGGCGGACCAGCTGTTCTCTCAACCACCCGGGGCGGCGCCGATTTAAGGGAATCGGAAACTTTAGAGGAAAAATTCAAATCGCCTTTCTTCTGCCAGAAAAGCATACCTAAACCCAACAAGACTAAAACCGTCAACAAAACAACAAGACTACGTCCGCTGTTTCTCATTATATCTGCCTCCGTATAGTGGCAAGAAACTTAAACCTTACCCGCCTGGTTCTCTCTGGATAGAATTACCTTCTCGATCTCGGCGGATATTTTGGGATGTTCTTTAAGATAGCGCCGGGCAGTTTCCCGTCCCTGCCCTAATTTTTCTTCTTTATAGGTAAACCATGATCCGGATTTTTCCACCACATTCAAGTTTACCCCGAGATCCAAAATGTTTCCTTCCCGAGAAATACCTTCCTTGAAAAGAATATCGAATTCAGCCGTGCGGAAAGGCGGCGCAACCTTATTCTTAGCCACCTTCACCCTGACCCGGTTACCAACAAAAACCTCACCTTCTTTAAGGCTGGCGATTTTTCGCATATCCAAGCGAACCGAGGCATAAAATTTAAGCGCCCGCCCGCCCGGGGTAGTCTCCGGATTGCCAAACATCACCCCGATTTTTTGTCTTAACTGGTTAATAAAAATAACACTGGTAAGGGATTTGCCTATTGCCGCCGAGAGCTTCCTTAAAGCTTGAGACATAAGCCTGGCTTGAAGTCCCATATGAACATCCCCCATTTCCCCTTCAATTTCGGCCCGGGGAACCAAAGCGGCCACTGAATCGACAATAATTAAATCTACGGCATTACTTCTTACCAGGGTTTCTCCAATTTCCAGAGCCTGTTCACCGGTATCAGGCTGTGAAATGTAAAGTTCGTCAATATTTACACCTAAAAGTTTAGCGTAACTCGGATCCAGGGCATGTTCGGCGTCAATAAAAGCCGCCGTGCCTCCGGCTTTCTGAACATTGGCAACGGCCGTTAAGGAAAGGGTGGTTTTGCCGGACATCTCCGGACCGAAAATCTCTGTTACCCGTCCCCGGGGGAATCCGCCCGTTCCTAAGGCTAAATCCAAAGACAGGGCACCGGTGGGAATAACAGAAACCTTGAATCCTGATACGGCTTTACCTAACTTCATAATGGCTCCCTTGCCAAATTGGCGTTCAATTTGCGTAAGCGCTAAATCTAAAGCTCTTGCTTTTTCATTTTTCTTTCCTTCTATTTTCTTTTCTTCTACTTTCTTTTCCTCTGCCATTTTTACATCCTCCGGTTTTAATTAGGTTTGATTTAATAATGCTGATTTTTGCTTAGCCGCTTCGACGGCCTGAAAAATAATCTTTCTGATATTTACCTTTTCAAAAACCTTCAAGGCCGCTTCTGTTGTTCCGCCGGGAGAAGTTACTTCTTCCCTTAATTGAGCCAGACTCCGGGAGGAAATCTTGGCTAATTTAGCCGCCCCCAGAGCAGTTTCTTTAACTAGTTTTTCTGCCGCCGGCTTCTCCAATCCTAAATCCCGGCCAGCTTCTATCAAGACCTCCATGACTAGAAAAAAGTAAGCCGGACCGCTGCCGCTTAAAGCAGTAACTAAATCCAGTTCTTCTTCTTTAACTTCAATCACTTCACCGAAGATGCGGAAAACAGTTCTGGCAATCTCCATATGTTGAGAATTGGTGAAGCAACCAGAGCTAATTGCGGTAATTCCCGCTCCAATCTGTCCCGGGATATTGGGCATAGCTCGAATTACGGACAGCTTTTCTTTAATTGCCGCCTCTAAATATGAAGTGGTAATCCCGGCGGCAATAGAGATTATAAATTTATCAGTGGTCCAACTATCATTGGTTTCTTCTAAAACCTTAGCTACATCTTGAGGCTTTATGGCTAAAATAATCCCTTGACTTTTGGTGACTAATTCCTGATTATTGACTACTCGAGACGCACCTATTTCCTTTGCAACTGCATCAAGGCGATTCTCATTGATATCAAAAAGCATTATATTTTGGGATGGAATAAGGTCAGCTTGCTTCAACCCCAGGGCAAGAGCCCTTCCCATATTCCCTAAACCAATTATACCAATTTTTTCTTTTAACAATTAAAGGTATTCCCTTAATTTTATATCAAATACTTCTTTAGACTTATTATAGCCTAAATTTTAGGGATTGGCAATGAAAAAATATAAAAAAATGGGGATTGTATAGGGGATAAAACTACAATAAAAAGAATTTGAAAAATTAGGCCCCAGAAAGCTCTCGGAGAGCCCTCTTGTGTTCTTTATATTCCTCCTGAACATTTTCAGTTTCTAAAGACAGGAGGTCTATAATGCCTTCGTCGGCAAGTATGGAGTGCTCCAGAGCTCCTGCGAAAGAATAGATGTGTTTCCCATCTGCGCCTTTGAAAACGAGAATCGGTATATTCCTATCCTTGACGAAACGCCTAAGCTGAACCCGATTTTGAGCTTCAACTGTTCCCTTTATTACACAGAGAACATTCTTCTCTTCTCCTATAATAGCTTCGATTTCTTCTACTTCAGTAACATTATCTTCCAGCCCTAATTCTCCTTTTGTTACTGTTTCTATTATTAACTCTGTCTTAGTCTTCTTTTTAACTTCTTCTATGAGTCGTTCCAAGATTTCGTTATATACCGGATCTTCTGCATATAAAACAACCTTGTCTAATGCATTATTTTTAAGAAGAATCTCTAAAGCATTCTGGAAATCTACACCTCCACCATATTCTAATAACGGCTCTGAATAGAGAATAAGGGTTTGTGAAACAGGGAATTTCTGCGCGGCCACGGCATCTCCTAACGCTCTAAGGTTATCACTATATTGTTTTTGCGCTTGCTTTTCTAATCTTAATACCTTCATTGAAGATTTAAAATTGGCATATCTACGGGTTACCTCTGCCTTTATTTGCTCATCTTTTTTTATTACAAATCCATTTTTATCCAGTGTATACTCTGTCCCGAAGAAATAATGTTCTTTTACAAAGTTATATTGCTCTCGCAAAGACTCACTATCAATAGCTGCCCTTCTAAAACTATCCCCATGAATTATATATTTAGTATAGGTTTCGGCAAAATGCTCCCTTGGATCAGCTGTTGCATACTTGGTAACAAATCTTGACGGTCCTGAACTTTTTCTTATCCATATATTAAGGAAACCAGGGCTTATTCTTAAATATTCTCCCAAAAATATTGGTACAGGCCCCAATACAGACATAAGTATATATGTAGCCTGACTTAGGGAAATATATAGCATAGGAATTCCCAATAAAGCTCCTACCACTGAGATAGAAACAATGGGCAGTACAGTAGCCAAAAATCCAGGTATTCTTAATGATTGCCACTCAAATTCGTAAAATTGCCGACTTAAATCCTTAGGTTTTCCAAGCAGAAAATCTTTGCCGCCCTCTTTAGAATCAAGAATATGGGCTAATTCATGGAGGAAACAATCATTAAACGATTCCAAAACTCCGGTGGGAAGAACGGTAATAGTACTTACACCCATTATAGTAACTCCTTCCCAAACTGTAGATTGAAATCTCATCTTCTTTAAGATGGCAAGATGCTCTTTCGGAATAATCTTGAATAGATTAATTATTGATTCAATCTTCTCTGGGCTAATTTTCTCGAGTCCCACAACTTCTATTTCTGCGTCCTGCAGCATTTGAGTCAACTCTTTTCTTAAGGAAAAAGGATCTCTCTTTTCCTCTTCTACCTTTCTACGGGTAGCTACTGTCCTATTCTTGCCATCTACCGTAACAACTTCTCCTTGGCGTAGATGTTTAGTAGCTTCATTTGCCCCAATAAGATAAGGAATCCCCCTCTCTTCAGCAACAGATTTGGCATAAAAATCTTCCTCTTCAGTAATAATCGCACCTGCTCTTTTCATCGCTGGGAGCATATTTTTATTAGTCTTAGCCGTAACGAGTATATCTCCGATAAATATTTTGTCTTTCTTAGAAGCATCTTTTATAAGTCTCACGATTCCACTGACTTTTCCGTCAAAAGTCGTCACTCCCTTAACACAAACTTCTTTTCTTGGCCAAGGTGTAAATAAAAATTTTGCTAAGGATATAACGACAGCTACTACTCCGATTGTAGACATTCCAAAATAAAGTAGTAGAGAGTTAAAAGGAATAAAACCTGTAATATCCAAATAAACACGAGGGAATAACATTAATATCCACCCTGTAAGATGAATTAATCCCCATCCAATTGTATGACTAATAATGTCGGGTTTCTTCTTCCCTTTAGAAATTTCATCTTTTTGCTCAATTACTGGATTTCCTCCAGGTGAGTTTGATCCCTTAACTACCGCAGACATAACTTGCGAACCTTTGTCATCTTCTACTCTCGAGGTAACGTGTTGAACTTTGACATCAATAAACTCTCTCAGTTCTAATGTCAATTTGCCCGCAAGTTCAGGATGGCTATCGCCTTTTACCGGAACAACGTTTTCATAATTCTGCGGGAAAAGAATCTTTTGTATCTGCCGGGCAATCTGGTGGCCTTCTTTTCCTTTTAGTTCCTGGAAATGATAACAAAGAGCTTCATGAAGAAGGTATTCAGCTCTTAAATCAGGTTTGTCTTTTAGATGCTCTAACATTCCCGAGACATAAGACAAGTATTCTTCTGTTCCCAGACCAAGTCCGTATTTATTAGAACTTTGAACCAAATCAGGAAACTGTTTTAGGATTTTGCCATTCTCCAATAGGTCGTCTCTAGCCTGTTTAATTCTGTTGCTCATTTCTTCTTTTTCTATTCCCAACTTCTCTGCTAATTTGAATAATCCATTTTTTCTTTCCTTCGTAAGCATAGAGCTAATTATCTCAAATTCTTTATGAAATTCTTTCTTTGCCGTCTCGTCCTCTATAATGCTCCCATGCTTCTCTATCCATTCTCTCAACTCCTCTTTACTAAACCCATTAATTATAGTTCCAACTATTTCTCTTTGAAGTCTATCGTTTACTCTTGTTGCAGATTGACGTAAATAAGAATCCGCTTGCGACCCACTATATGCCCAAACTAAATCTACAAAAACCACATTAATCAAAAACGCCCCTATAACAACCAAAGCAGTCACTTTTAGGAGCTTCTTATTAAAGTTAGATTTTAATTGTCCACAGTCCATAGTATTAGCTCATAGTTCAAAGCACAGAGCCCATCCCGCATCTCCCTTTTCCCGTCTTCCTTCTCCCGCCTATTTGAATCTGTGCCCATCCGTGGTTCCAAAATCCGTGAGAATCCGTGTATTAAAAAAATAGCCGAATCACCTATATTCTAGGCAACTCAGCCTACGCCAAATCGTGTGGCGCACTGTAGCTTTGCGCGCCCCGCATCCTACGTGGTGCGGGGCATCCCTATGTTACCACAGGGGTGCCTTTATCTAGACCATTCCTAATTTCTTACTTAAAATATACCATACAAAACAGCGTTTGTCAAAAAAATCCTTTGAAATTTTCTGGGTATAAATCATTTCCTTCTCAAATGCTGCTTTAAATCCCGGTAGAAATTCTCGTGTCCACCCACAGCTACAAAAATAACCTCTCTTTCTTCTTTATTCACCTGGTAAGCTAATAAGATCAACAAATCAAGAATTTTAAATTTGTACACCCGGATTCCCTTAAGTTCACCAGCTTTTTCTTCCCCTATCCAGGGATTAAGCGCTACTTGATCTTCGGCTTCATTTAACTTCTTCCTGAAAAAAGGAGGAAATTTTTTCTTCAGGCGGTTATATTTCGGGTAGGCGCTTTGATGGTAAGGTTTACCCATACTCAATCTTATCCTTTCCAGACCGACTCTGGTTTTCCTGACTTAATGGCCTCTTTAATATCCTGCATAAATTGAGGGTGTAATTCATCTCTTATTTGCATCCATTCCTCAAGAGCCACATTAACCTGATTGCTAAAGCTGCGCCTTTCTGCTCGGGCAATCATTTCCATAACCCGTTTTAATTGAGGAGCTATCCTAAAAGTTACACTTCCTTTTTGTATCTTCATTTATTCCTCACCTCTTTCCAATCGCTATCAATAAAAATATAACATAAAACGCAAGTAAATGCAAGTAAAAATATCACCCGAAAAGTAGCCTGCCCCCTTTTCTACTTAAGCATAAAAAAGGCCATCATCCGACCAGCTTTTTCTCTTTCCCGGTGATAAGAATAAAAAACCTGATTCTGGCAGCTGGTACAGGTGTCCACCGAATAGATATTTTCCTGGAGCAAGCCCGCCTGGCAGAGCTGTTTTCTGTTTAAATTATAAAGATCCCTTTCTATACAGCAGGGTCCAATAGCCGGCCCAAGAAGAGCAATGCATTCCTTAGGATTAAGGTGATACTCCGACTCCATTTTTTCAACGGCCTTTCTGGCGATTTCCAGTTGAGTGCCTGCCTTCCCGGCGTGAATTAAACCAATCGCCTTGGCCTGATAAGCATAGATATACAGGGGCAGGCAATCAGCGACAAAAATAGCCAGAGGAAGCTGCTCGTAATTGGTTATTAATCCGTCGCAATTAGGAATAGATTCACTATAAACTCTGCTGCCCATACCCCTCATCATAAGATTTACCGGAACAACACGGTCTCCATGAACCTGTTGAGATGTAACTAACCGATCGAGTTCAACGCGAAAGGTCCGGCAAACTATCTCTCTGTTTTTTATTGCCTTGTTTAACTTATCCTGGGTGGTCGCAACATGCAAAGCGGTATTGCCAAGTTCACGGGTGGTAAAACCGTGGATTATCTCCGGAAAATTCCTTAATGGACTGAATTCTATCAATCCCAGCTTAGGAAAAATTTTACTGTGTTTCATTTTTAATGCCTGGGCGCTTTATTGCGCAGGAAAGTAGGAATATCTAAATCAGATTCATCTATAATATCAGAATCTTTATTCAGTGAACTTCTTTCGCGCCGGCCCCGCTTATAAGCCGGCGAGTCAAAATTTGGCTGGCCTTTCCGGGAGGAATGAAGCCGGGATAATCTTTCCGGCTTGACTTCGTCCATCCCGGTAGCAATAATCGTAACTTTAACTTCTTCACTAAGTTTCGGTTTGACGATCGCTCCAAAAATTATATTGGCCTGCCGATCGGCACTTTCATAAATAACGCTGCTGGCTTCATTAACTTCAAAAAGGGTAAGATCTTTCCCTCCGGTAATATTAATCAGCACCCCTTTGGCGCCTTCAATGCCCGGATATTCCAAGAGGGGGCTGGAGATAGCCGCATTGGCGGCATTCAGCGCCCGGCCTTTCCCCCGGCCATAGCCAACACCCAAAAGGGATTTTCCTCCTTCAGACATGGCTGTTTTTAAATCCGCAAAATCCAGGTTGATTAATCCCGATTCAATCACTAAATCAGAAATACCTTCCACCCCCCGAGCCAGAACATCATCGGCAACTTTAAAGGCATCAAGAATAGAAGTTCCTTTATCCACCACATTAAACAGCTTTTGATTGGGAATGCAAATTAAAGTGTCAACCTTGTTTCTTAATTCATTTAATCCGTTATCCGCCACTAAGGAGCGCTTCCGCCCTTCAAATAAAAACGGCTTGGTCACCACAGCAATGGTAAGAATATTCAATTCTTTGGCAATTTCCGCCAGAATAGGAGTCGCCCCGGTACCTGTTCCTCCTCCTAAACCAGCGGTAAGAAAAACCATATCGGTGTCCCTGAGCGCCTCTCTAACCATCTTTCTATCTTCCAGGGCAGCCTGATGTCCTATCTCAGGATTCGCTCCTGAACCTAATCCCTTGGTAAGTTTACTGCCGATTTGAATCTTATGGACCGCATTAGAATTTGCCAGGGCCTGGGCGTCGGTATTTAAAGTGAAAAATTCTATACCTTTCATGCCTGAGTTAATCATTCGATTAACCGCATTACTGCCGCCGCCGCCGATTCCTAAAACCTTTATTTTAGCAAAGCGCCGATATTCCGGGTCATCAAATTCCAGCATAGCTATCCTCCAAATTCAGGACATAGGTTGTAGGTCATAGGACGTCGGTTACAGCTTTATCACCTGTCACCTATCACCTACTACCATCTTTTAGAACATCTCTTCGGCTTTCTCCCTGAATCTTCCTACTGTTCGGCTGAATATATTGCCTTTCAGGGCTGTTTTTCTTAATTGTCTGGATTTTAAAGCATACTGAAGAAGACCAACGCCAACTGAAAACATAGGGTTCCGGGTCTTCTTTTCTTTTTCAATGAGGCTGTGCGGCGCACCAATTCTAGCCGGAAGGTTAAAAATTTCCTCCGCCATCTGCGTAACTCCTTTAAGTAAGGAACCGCCGCCAGTCAGTACGACTCCAGCGGCAATCAAATCCACTAATCCCGTTTTCATAATCTCTGTCTTAACCAGGTTAAAAATTTCTTCCATCCGGGCTTCTATTATCTCACAGAGAAGCCGGCGGGGAAACTTGCCCTGTCTATCCCCCAGGCCAATTAAGGTTGTAATCTCATCATCCTTATCCAGAGAACGCAGGGTTGAACCTTCCTTTTTCTTAAGGCTTTCCGCCAGGGTGCTGGGGGTTCGCAAGCCCACCGCGATATCATTGGTAACAAGTTCTCCCCCCGCCGGAATAATTTTTACGTGCTTGATATTGCCATCAACATAGATAACTATATCCGTCGTACCGCCTCCGATATCAATTAGAACTACGCCTAATTTCTTTTCATCTTCACTTAAAACTGCTTCGCTGGCAGCTAATGGCCCCAGAACTATTTCCTCTACTTCAAAGCCGGAACGGCTAATGCTTTTCATAATATTTTGAATTGAAGTTACCGCTCCCGTCACTAAATAAACCTCCGCCTCTAATCTCACCCCGGCCATGCCCAGGGGAATCTTAATTCCATTTTGTTCGTCGATAATGAATTCTTGAGGAAGGACGTGAATAAGCTGCCGGTCAGGAGGAATAGCTACCACTTTAGCCGCATTAATAACCCGATTGATATCTTTATGGGTGATTTCATGGTCCGAACGCGAAACAGCAATGGCTCCGCGGCTATTTAATCCCTGAATATGACTGCCCGCGATACCGGCAAAAACCCGATTAATATTTTCCTGGCAGGATTTCTCTACACTGCCTAAAGCCTTGCTGATGGAATCAATCGTCTCATCAAGATTTATTACCACTCCTTTTCTCAATCCCAATGAAGGCGCTAATCCCATGCTTTCCAGTTCTATTTCACCTTCATCGTTAATTTTTCCCGCCAGGGCACAGATTTTTGTCGTTCCCACATCCAAAGCAACAATTACATCTTCTCTTCGTCCTATCATTTATTATCCTTTCAAATGCACGAAAACTTTTTCTTGAAACCGCAAATCTATAGAACCAACCAAAGCAAGAGGTCTGCCTAAATCAGCCAGCACCAAACTTAAGTTTTCAAATCCCCTCTCAAGGTTACCTTCGGTTAGCCGTAATTCCAGACGGGGATCAAATGTGTACAGATAAATTTCATCGAATTTTCCGAAATGAATTTCGGAAAGTTCCCAGGGTATTGTCCTGTTTGTTTCCATGTATGAAGCTATTTTCAAAGCGAGACAGATCTCCGGTGAAACTTTATTTCCCCCTATGGAAATCTCTAAGGCATCCTTATCCCGGCCGGTTATTACCGGCAAATCCCAACGGAACGTTCCCTTTACTTGAGGAAAAATACCCCCGTCTTTATCAATTCCATAGAAAGAAACTTCCCGGTTCAAAATAAAAACCGGCTTTCGTTCTTCAATCTTTATTTCAACAATATTGGGAAATCTTCTCCGGATTATCACCTCTCTTACCTGAGGGATTTTTTCCAGCTTCTTTTTTAGCCTTGAAAGATTAAATCCAAAAAGATTTAAATTATAATCTGAATTTAAAATCTCCCGAACTTCCGGATGATTCCGCAAACTATCACATTCAAAAGAGATATTCTCAATTTGAAAGAGAGAATCGGTTTTAAGAAACTTTTTGGTCTCCATTAATAACCATGCCAGACCAAACATAATAAGTATTAGCCCGATAATTTTTCCCGCCCGAGCCGATCTAACTCTAAGCTGTTTTTTTCTTTTGTGTTTGTTCATAGTTAGCCATCCGGGACTTAGCCAGTTTAACCAGGATGCTGCATAAATCAGGAAAGGAAACACCTATTCTTTGCGCCGCTTTAGGTAAAAGACTAAAATGAGTTAATCCGGGGATGGTGTTTATTTCCAGGACATAAGGTTGATTTTGTTCATCCAATCTCATATCCACCCGGGATATTCCTTCACAACCCAAAGCATGGTGGGCAGCTAAGGCTATTCGCTGAGTTTGTTGATAAACCTCCAGATCAATCGGTGCCGGCACTAAGTATTCACTGAAACCTTCACTATATTTGGCCTGATAGTCATAAAATCGATTTTTGGGCACTATTTCAACAATCGGAAGAGAGCATTCATCCAAAATTCCCACCGTAATTTCTTTTCCGGCTATATATTTCTCGAGCAGTATTTTTTCTCCGCAGGCTGAAGCCAATTCCAGAGCTTTATCTAACTGTCCCTTTGCCTCCACAATGGAAAGTCCGATACTTGAACCTTCCGCCCCCGGCTTTACCACCCAGGGAAATTGAAAAGGCATTTCCTTAAGAACCGAATTATATTCCTGATTCTTATTTATAACAAAAAACGGGGGGGTAGGAATTCCCTTATCCCGAAAAATCCTTTTGGCTTCGATTTTATTAAAGGCCAGATAGCTGGCTTTAACCCGGGAACCGGTATAGGGAATTTTCAGTTCTTCCAGGCGCTGCTGGATTGAACCATCTTCGCCGTAACTGCCATGCAGGGCGATAAAAACTATCTCGATTTTCTGTTCTCTAAGCTCTTTCTCTAATTTGACTTTCCCATTTATATCAAGGGGAAAAACTTGATATTTTCGGCAGGCTAAAGCCTCGGCGACGGCCTTCCCGGAAAGAAGAGAAATTTCTCTCTCTCTGGTTAAGCCTCCCATTAAAACCGCAACTCGTTCTTTCATAACTTAAAAGATGCCCCTCAAATAAATAAAAGCAACGGATATATTAAACCCCATTGTTGCTTTTATTTAATCTTCTCCTACGACGACAATTTCTTTCTCAAGATTTATCCCTTGTTTCTCTTTTACTTTCCGCTCGATAATCCGGATTAAACCGAGAATATCAGCCGCCTTAGTTTCTCCCTTTTTAATAATAAAGTTGGCGTGTTGACTGGAAATTTCCGCGCCGCCCTGACGGCAGCCTTTAAGATTTAACTTGTCAATTAAAACCGAGGCTGGTTTGCCATCGGGATTTTTAAAAATACACCCGGCAGAAGCAAAGGAAAGCGGTTGAGATTCCATTTTACGCTGAAAATAAGCTTGTCCAACCTGCTTGACCGTTTTTTTAGAGCCGCCGGCCAGCTTTAAAGTTACTTCAAAAATCACCCCGGACTCTGGTAAAATAGTTTTCCGATAAGCAAATTGCAGCTGGTCTGAATTAAATTCTTTCATCTCTCCTTTTTCATTAATTATTTTGACCCGGGAAACAAATTCTCCGATATTTTTGTCGGCCAATCCGGCATTCATCCAGATGACTCCCCCGACTGTTCCCGGAATTCCCTTTAAGAATTCAAGGCCGGTCAGACCGTTTTTTTCTAATTGCCAAAGCAAATCAGATAAATCCAGGCCGGCTTGAACCTCAATTCCATTAGACAAATTGTCTATCTTACGAAAATATCTGGATAGATTTATTACCAGACCGCGAACTCCCCTGTCTTTGACGATAATATTGCTGCCTTTTCCCACCACTAAATAGTTGAGCTTATGCTTTTTAACAAAAACCATCAGATTCTTTAAATCTTCTATATCCCTTGGTTCAACCCAGGCCTCGGCCGGTCCTCCGACGGCAAAAGTCGTGTGGCCGCGCATAGGTTCGGCGAATTTTACCTTCCCTTTAATTAACCAGGGGAGTTCTTTTTT
This sequence comes from Candidatus Ratteibacteria bacterium, assembly GCA_034717985.1. GTDB lineage: Bacteria > CAZDME01 > JAYEMH01 > JAYEMH01 > JAYEMH01 > JAYEMH01. The sequence continues at coordinate 22,258 of JAYEMH010000043.1, forward strand.
CCAATCGGCTTTTTCTTCTTGACTAAGTTTAGTTTTGCGGAGAACAGCCTCGGCTACTTTTCTGATATCACCGGCACCCAAAGTGAGAATAACGTCTTTAGCCGAAAGATTGCCCAGAATTAAATTTTTTAAATCTTCGTTAAGTTCAGGATGATAAATAACCGATTTCCCTTTCTTTTCTATCGCTTCAACAATAAGCCGAGAACTTATTCCGGGGATAGCTGTTTCCCCGGCTGGATAAATATCGGTGATAATGATGCTGTCGGCTAAGTTAAAGACCCGGCCAAATTCCTGATGAAGCAACCTTGTCCGTGAATAGCGGTGAGGTTGAAAAACAACTTTTAGTGTTTTTTTGGGCCAACGATTTTTTACCGCTTCTAAGGTAGCTTCAATCTCGGTCGGATGATGGCCATAATCATCAACAATCACCGCCCCGTGGATTCTCCCCAGTATCTGGAGCCTTCTTTCTACACCTTTAAATTCAGTCAGGGCTTCTTTAATCTTCTCTAGATCGACACCCAGAACAATGCCGATACCAATCGCCCCTAAGGCATTGGTAAGGTTGTGTCTGCCCATCAGGTTTATTTTAAACTCTCCCATGTTTTCCCCCCGATAAAAAAGTTCAAACGAAGTTCCCCTGGCAGAAGGAACTATCTTTTTAGCCGTAATTTCCGCCCGGGAATTAAGTCCGTAGGTAAGATATTTGCGTTTTACCTGAGGAACTAAACTACGAATTTCTTCATTGTCGTAACAGAGCAAAGCTACTCCATAGAAAGGAATTTTGTTGATAAATTTAAGAAAATCTTCTTTAATCCGCTCCAATTCCCCATAAAAGTCAAGATGGTCGTTATCGATATTGGTTACCAGGACAATGGTCGGATTTAAAGTTAAAAACGAGCCGTCGCTTTCATCGGCTTCAGCCAGTAAATATTTTCCTTCACCAATCCTGGCATTACTCTTTAAATGCTTCACCTTCCCGCCCACAATGACTGTCGGGTCAATATTGCCTTTAGTCAGGATTAAAGAAGCCAGAGAAGTGGTGGTGGTTTTTCCATGGGTTCCCGCAACCGCTATTCCGTATTTTAACCGCATCAGTTCGGCTAACATTTCGGCCCGGGGAATAATGGGAATACGGTCAGCCTTAGCCGCCTCTATTTCCGGATTAGCGGCCGGCACTGCCGTGGAAACAACTATCACATCAGCTCCTTTGACATGGTTTGAACGATGCCCCAAAAAAACCTTTATCCCTAACCGGGAAAGTCTGCGGGTGGTCTCTGAAGATTTCAAATCCGAGCCCGAAACACGATATCCCATGGTATGCAAAACCTTGGCGATACCGGCCATGCCGGCTCCGCCAATACCAACAAAATGAATGCGTTTAATTTTTTCGAACATCGTACCCACAGATTACACAGATTTTTAAATACGATTACACTGATAAATCACAGAAAAAGGGATAATCCTATTTTTATAGGATATCGGATATCCTATAATTTTATCCACTTTTAACCCTATTTTTTCTTTTTTACTCTGTGCTATATGAAATTTTGTCCGCCACCTCTTTCAAAATAAATCCTTCATTTGCAACATCGTATAATAACTTGTCATCATATATCACTGAAACACAATGAAAATTCCTCTCAAAAGATTTCAGATTAAACCTTTCGACAGCCATCTTCCTTAGCAGGAGTAAAGCATTTTTAATATTGATTCCATATGAATAACTATAAATTAAAAGTTCATACTTGTCAGCAGTTTTAAAACGTGGACCGTTTAATTTTTTAGTCTTTTTATTAATTGTACTTAAAATAATATCTGTCCATTTTGTTTCCCTTAAATCTTCATTCCATCCTTCCTCATTAGGTTTCAGCAAATCTTTTTTGTTCCCTCCTTTGGACAATGGATATTTTTCAAGTTTGGATAAGTCAAAATCCAATCTTGCCGTTTCTGGACTTTTTTCAAATTCTGTCATTGCCATGTGAAAACCCTCACTTTTCACCGCGGTCTCTTCTAATACTGTTGTTGTTTTATCACAATTAAAAATAAAGAAATCTGGGCATTCGTCCTTTCTAATTTTTACTGGAAACCTCAAAAGTTTATTCTGAGAAAGTCTTTCCAGATATATATTGACAGAATACCTTTCTATGCTGTCCTGTGTTCGCTCTTTAGTCTTTTCGGGAACAAAGCAATCAATATTAGAAAATTTTTCGCGACGATCAGATTCATTATGAAGTTCTATTTCATTCCCATACGGACGAAAAAAAGGAGTCCCTTTTGTTTTCATAACTTTACATAATATAGAAATTTGTAACTTGCGCTTAGTTTAAAAAATATAACCTTGTCAGCTCTATTTATATATTCCATAACAAAAAAGGGGTGTCTTACTATAATCTTCAACTTTTGTTGGATTTTCTACTTTAGCTTCAGCAAAAACTCCCATCTTTAAATAAAGTTCCTGGGTCGCTTTTATATTTTTATAAATATCCTTTGATATTTCACCAGTATTAAATTTTGCGCGGTTCTCGGACATTTTTTCGAATCTGTCAATAGGCGCCATTCGTAAAAACCTTTTCTGTGCTTCAATCAATTCCGGTCTTTCCCCCTCTATTTCCATCTTGACAATATAAATTGCGTCAACCGTTGCTATTTTCTGGTTTTTATAGTTTTCGTAGAATTTATCCAGACCATCCCGTAGTTGCTCTATAGTAATAAATATGATAAGATGTTTATATTTTTTTGCCAATTCCAGATAGCTTTTTTTAGAAATACCCATGATTTTTAATAAAACCTCATTATCGGCCTTAGATACATCACCTTCAGTCCATCTTCCAAATTGCTCAGAGGCAACTCCTACACCAGTGAGAAAACCTTCTATCCAGTATGCCCTGGTAATAGGGGATTCTTCTTTCCAATCTGCACCATTCCTTTCATTGCAAACACGTATCTCCGCTCCCCATGCAATTCCCATCATCATCACTAACATAATCACAACTATAGCCATCTTTTTCATCTTTTATTTTCTCCTTCTCCTTAATACCTCATCTTCCAAAATTAGCGGCCTGTTTTATATCAAAAATCCAAGTTCTGCCTGTCCAAAATTCAAGCTCCTTTACACTTAAGGTTCAACCTTATATGTCAAGTTATACAAAACCTGCCTGCTAACATTCAAAATCTTTTTCAAATAGGAACTATTTATTTTCCCTCTAAAAATTTTGGTGTGGAAATAAATCCTGTCAGAAATTCTTTTTGACTATTTTTCTGTTTTTTCTCTGTGTTAACCTGTGTCCATCTGTGGTTTCATTTCTTTTCCTAAACCTTTCTTTATAATGCCAGGTGGACTTTAATCTTGTTTACCTCTTCTTCCAGATGTCTGATTCGTTCTATTGTAAAAATACGCTCCTGGTCGAGACGCTGTAGAATGGCCGTCATATTATCAAGCTTTGTAAAATTTTCATTCTTAAATTCTACAAATTCTTCTTTTGTAACCAACCCTTTAATCGCCTCTGTATGCTTTGTAACCTCCAAGGCAATTTTATCCACCTTTAACTCTAATTTTTCCTTTTCCATCAGTTACCTCCGAGAACTTTTAGCTAAGCGAATAATCCTCCGGCTCAAAATTTCCGTTGCGTCCTTTCTTCCTAAACTCCGGCTCGCCTCAGCCATTTCTTGGCGCCTCTCTTTATCGTTAACCAGCAAACTTACTTCTCTGGAAAGAATTTGCGGGGTTAAATCTTCTTCCCGAAAAACTTTAGCCGCGCCCTTTCGAGCGAAAAATTGAGCGTTCAAATCTTGATGTCTTCCGGCCGCGTAAGGATAAGGAACAATAATCGCCGGAATGCCCCATGCGGCCAATTCAGCTAAACTAACCGCTCCCGCTCTTGCCACCGCCAAATGCGACATATTATAAATCTCCCCCATATTAGCATGGAAGGGAGAAATAAAAACGTTTATCCCGCGGGCAATATAAGCGTCCCTGACCGCCGGATAATCTTTCTCACCGGTGAGGTGAATTATTTGAATGGGAAGATGAATTTTCTGCCATATTTTTTGTGCCGCCAGAACCAACTGGTTAAGCCGCCGCGCCCCCTGACTTCCTCCCATTACCAGCAGCGTAAACTTATTATCCTCCAGGCCAAAAGCTTCCTGAGTCAGGCGTTTATCCCGGTCCGATTTAGCGGCTTTTCCCAGGGGACAGCCGGTTACAAATATCTTCTTTTTAATCCGTTTAGAAAAGTATCCCGCCGTCTTTTCAAAAGTTACTGTAATCTCTTTAGCCAGCGGGGCGAAAACTCTGGTTGTCAGGCCGGGCACAATATTCTGCTCGTGAATCAGCATCGGATAACGGCCAAAAAATCCGGCCGTCATCACCGGAACAGAAACATAACCTCCGGTTCCCACCACAATTTCCGGAGAAAACTCCCGCAGAATCTTTAACGTCTCAAAGAACCCTACACCTAATTTTAGCATAACCGGCAGGTTCTGTAAAGATAATTTACCGGCTCGTTTCCTGGTAGGAATGCCCTTAAATAAAAGTTTGTTATTGAGGCAGTATTTTTCTTCCCAGCTGCGCTTACGGCCGAGAATCAAGACATTAATGT
>JAYEMH010000044.1:0-17414 GCA_034717985.1 Candidatus Ratteibacteria bacterium
GACTGGTCAACAATCTTATGGTCATAGCCTTTAAGCCTAATCCTGATTATCTGCTGGGTTTGTTCTGCCATTTATTTCCCTTCTATCTTATCAAGGATTTTTTCGGTAATTTGCCGGGGAACTTCCTGATAATAAGAAAATTCCATGGAATAAGTTGCCCTTCCTTGGGAAAGAGACCTAAGGTCGGTGGCGTACCCAAACATAGCAGCCAGCGGGACAAAAATTCGAATAACCTTAGCGCCGGCCTTTTCGCCCATTTCCTCAATTCTTCCCCTTCGGGCATTAAGATTGCCGATTACATCACCCATAAACTCCCCGGGCACAATCACTTCCAAACTCATAATCGGCTCAAGCAGTATTGGCTTGGCCGCTTCGGCCGCATTTTGAAAAGCCATTGAGGCAGCAATCTCAAAAGCTATATCGGAAGAATCAACTTCGTGAGAAGAGCCATCCAATAACTTGGCGCGAATATTCACCATGGGATATCCCGCGATCACCCCTTTTTCCATCGCTTTCTGTATTCCTTTTTTGACAGAGCTTATGTACTCCCGGGGCACTGTCCCCCCTCTGGTTTTATCAACGAATTCAAATCCATCTTTTATCGGCTCAATTTCAATAACTACGTGGCCATACTGTCCCCGCCCTCCCGTCTGACGGATAAATTTCCCTTCCGCTTTAAATTTATTTTTAACTGTTTCTCGATAGGCAACTTGAGGTTTCCCGACGCTAGCCTCAACTTTAAACTCCCGCAGCATCCGGTCAATTATAATCTCTAAATGCAGTTCACCCATTCCGGACATAATTGTTTGGTTTGTTTCCGGGTTATAACTTATTTTGAAAGTAGGATCCTCTTCAGCCAGTTTAGTTAGCGCCTGCGTCAGTTTTTCCTGGTCAACCTTAGTTTTTGGTTCAATCGCCACTGAGATTACCGGCTCAGGAAAGCATATGGTCTCCAAAATAATAGGATGCTTTTCGTCACACAGAGTGTCTCCGGTGGCTGTTCCTTTAAAACCGATGCCGGCGGCGATATCGCCGGTAAATACCGCAGTCCTGTCTTCCTTTTTATCGGCATGCATCTGGACAATTCTTCCGATTCTTTCTCTCTTTTCCTTGTTGACATTGAAGATATAAGCGCCGGATTTAATGACACCTGAATAAACGCGGAAAAAGGTTAATTTCCCGACATAGGGATCAGTCATTATTTTAAAGGCAATAGCCGACATCGCTTCATCATCGGAAGTTTTTCTGGTTTCCTCTTTTTTGGTTTCCGGATTGATTCCTTTTACCGGAGGAACGTCCAGGGGAGAAGGCAAATAATCGATAATCGCTTCAATTAACGGCTGCACACCTTTATTTTTCAACGAAGACCCGCATAAGACCGGAATGACGGAGTTATCCAAAGCGGCCTTTCTAATTGTTTCCTTAATTTCTTTGGAGGAGATTTCTTCCCCCTCAATATACTTTTCCAAAAGATGATCACTGTGGTCAGCGACTTTCTCAATTAATTTTTCCCGATAATGTTTTGCTTCGACTCGGAAATCTTCAGGAATATCAATATAATCGAAACTTTCGCCTAAATCGTCTTCTTTCCAGGTTAATGCCCTCATTTCCACCAGGTCAATTATTCCCCGAAATTTGTCTTCACTCCCTAAAGGCAATTGAAGCGGCACGGCCGTCGCTCCCAGGCGATCCTCCATCATTTTGACCGAAGCTGAAAAGTCAGCCCCTACCCGGTCCATTTTGTTGACAAAAGCAATCCGCGGGACATGATAACGATCGGCTTGATGCCAGACGGTTTCCGATTGAGGCTCTACCCCTCCCACGGCACAGAAAATAGCTACTGCTCCGTCCAGCACTCGCAATGAACGTTCCACCTCAACGGTAAAATCAACATGCCCGGGGGTATCAATAATATTAATCCGGTGGTCATTCCAGAAACAGGTGGTAGCGGCGGAAGTTATGGTAATACCCCGCTCCTGCTCCTGTTCCATCCAATCCATAACCGCCGTTCCTTCATCCACATTCCCAATTTTATAAACTTTGCCCGTATAGTAAAGCATCCGTTCGGTGGTAGTTGTCTTCCCGGCATCGATATGGGCCATAATGCCGATATTTCTTGTTTTCTCTAAAGGAACTTTTCTTCCCATTTTCTCTTTAATCCCTTGAATATCTTCTCTCACTTTTTCTGTCACTCACTTTAAAAATCCTCACAGAATATCACAGATAAAACCCGCAAGATGAGCTCAGATATATCGTTTTATCTGCGTCAATCTGCGTTTTCTTTATCTGCGTTAATCTGCGTTTCTACCAGCGGTAATGGGCAAAAGCTTTGTTGGCTTCTGCCATTTTATGAGTATCCTCTTTCTTTTTTATTGAAGCGCCGGTATTATTAGATGCGTCTAAAAGTTCCAGGGCAAGCTTTTCACCCATCGGCTTGCCGGCTTTTGCCCGGGCGAAGCCAACAATCCATTTTATAGCAAGGTTGACCCGTCTCTCCGGAGAAACCTCCACCGGAACCTGATAGGTGGCGCCACCAACCCGACGCGGCTTAACTTCTAAAATCGGCTTGGTATTGTCTATCGCTTTTTTTAATACCTCAAGAGGGTTTTTGTTGCCGGTTTGCTTGGCAATAAAATCCAGGCAGTCATACAAAATTCCTTCCGCCACGCTTTTTTTCCCCCGGCGCATGAGGTCACTGACGAATTTGGTTACCAAAATATCGTGAAATTTTGGGTCGGGGACAGCTTTTCTTTTACTTACTCTGCCTTTTCTGGACATATATCCTTGCCTTCTCTTTATTTAGCCCCTTCGGGAACCGCCGACTTCTTGGGTTTTTTTGCTCCGTATTTGGATCGCCCGCGATTTCTATCCGCCACACCACTCGTATCCAGGGTTCCCCGAACGATATGATACCTCACTCCGGGCAGATCTTTTACGCGGCCGCCTCGAACTAAAACGATAGAATGCTCCTGCAGATTATGGCCGACGCCGGGTATATAGGCGGTCACCTCTATTCCGTTAGTCAACCGTACCCGGGCAATTTTGCGTAAAGCCGAGTTAGGTTTTTTTGGCGTAAAGGTTTTAACGTAAAGACAGACACCTCTTTTCTGCGGGCAATTGTTCAAAGCCGGAGATTTTGTCTTCTGTTCTATTGATTTTCTTCCTTTACGGACTAACTGACTAATCCTTGGCATATTTCTCCTCGCTCTGCTCGGTTCAAGTCCTTAGTCCTCAGTCCACAGACCATAGTAAAATCTCTATCTTTATCTACTTTTCTATCTATTGACTATCGGCTTCTTTTTTGACTTCTTTTTCCTATTAACTATGGACTATCGACCGTGGACTATGGACTATTATTATGCTGTTTTTATCTTTATCTGCCGGTGTTTGGCAAATCCTGTTCCAGCCGGTATGAGGTGCCCGACAATAACATTTTCTTTAAGCCCCTTTAAATCATCAATTTTCCCCATGGCCGCCGCTTCGGCTAAAACCCGGGTTGTCTCCTGGAATGAAGCCGCGGCAATAAAGCTTTCCGTGCTAAGCGATGCCTTGGTGACTCCCAAGAGTTTCGGCTCCGCCCGGGCTGTTTTTTTCTTTTGACCTGCCAGTTTCTCATTCACCTCTTTAAAGCGATATTTATCCACCTGCTCGCCAATAAGAAATTCTGAATCACCGCTATCAACAATCTCAACCTTTTTGAGCATCTGGCGGACAATAATTTCAATGTGTTTATCATTAATGGTTACCCCTTGCAACCGGTAGACCTCTTGCACTTCATTAACTAAATATTCCTGCAAGCGTTTATCGCCGCAGATGCTTAAAATGTCATGCGGCACAACCGGCCCGTCGGTTAACTGCTGGCCGGCCGTTACCCGATCTTCTTTATAGACAAGTAAATGTTTGCCGGGTGGAATAACGTATTCCGCCTCAGAAACTTCAGCTTGCACCTTTACCTTACGTATCCCTTTTTCCATTCCGGTAAAAACAACCGTTCCGTCGATTTCCGTAATAACCGCCGGCACTTTCGGCCGGCGCGCTTCAAAAAGCTCTGCTACCCGGGGTAAACCGCCGGTAATATCTCTGGTTTTCAAGACCTGCCGCGGGGTTTTGGCTAAAAGGTCACCAGCGAAAATTTTGGCATTCTGCTCTACGATAATATGCGCCCCGGTTGGCAGCGAATATTTTCCCAGTACTTCGTTTTTCTTTTTCCCGATTACAATCTGGGGGTGGAGATCCTCTTTATGTTCAATAATTACCCGGCCGCGCATACCGGTAGCCGAATCAAGCTCTTCGTGCATCGTCAAGCCTTCATAAATATCTTCATATTTTACCAACCCTTCCACCTCGCTGATTATCGGCAGGGTGTAGGGATCCCATTGGGCTAAGGTTTTTCCCTTTTGCGCCTTCGCATTATCGGGAAAATAAATCCTGGCTCCGGGAAGCAAAATATATCTTTCTAACTCCCGGCCCTCATCGTCCAAAACGCCTATCTCCCCGTTTCGGTTAAGAACAACAATATTTCCGTCTTTGTTCTTAACCGTCCGTAAGTTAAAATATTTAATCCGGCCCTCATTTCTAACCTCAATCTTAGACTGTTCAATTATGCGGCTAGCCGTGCCGCCAATATGGAAGGTTCTCATCGTCAACTGGGTTCCCGGCTCTCCTATTGACTGGGCAGCAATTACACCAACGCTGACACCCAATTCGACCATTTTTCTGGAGGATAAATCCCGGCCGTAACATTTAGCGCAAACCCCTCGAGACGACTCGCAGGTAAGCACCGAACGGATACGTATTTTTTCTATACCCGCTTTTTCAATCTCTTCCGCTTCATTTTCCGTAATTTCTTCCCCGGCTTTAATAATTATTTTATCTGTCACCACATCAGCCACATTATCCAGCGCCACCCGCCCCACGATTCTCTCCCGGAGAGGCACTACGGCTTTATCTGCTTCCATAATAGCTCCGATTAAAATACCGTTTAATGTCCCGCAGTCAACTTCGTTGATAATCACTTCCTGGGCAACATCTACTAACCGCCGGGTTAGATATCCGGAATCCGCTGTCTTTAGCGCCGTATCGGCCAGACCTTTTCGGGCGCCATGGGTAGAGATAAAATATTCCAAAACTGTAAGTCCTTCCCGGAAATTGGAGGTGATGGGCGATTCAATAATTTCACCTGAAGGCTTGGCCATTAAGCCTCTCATTCCGCCAAGCTGCCGAATCTGCTGCTGGCTGCCCCGGGCTCCGGATTCGGCCATAAGAAAAACCGAGTTAAATGTGGATTTATCAATCTGTTCGTTTTTAATTTCACTGAACAATTCTTCAGAGATGGTGTCGGTGGCGTGGGTCCAAATATCAATCACTTTATTGTATCTTTCTCCATTGGTAATCAAACCTTTCCGATATTGCTCGTCTACCGAAACAGCCTCCTTGCGGGCTAATTGCAAAATTTTCTCCTTGGCCCGGGGGATGCGAATATCATCAATCCCAATCGAGATTCCCGCTAAGGTCGCCCACTCGAATCCGATGCTTTTTAGCCGGTCTAAAAGAAAAACCGTCTGGTGCAGTCCTACCTTATAAAAACATTCGGTTACAATTCTCTCTAAGGTCTTTTTATCGACTGTTTTGTTTACGAAAGGCAGCCCGGACGGTAAATAATCATTAAAAATAATCCTTCCGGTAGTGGTGGTTAATAACTTGCCCTCAAGGCGAACCTTAATGCCGGCATGCAGGCCAAGCTGGCCTAACGAATAAGCGGTAAGCACTTCACCGGGATGAGAAAAAATTTTCCCGGCGCCTTTTTCTTTACCTTTCTCGGCAGTCAAATAGCAGCATCCCAGAACTATATCCTGGGTGGGACAAACAATCGGGCTGCCGCTGGAGGGAGAAAAAATGTTATTAGAAGAAAGCATGAGAATTCGCGCTTCCATTTGAGCTTCCAAAGAAAGGGGAATATGGATAGCCATCTGGTCTCCGTCGAAATCGGCATTAAAGGCAGTGCAAACCAGGGGATGAACACGAATTGCCTTCCCTTCGATAAGAACCGGCTCAAAAGCCTGAATTCCCAAGCGATGCAGGGTTGGGGCACGATTTAATAAAACCGGATGTTCCTTAATTACCTCTTCCAGGATATCCCACACTTCCGGACGAACCTTTTCTACCATCTTTTTAGCGCTTTTTATCGTGTGGACTATACCCTGTTCTCTTAAGCGGCGAATAATAAACGGCTCGTATAATTCCAGGGCCATCTCCTTCGGCACGCCGCATTGATAAAGTTTTAATTCCGGGCCAACGACGATTACGGAACGACCAGAATAATCAACTCGTTTCCCCAGAAGATTCTGACGAAACCTGCCCTGTTTGCCTTTTAACATCTCGCTTAATGATTTTAACGGACGTCCTCCCGGACCTAATACGGGACGGCCGTGCCGGCCGTTATCAAACAGCGCATCAACTGCTTCTTGAAGCATTCTTTTTTCATTGCGGATGATAATTCCCGGCGCTTTCAGCTCCAGTAATTTTTTCAAACGATTATTGCGGTTAATTACCCGGCGATAAAGGTCATTTAAGTCAGAAGTGGCAAAACGCCCGCCTTCAAGGGGCACCAAAGGACGTAATTCAGGTGGAATTACCGGCAGATATGATAAAATCATTCCCTCCGGCTTATTGCCGGAGTTTTTAAAACCCTCTACAATTCGCAGGGTTTTTATAAATTTCCGCCGCTGGCCCTGAGAACTGGTGGCTTTTAAATCCTTATGCAGATCTTTGGACATTTTCTCTAAATCTATCTCCTTGAGAAGAGAAAGAACAGCCTCGGCACCAATTCCAACCTTGAAAGCAGACTTGTACTCTTCCTTATACCGTTTATATTCCTCTTCGTCAAGAAGCTGTTTTTTCTTAAGTGGTGTTTCCTTGGGATCCAAAACAATATATTCCTCGAAGTAAAGAACTTTTTCCAGCATCCTCAGCGACATGCCTAAAATAGTCCCCAGCCGGCTGGGTGAAATTTTAAAAAACCAGATATGAGCTACCGGAGAAACCAAACTTATATGCCCCATTCTCTCTCGACGCACACGGGATTCAGTCACTTCAACACCGCAGCGGTCGCAGACAACACCTTTATATTTAACCTTCTTAAACTTGCCGCAATTACATTCCCAATCTTTGCTCGGGCCAAAGATCCTTTCGCAAAAAAGACCGTCTTTTTCCGGTTTAAAGGTGCGATAATTTATCGTCTCCGGTTTTTTAACCTCCCCATAGGACCAGCTTATAATTGTCTCCGGGGAGGGCAAACTGATGGCTACCTCATCAAATTCTTTTATTTCCCGTCGGTCTTCTTTAGCCGCTAACGGTTCGGATACACCCTTTTCTTCCTTTTTGAAAATCTTTTTCTCTTCTTTTTTGCCGCGGAGGGCAGTTTCTTTCCGAGCCGGCTTTTTTTTCTTAATCTCTGCTTTTTTCGTTTCTTTTTTCTTCACCATTTTATTTACCGCGCCTGAACCTTACGGCGCCAATGCTATTTCTTTTTTGTTTTGAATAATCCGGCGGAAAGGCCCCTTCCCTTCGGCTGGGGGGTTATATCCTTGCCTTCTTTAAGCAATTTTAAATTCAACGCCAAACCCTGCAGCTCTTTCACCAGAACATTAAAAGATTCCGGGCGCCCGGACTCTAAAAGATTTTCACCCTTGACAATAGTTTCATAAATCCGGTTTCTCCCGGCAACATCATCGCTTTTTACCGTAAGCATCTCTTGTAGAGTATAGGCCGCCCCATAGGCTTCCAGCGCCCAAACTTCCATCTCTCCCAGTCTCTGCCCGCCAAACTGGGCTTTGCCCCCCAAGGGCTGCTGGGTAATGAGCGAATAAGGACCGATAGAACGCGCATGCATCTTATCCTCAACCAGATGGGCTAATTTCATCATGTAGATATATCCCGCGGTAACTTCTTGACAGAAAGGTTCTCCGGTGCGGCCGTCATAAAGAACTGTCTGCCCGGAAACCGGCAATTCCGCCTTCTCCAGCAACTCCTTTATTTCTATCTCCCGGGCACCATCAAAGACTGGAGAAGCAACCTTTAAACCCAGAGCTCTTGCCGCCCAACCCAAATGGGTTTCTAAAATCTGCCCTAAATTCATTCTTGAAGGCACTCCCAGAGGATTGAGTACAATTTCAACCGGAGTCCCGTCCGGAAGATAAGGCATATCTTCTTCAGGGAGAATTTTAGCAATAACTCCCTTATTTCCGTGCCGGCCGGCCATTTTATCCCCCACCGAAAGTTTCCTTTTGGTCGCCACATAAACTTTAATCATCTTAAGGACACCGGGCGGCAATTCATCGCCCTTACGAATGGCGGCTACATCCCGATTCCTTTCTTCTTCAAGTTCTCTGGCTCGGTGCGGATATTCTTTTTTTAACCTTTTTATTTCCACATTATATTTCTTTTTTATCCGGGCGATTAAATCTTTCTCTTCCGCCTTTGCCTTTTCAGAACGATCCCGAAGTCTTCGAGAAAAAACCTGGGTATCAATAACGATCCCTTCAATGCCTGGCGGCACAACGAGTGAAGTATCGCGGACATCTTCTGCTTTTTCGCCGAATATAGCCCGCAGTAACTTCTCTTCGGGCGAAAGCTCTGTTTCGGTCTTGGGCGTAATTTTGCCCACTAAAATATCTCCGGATTTAACTTCAGCCCCACTGCAAATAACACCTCTTTCATCCAGATTGGCTAAGGCTTCTTCGCCAACATTGGGTATGTCCCGGGTTACTTCTTCTTTGCCCAGTTTGGTCTCCCGCGCCTCAAGGATAAATTCCTCAATATGGATAGAAGTGTAAATGTCCTCTTTAACGACTTTCTCGCTAATAAGAATAGCATCCTCAAAGTTGTATCCACCCCAAGGCATAAAGGCAACGAGGATATTTTTTCCCAAGGCTAATTCACCCTGGTTAGTAGCCGGCCCGTCGGCAATAACTTCCCCGGCTTTGACCCGCTGCCCATTGAAAACCACCGGTTTTTGATTGATGCAGGTATCCTGATTAGAACGCTGAAATTTTCTTAGAATATAAATGTCATATTTATCTTTTGTTTTTCTCTTGCCTTTTTCCCGGTCCGGACGGATAATTATTTTATCGGCGCAAACCTCTTCAACTATCCCGCTTCGTCTGGCGATAACTAAAACCCCCGAATCATAAGCAACCGCTTCCTCCATACCGGTTCCCACCAAAGGCACTTCTGTCTTTAAAAGCGGCACTGACTGTCGCTGCATATTAGAGCCCATAAGCGCCCGGTTAGCATCATCATGTTCCAAAAAGGGAATTAAAGCCGCCGCCACACTTACCAGCTGCATAGGAGAAACATCCATATATTTAACTGAATCAGACGGCATCACCGGGTAATCCCCTTTATAGCAGGAGATAACTTTTTCGTCGGCCAGCTTTCCATTTTTGTCCAATTTGGCGTTAGCCTGGGCAATCACATAGTTGTATTCTTCATCGGCAGTGAGATACTCTACTTTATCGACTACTTTTCTGTTTTCCACTTTTCTATAAGGGGTTTCAATAAAACCGAACTCGCTTATCCGCGCGTAAGTACTTAAAGAAGCAATTAAGCCAATATTCGGTCCTTCCGGCGTCTCAATCGGACAGATACGGCCATAATGGCTGGGATGAATATCTCTGACTTCGAACCCGGCTCTCTCTCTGCTTAAACCACCCGGACCCAGCGCACTTAAACGGCGTTTATGGGTTAATTCTGCCAGGGGATTAGTCTGATCCATAAACTGGGAAAGCTGACTGCGGCCAAAAAAATCTTTGATAGAGGCGCTCAAGAGCTGCGGATTCAACAAATTATAAGGCATTAGCTCCTTGGAATCCAACAGGTTCATTCGATCCCTGACAACTCTCTCCATTCTGGCTAATCCAATCCGGAACTGATTGTGGACCAATTCTCCGACCGACCTTACCCGTCGATTCCCCAAGTGGTCAATATCATCAAGTTCTCCGTAGCCATCTTTCAGGTTAATTAAATACTTCATTACCTGGATAATATCTTCGGGTCGTAAGGTCCGTTTTTCTAAAGAAACATCCATTCCTAACTTCGAGTTAAATTTATAGCGTCCGACCCGCGATAGGTCATAACGCTTCGGGTCAAAAAAGAGCCGGGTAAGAAGATTTTTAGCTCCTTCTACACTGGGCGGATCTCCGGGACGCAGGCGGCGATAAATATCAAGCAGGGCCTCTTCTTCGGAAGAACGGCGGTCCCGGTTGAGGGTTGCAATAATAGAAATGTCCTCACGAATAATCTTAATCACCTTGACCTTTTCAAGCTTGGGTTTTAAGGTTTTTATTTTTTGTACTGTCTTCTGGGTTAGCTGTTCTCTGGCACTGGCAACAACCTCTTTATTGGTCAAATCGATAATATCGTCAGCCAGGTAGCGGCCGAGAAGCTTATCGACTGCTCCTCTCTCGCGCAAATTCACTTCCTCGATACCGTAAAACTGACGGATAATACTACTATCTTTGCCAAAACCGATGGCCCGCAGGAAAGTGGTGGCGATAACCTTCCTTCTTCGGTCAATAACGGCGAAAAGCACATCATTAACGTCAAATTCAAATTCCAACCATGAGCCTCGATAAGGAATAACCCGGACAGAATAAATGCGCTTTCCGGTTGGATGGAGACTGGATTCATAGTAAAGGCCGGGGGAACGGTGCAGCTGACTGACAATTACTCTTTCGGCGCCGTTTACAATAAAGGTGCCCTGAGGAGTCATCAGCGGGAGCTCCCCGATATGAACTTCCTGGTCTCTAACTTCTTTAATTACTTTTCCTTCTTTTCCCTCTAGCGGCTTTCGCAAAACCAGCCTGGTTTTCATACTGAGAGGGGCCGAATAGGTAAATCCTCGCCGATGACACTCCTCCATCGAATACTTGGGGCTGCCCAGAGAATAGCTGATATACTCAAGTGAGATTGATCCGTCATATCCAACTACCGGGAAAGTATCCAGAAAAGCAGCCTGAAGTCCCTGCCGCTTCCTTTTCTCTGGCGCAACCCCTGCCTGCAGGAAATCGTTATAGGACTTTTTCTGAACCTCAATTAAATGAGGAAAATTTAAGACCGTGGGTATTTTGGCAAAGGACAATCTTTTTGTTTTGTTTTTCATTAGATTTTTCTACCTAACCAAGTCTGCCGCCGGAAATGGGCCTCCGGCGTCTATACAGTATGATAAAAGTACATAGTATACGTCATCCCGGGGATTTGTCAAGAAAAAAATAAAAAAATCTTTAAATCTAAACAGGAAGGATTTCCGACAGCCGGATAAACCCCGTTAGAGAACAAAGTTCTCTAACGGGGTAAATAAAAGTTTATTCCTCTTCTTTGCCTTCCGGTATAGGCCGGGGCGACTTGAGTTTTGGGGCAGGAAATTCAATCTGTGGAGGCTGGCCAAGAATGACCGGTTTTCCTAACTCCAGATGGGGGGAGCGAACATCCGGTCTGATTGGCCGGTGAATCCCCCGGGGAGTAACCACTGGCTGAGGGAATTTCATTTTGGGAGGAAGGGGCAGTTTCACTTTGGGGGGAAGACGATACGGCTGCACCAAAGACTTAAAAGGTTTTCTGGGCGGCGGAAATTTTGCCTTAACCGGAGCGCCCAGCTTAAAGCCTAAAAACCAGCCTAAACCAAAACTGCCTATAAGAAGTATTGACAAAAGACCGATTTTAATCCTTATTTCATGGCAGCATCCCTGCCAAAATACTTTCATTCCTCTAAGCAGAAATAATCCTATTCTCTTTCCACCTTTCTTATCGATTGACATTCCCTTTTCTTCCACGTTTAAATTCTCTTTTTCGCCCATTTATTCCCTCCTGGTAATACCAACCTTCTTAGAATTCTTAAACCAACTTCTCGCTTAAACATTTTCATTTCCAAAGGTGAGCTATGAGCTATGAGAAAGTATAACAGAAAAGAAACAACTCTGTCAACAGAAGATTTAAAAAAACTTGATTTAAAAAAACTTCAACCTTGGCGAGAGCGTAAAACCCGCAGGGCCTGCTGGAAATCATCCGGTAAGGGGACAGAAAACTCAAGGGAATGGCCGGTAGCCGGATGTTTGAATCCCAATCGGTAAGCGTGAAGGGCGGGGCGGCCAATCAGCTTTTCTTTTTTTGCTTTTTTGCCCCCGTATACTTTATCGCCGATTATCGGATGACCGAGATAGGAGAGGTGAACCCGAATCTGGTGTGTCCTGCCCGTGCCCAGCCGCAACTCCAGCAGACTATAATCGGGAAATGTTTCTATCACCTTATAAAAGGTCGATGCTTTTCTTCCTTTATGCGTATGGACGGATATTTTTTTTCTCTCCCGGGGATGCCGGCCGATAGCTATTTCAATCTTACCCTGGCGCTTTTTGGGCTGGCCTTTAACCAGGGCAAAATAGCGCCTTTTCATCGTTCTTTCTGCCAACTGCCCGGCTAAATTGAGATGGCTAAAATTATCTTTAGCCACTACCAACAAACCACTGGTATCTTTATCCAGGCGATGAACAATACCCCTTCTCATCGGACCGTTAATCGCGGAAAGAAATCCGGTGTGATGGAAGAGGGCATTAACCAAAGTGCCTGAATAAACATTGGCAGCCGGATGAACAATCATTCCGGCTGACTTGTTAACAACTAACAGATTTTCATCTTCATAAACAATCTTTAAAGGTATTGCTTCTGCTTTAATTTCGATTTCTTCTTCTTTAGGTAAGTGTAATTTCACTAAATCTTTTTGTTTTAATTTGCAGCTCGGTTTAACCTTTTTCCCGTTTACTTTGACTAATCCTTCTTTAATTAAATTCTGAAGAGAAGAACGAGAAGCAGGCACATTCATCTCTACCAAAAATTTATCCACACGAAAACTATGGGAATCTTTTCCCACAGAAAACTTAAACTCTCTATTCACTTGCCCTTCAATCTTTAATGGGGTTTTTGCCTCAAACAAATCCAGGCCAAAATGATAACCCCAATGGTTATCGCCGAATCAGCTATATTAAAAACCGGCCAAAAGCGGAAATCCAAAAAATCTATAACCGCTCCATGAAAAAGGCGGTCATACAAATTGCCCAGTGTCCCGCCTAAAATCAGACCTAAAGAGAGGACGCCTGATCTGGCTTTTATCTTTTTTTGGAAATGCAAAAAAAGGATTATTATAATCGTTACGAAAGAAACTGCCATGAAAAGAGGAAGGTATCCCGGAAGAAAGCCGAAGGCCGCCCCTTTGTTTTCCACTAAGGTCAGATGGAAAACATTTCTGATAACCGGAAAGGATTTCTGGGGATGAAGTAAAACGCTGATGTAAATTTTGGAGATGCGGTCAAGAATGAAAACTAAGGAAGCGGTTAATACAAAACACATCTAACGCTTTCCCTGAAGCTCTTCTTTCTCCTTACAATCAATACAAAGATGGGCATAGGGAATGGCCTTGAGTCGCTTGACGGTGATACGCTTCCCGCAATTTTCGCACAGCCCGTAATCCCGGCTGTTAACTTTATTCAAGGCTTTTTCTACCTCTCTAAGCAAATTCTGCTCGCTGGAAACAAGACCGATGGCAAATTCCTGAGCATAGGCATCGGAAGCAACATCCGCCATGTGTAAACGATACCCGGAAAGATCACCGCTGGCTTCCCGGGTTGTCCTTTTTAAATTGTCTTTCTCCAAATGTTCGATTTCACCGATGACTTTCTTTCTGATTTCCTGTAGACTTTGTTGATATTTTTTAGCGTCTTTTTTCGACATCCCTTTAGATTTCATCTTTTATACCTCCGGCTTGAAGATGCTCGATGCAGCGATTGCAGATTTCCGGGAACCTACTGTTTTCTCCGGTGCTCCGGCTGTAATTCCAGCAGCGCCCGCATTTTTTACCTGCGGCAAAGCGGGCTTCAATAGCCAATCCTTTAATTTCCTGGCTCTGAAAAATTTTGTCCCCCGGTTTTTCGTTCCCGGCTTCTACCTGGGAGACAATCAAAACAGAAGGAAGTAAATCTAAGTTATCCTTTAAAAAGGCCAGCCAGGCTTTATCTTGGCAATAAAAAATTATTTTTGCCTCTAAAGAATTACCGATTACTTTATCCCGGCGGGCAGCCTCTGTTATTTTGGCTGTTTCCCGGCGGATTCTTTTAATCTTAGCCCATTTATTCTCTAACTTCTCGCTAATCAGTTTTTCTTCGAACTTGGGCCAATCGGATAAAAAAACACTCTTCTCTCTAACCTGGAAAACTTCAGGAAAATGCTTCCAGATATCTTCGGCGGTAAAACTCAGGATTGGACTTATCAATTTAACCAGCGTTATTAAAATTTTAAAAAGAACGGTTTGCGCCGCTTTTCGTTCTGCCGAATTAGCAGGAAAAGTATATAGTCTATCCTTTAAGATGTCAAGATAAAATGAACTTAAATCAACGGTAAAATATCTATATAAAGAGGAGAAAAGATGGTGAAACTGATATTTCTCAAATTGTCCGTTGCTTTTCTCAATTAACTGCTCCAGCGTCGAAAGCATATAGCGGTCTATCTCCAGAAGATCCCGGTATGGTTTTAAGTCTTTAATCGGGGAAAAATCGTAGAGATTGGCTAAAAGAAAACGAAAGGTATTACGAATTCTCCGATAGGCTTCAACCAAACGAAATAAAATTTCATCCGATAAGCGTAAATCATCCCGATAATCCTCTGAACAGACCCATAATCTTAAAATATCCGCTCCGTATTTGGCCATCACTTCCTGGGGAGCAGCCACATTGCCTAAAGATTTTGACATTTTCCGGCCTACACCGTCATTAACAAATCCGTGGGTTAAAACCGTCCGATAAGGACTCCCCTGCTTAATCCCAACGGCGGTTAATAATGAACTTTGAAACCATCCCCGGTATTGGTCGCTGCCTTCAAGGTAAAGGTCAGCCGGACAACTTAAATCGGCGCGGGTCTTGCATACCGCCGTATGGCTTACTCCGGAATCAAACCAAACATCTAAAATATCCGTCTCTTTAGAAAAATCTTTCTGGCGGCATCCCGGACAAACCGTGCCGGCAGGAAGAAGTTCACCGGGGTCACTGGTAAACCAGATATCTGTTCCCTCTTTCTCTACCAGCTTAGCCACATGACAGATTATCTTCTCATCCAGAAGCGGTTTCTGACATTGCTTACAATAAAAAACAGGCAAGGGTATGCCCCAAACCCGCTGGCGGGAAATACACCAATCGCCGCGGGATTCAATCATCCTGGTAATCCGCAGTTCCCCCCAGGAGGGAATCCAGTTCACTTTTTTAACCGCCGCCAGGGCTTTCTTCCGAAGATTGCCTTTATCCATAGAAATAAACCACTGTTCTGTCGCCCGGAAAATAATCGGCTCCTTGCACCGCCAGCAATGGGGATAGGAGTGTTTCATCTCTTCATAAAAGAACAACAAACCGTCTTTTTTAAGTTTTTCTACAATTAGCGGGTTGGCCGAAAATACCTCGAGAGAAGACAAACCCTCAACTTCTTCTGTAAATCTCCCCTTTTTATCCACCGGGGTAATAATCGACAGGTTATATTTTAATCCAAGTTCGTAGTCTTCCTGTCCGTGCCCGGGAGCAATATGGACACAACCCGTTCCCTCATCTTTAATTACGTGTTCACCCAAAATTAAAGGTGAAGTTCTTTTGCTTAATGGCTGGCGGCAAATTATTCCTTCAAGCTTATCCCCGGTTAAAGTTTTTAAAATCTTAAAATTCTTAATCCCGGCTTTTTCTAAAATGGGCTTGAGTAAATCTTTGGCCATGATTAGAATCTCCCGGCTGTTTATTTCTGCTAATACATATTCAAACTCTTTCTTGACGGCAATGGCGACATTGGCCGGCAAAGTCCAGGGAGTAGTTGTCCAGATAAGCACACAGACAGGCAAGGCTGTATTCTCCGGAAGAATACGCCGGCAAAATTCTTTTTTGAGGGGAAATCGCACGTAGATAGAAGGAGATTCCTTATCAGCATATTCTACCTCGGCTTCGGCCAGAGCTGTTTTACACCGCCGGCACCATTGAACCGGTTTTAATCCTTTATAGATATTTTCGCCTTTTACCAGCCCGGCAAAAACCTCCAGAATTTTGGCTTCATAACCGGAATCCAGAGTCAGATAGGGATTTTCCCAGTCACCTAATACTCCCAATCTCTTAAATTCCTCTTTTTGAATCTTGACGAATTTAAGGGCGTAATTTCGGCATTTTTTTCTTATCTCTACAGCGCTTAATGTATTTTTCTCTTCTCCCAATTTTTTCATCACCTGGTGTTCGATGGGTAACCCCCGGCAATCCCAGCCGGGAACAAAGGGAGCGTTGAAACCAGACATAAATTTATACCTGACAATAATGTCTTTTAGAATTTTATTTAAAGCGTGCCCGATGTGGATGTTCCCGTTGGCATAAGGCGGTCCGTCATGAAGAATAAATTTTTCCCTCGTTTGGTTTTTCTCTAACAATCTCTGGTAAAGATTGATTTCTTCCCAGGTTCCGGCTATCTCCGGCTCGCGCCTGGCCAGTTCCGCCTTCATCGGGAAATTTGTCTTTGGTAAATTTAAAGTTTTCTTATAGTCCATTATATTTCCCGTATTACGTATATCGTCGTCCGTATACCGCAAACGGAATACGGAATACAAGATACGGTATACGACTTAGAGTCTTTCTATAAATTTCTTCACTAATTTGGTAAGTTTCGGTTCGGCTCGATCAGCTGTTTTTAAAATCTCTTTTATATTGGCCGGTTTAAGGGCATCAGGCAGACAGCGGTCGGTGATACAGGAAATTCCCAAAACCTCAAGCCCGGCATGAACCGCGGCGATTACCTCCGGCACGGTTGACATTCCTACCATATCGGCTCCGATTAAACGCATAAAGCGATATTCGGCCGCTGTTTCCAGATTAGGCCCGGTTACTCCAACATAAACCCCTTTTTTAAGCGCCATTTTTTCCTCAAGGGCTATTTTCTCCATAAGTTTAATCAAGCGCCGGCTGTAAGGCTGAGACATATCTGGAAATCTCGGACCTAATTTACTGTCATTCGGACCAATTAAAGGATTAACTCCCATAAAATTGATGTGGTCAGTAATCAGAACTAAATCCCCCAGGCCGAACTGCGGATTCATTCCTCCGGCCGCGTTGGAAACAATAATAATTTTTGCCCCCAAAAATTTAGCTACCTGAACCGGAAAAATAACCTCCTGAAGCGAATATCCTTCATAATAATGAGCCCGTCCGGCCAGAGCAATAACATTTTTTTCGCCAATCTTCCCGGCTACCAATTCTCCTTTATGGCCAACGGTGGTAGAACTCGGAAAATAAGGGATTTTGTCATAGGAGATAGATTGTTCTCCCGAAATCTCATCAGCCAATACCGAAATTTCACTG
>JAYEMH010000044.1:17514-21613 GCA_034717985.1 Candidatus Ratteibacteria bacterium
GCCAATCTTCCCGGCTACCAATTCTCCTTTATGGCCAACGGTGGTAGAACTCGGAAAATAAGGGATTTTGTCATAGGAGATAGATTGTTCTCCCGAAATCTCATCAGCCAATACCGAAATTTCACTGACAAGGGCTCCCAGTCCGGTTCCTAAAATTATGGCGATTTCCGGACGCATTTTGATTTTTTTCTTAATAACCTTAGCCGCCGCCTCTACTTTCTCTATCGTTCGCATATTTCTCTCCTTTTTTTTGACGGGATTAACAGGATTTTTAAACCAAAGTTTTTATCTCTCGTTTCTTTTCCTATGTTAATCTTTTTAAATCCTGTAAATCCTGTCAGAAATTCTTTTTTGAGTATCTTTCAGTTTTTTCTCTGTGTGGTTCATCTTTTTTAATCCTGTAAATCCTGTCAGAAATTCTTTTTTGAGTATCTTTCAGTTTTTTCTCTGTGTGGTTCATCTTTTTTAATCCTGTAAATCCTGTCAAAGATTTTTTATTTTTCCCTATTCTAATTTTCCTATTCTTTCGCTCATATCCGAAAATGTCCTGACAATAAAAAATCTTAAAAACAGTAAAATTGCAATAGTAAATAATGGGCGGATATCGAACTGTAACGTCGGAAGATGAAACATTCTCCCCGTAAAATTAACACCTGCCTCGGTTAAAAATCCGATTAATTCAAAAATATACTCTGGACCGGCCCAGGCTACAGCCAGCCGCACCGTAAAAATAAAGATAAAAATAGTAAGGAAAAAATTCAATACATAACAAAAGGCTTTCAAAAAATTAGCCGCTAACATTCTCATGGTTACCTCCTCAATGAGCCCCCAGCTCTTAGGCCCTTCCTTTTAAAACCACATCACTCAATAAGCTATAAACAGGTCCCTCTGAAGTTAGTAAACTTTTGTATATAGAAATCCTATCCACCGCTAATGCACCGAGGAAAGCTGATTCGGTTTTTATCTGTTTTGCCAGCTGGCTTCTATGCTTTGAAGAACGACACCGTCCTAAAGTCAAGTGGGGGTGAAAAGCGCGCTCTTCCCGGGGAAAACCTATTTTAGCTAAATCATCTTCAATCGCTTTATTCATCTTATTTAAAATCTCTTTCCCCCGGCTGATTCCAACCCAGATAACCCGCGGGCTGTCTATAGAGGGAAAACTACCCATTTCTTCAATAAAAATCGAAAAAGGCTGAAATTTCCGCGCTATTTTTTCTAATCCTTGCTTTAAACCGGAAATTTGCTCCGGGGTGATATTGCCCAGAAATTTCAAGGTCAGGTGAATATTTGCCGGCTTTACCCATCTAACATCAGCCTTTGTTTTTTTGAGCTTATCTTGAATAACCTCTATCTTCTTACTGATGGCTTCAGACAAACTTATAGCAATAAAAACTCTATTCCCCTGATTCATTTCTTAATGAGACTTAAACGGACCATATTTAAGGCCGCCTGAGAAGCTTTTAATTTAATAAGTTCCCGTTCTCCTTGAAATTGAAACTTTTGAACCACTGTTTTTTTCGACTTAGCTAACGCGATAAAGGTAAGTCCAATAGGTTTGTCCGTCATTTCCCCTCCCGGGCCGGCAATCCCGGTCACCGCTAATCCCAGATCAACCCCGGTTAAGTTTTTCACCCCGACAGCCATCGCCCGGGCAGTTTCTTCGCTAACCGCCCCCTGCTCCTTTAGAAGCTTCTCATCCAACCCCAACAAATCCATTTTGCCTTTATTACTGTAAACTATAACTCCTCCTTCAAAATACTGGGAACTTCCCGCAACATTGGTCAACCGATGGGAAATTAAACCGGCGGTGCATGATTCGGCCACCGATATTTTTTTCTTTTCCATACTTAAAAGAAGACCCACAACCTCTTCTAAGGTTTCTTCCTCCATCCCATAGATAGTATCGCCCAAATTTCTTTTGATTTCCTCCTCCGCGCCCTGAATTAAATTAACAGCTTCATTCCCTCCGGCTTCGATTTTCAGGGCAATTTCAATCTGCCGGGGAAGAATAGAAAATCTTAATCCTTTTCGTTTCAAAATCAGCCTGATTTTTTCACTCAGTTCCACTTCAGTCAATCCGTATATTTTAAAGGTGCGCCTGGCCATGGAAGAAAGCCTCACCTTTTGTTTCAAATAAGGAATAAGTGCCTCCTCCAGCAAATAATTTAATTCCTCGGGCACGCCGGGAAGAGCAACTAACATTTTATCCTTCTCTTCAAGAATCAAGCCCGGTGCCGTTCCTTTCGGGTTGGGGAGAATCCGGGATGCCTGAGGAACTAAAGCCTGGTTGTTATTATCAACAACCATGCGGCGATTGAAAAATTTAGTAATGGCTTTTTTGGTAACATCATCTAATGTCGGGCCTAATCCTCCGGTGATAATTATCATCTTTACCCGCCTGAAGGAATCGTTTAAAACTTCTAATATTTCTTTTTCGTCATCGCCAACGATAATTCCCCTGGTAATTTCACAGTCTAATCCCTTCAATTTTTCAGCGATGCAAGATAGATTGCGGTTGACCCTTGTCCCATCAATTAATTCAGAGCCAATGTTTATAACTTCTATTTTCATCGTCCTCACCGGAATTTTAACATCAGGCGCAAAATCAAATTTGTGTAACCGGCAGCCGCAAGGTCATCAAGCATAACCCCGGCAGCGCCGTGTAATTTCTCGCAGCTTCGTGCCGGAGGAGGCTTTAGAATATCCAGCAGGCGGAAAAGCAGAAAACCGACAACTGCTAAGGGGACATCCACGAAACCTATCCCCCAGAAACAAAATAAAATGCCGAATATTTCATCAAGAACTATTTTCGTGTCATCTTTCCTCCGGAAAATTTTCTCTGCCTGAGAGATAAAGATGAAACCCAACAGCACAATCAGGATTAAAACCAGACCGTAAATATAGAGGTTATTTTTAACTCCCCAAAAAATTATAAATCCAAGAAGAGTACCGCTCGTCCCGGGAAAAATCGGCACATATCCGCAGCCCAGCCCGCTGACGATTATCTTTATAACCCCGTTAGAGATAGGCTGCCTTTTGGCAACCGTCAATAAACTTTCTTCCTTGTGCAATATTTTCCCTTGCTTTCCAAAACATCATATTTATATAGCACTTCTCTTTCATATCTCTAACGGGGCAAGTTTATATTCCCAGGAGCCGGCGATTGCGGCCGATATAGCTCAATCCGGAGATAACCGTCAGGAAAATTACCCCCAGCATAAAAATATTAATACCGATTTTCAGCCAGTCTTCTAAATAGGGCGATAGTTCTTTAAAGATGAGCGATAAAGTGCCTTTCAGGGCAATAAAGGACAAAATGATGATTATGATACTAAATTGAGAGATAGTTTTTTGCTTACCCAATCGTTCGGCCGCCAGAATCTTGCCCTCGGAAGCCGCCAGGGTCCGGAGGCCCATAATGGCAAATTCCCGTCCGATAACGATAACAACCATCCATGCAGGAATAATATCCATCTCTACAAATGAAATAAAAGCCGCACTAATCAGCATCTTATCGGCTAAAGGGTCAACCAGAATGCCAAATTTCGTCACTGTATTAGTTACCCGGGCAATCTTTCCGTCAAAATAATCAGTTAAAGCGGCCAAGATAAAAACTACTAATGCCCCGTATTTCGCATAATCATTCTGGGCGAACAAAAAAAACATAAAGACAAAAATTAAAATAATGCGTAAAACAGTTAATTTATTGGCTTTGTTCATAATATTATCCGTAGTCCGTATTTCGTATACCGTATTTCGTATATTATTATTTTGCTTCTTCTCGGATGACAATATACGGACGACGATATACAGTAAATGGTGTCCCGTGTCCGGCTCGAACGGACGACCTCCGCCATGTCAAGACGGCGCTCTAACCAGCTGAGCTAACGGGACACAACTTAAATGTAAAAATCAAAATATATGAATAACCAAACATCTAATTCCAATAATCAAATAAACATCAATCACCAATAATCAATAACCAGACAATATACTGTTTGAAATTTAGGTCATTGGATATTGGTTATTATTTGGTGTTTGGAATTTGGTTATTGGTGATTTTAAATTCTGTATTGTCCTTTTGATATTTGATATTAGT
>JAYEMH010000044.1:21713-26099 GCA_034717985.1 Candidatus Ratteibacteria bacterium
TAATCAATAACCAGACAATATACTGTTTGAAATTTAGGTCATTGGATATTGGTTATTATTTGGTGTTTGGAATTTGGTTATTGGTGATTTTAAATTCTGTATTGTCCTTTTGATATTTGATATTAGTATTTGGTGCCGGGAGCCGGACTCGAACCGGCACGCCCTTAACAGAGCATGGGATTTTAAGTCCCAGGCGTCTACCAATTCCGCCATCCCGGCCATTTTAGCAAATAGCCAATGGCTAATAGCTCTTAGGTCTTATGATAAAAGTATCAACAATTTGCCCTTTGCCACAAGCCATTTGCTGAATTGGAGGCGTGGGTCGGATTTGAACCGACGCATCGCGGTTTTGCAGACCGCTCCCTTAGCCACTTGGGTACCACGCCCTCTTTTACTCAATAAGTGATACATTATATGCGGTATATCTGCTGGGTGTCAAGGATAAATCAATTTTCCCAGTGTTGTATTCCGTATTCCGTCGTCCGTATTCCGAAAAAATCTTTTTATGGAATACTGAATACGATATGCGAACGAGATACTAAATACGAGATACGAGATTTTACAGCCGCTGGGAAACAGCATTTTTTGTAAGGGTTATCTTCACTCGTTCAGAAACCTCTAAAATTACCTTATTTTCCTTGACCTCAAAAACGGTCCCGTAAATTCCGCCCTGGGTAAGAATCCTATCACCTTTTTTAATTTCGGCAATCATTTTGAGACGCTGCTGTTCTTTTTTCTGCTGGGGACGAATCAAAAGCACATAAAAAATAAAAAAAATGATAATAATCGGCAGGAAACCAATCATTCCCGAGCCTCCGGAAGCCGCTCCCCCGGCGCCGCTTCCCATCGCATAAGCAACATTTTGCATCATATTCCCTCCTTCTTAGTTGTTAAATTAAAAGTTTACCGTCTACCTTCTTATGCTTGATAATTTCTCTTGAACTCTTTTAAAAACCCGGAGAATTTATCTTCTGAAATTGCCTGGCGGGCATCAGATAATAACCGGGTATAAAAGTGTAAATTGTGCCAAGTGGCCAAACGCATGGCCAAAATTTCCCCTCCTTTAAAAAGATGACGAATGTAAGCGCGGCTGAAATTCCGGCAGGCATAACAAAAACAACCCTTTTCTATCGGCTGGAAATCATCAATAAATGCCGCGTTTTTTAAACAGAGCTTCCCTCCATATGTATAAACCGTACCATTACGGGCATTCCGCGTCGGAATAGCACAATCAAACATGTCCACCCCCTTCTCCACGGCCCGAAGTATGTCTAACGGAGTGCCCACCCCCATTAAATATCGGGGTTTTCCCCGGGGAAGATGAGTTACGGTAGCCTCAACTATTTCAAAAACGAGATTTTTTGCCTCGCCCACACTTATCCCGCCCAGGGCGTAACCGTCAAAACCGATATCAATTAAGCGCTCGGCACAGTCGCGGCGAATCTCCGGATAAGTACTTCCCTGGACAATACCGAATAATAACTGCCGGTTATTCCGCCTGGCTAAAAAAACCTGCCGTCCCCGGCGAGCCCAATTCAAGGATAATTCAACCGACCCCCTCACCCTTGCCAGAGGACTAGGGTAAGAGAGGCATTCATCCAAAACAGTAATAATATCAACGCCAAACTCCATTTGAATCTGTACGGCCATCTCCGGACTTAAAAAAATCGTTGACCCATCAATAAGGGATTTAAAGCTAACACCTCTTTCTTCCAACTTACACAACGGAGCCAGGCTGAAAATTTGGTAGCCGCCGCTATCAGTAAGAATGGGATGCTTCCAGTGCATAAATGAATGAAGACCGCCGGCTTTTTTTATCAACTCCGGACCCGGCCGCCAAAAAAGATGGAAGGTATTGGATAGAATAATTTGGATACCAATCTCTTCCAATTCCTCCGGGCTCATGCTTTTAACTGCGGCCTGCGTTCCCACCGGCATAAAAACCGGTGTTTGAACCTGACCGTGAGAAGTCATCAGCACTCCGGCGCGAGCCGAGGTGTTTTTATCTGTATGAACAAGTTCAAAAGACATCTTTAGTTAATCTGGTTCGCCGGTTTGCCAGTTTGCGAGTTGGCCGGTTCGCCTGTTAGCCGGTTGACCGGCTCAACCCGCTAACCCGTTAACCCGCTAATCAGTTAACCCAATCATTCTTTTAATAAGAGCATCGCATCTCCATAACTATAGAATCGATACTTTTTCCGGATAGCCCGGGCATAGGCTTCAAATATTTCCTCCCGACTCAGAAAAGCGCAAACTAAAAGAAAAAGGGTTGTCCGGGGAAGATGAAAATTGGTAAGAATCCCATCAACAATTTTGAATTTATACCCGGGATAGATAAAAAAATTAGTCCAGCCCTCACAGGGTAAAATCTCTTCCCCTTTTTGAGCTTGAGTCTCTAATACTCTTACCGTAGTGGTACCCACCGCAATCAGGCGGCGATGGCCCTTTCTGACCTGATTTATCTTTTGTGCCGTCTCCGGGGGGAGATGAAAAAATTCCGCCTCCATCCGGTGTTGAGTAAAATCCTCCTTTCTTACCGGATTGAAGGTTCCCCCGCCGACATTCAGGGTGAGAAAGGCAAAATCCACTCCTTTCGCCTTTAGTTTATCCATTAAATCAGGGGTAAAATGCAGACCCGCCGTAGGAGCGGCTACTGCCCCTTCATATTTAGCAAAAATTGTCTGATAACGCCGGGAATCAACTTCCTCTACTTTCCTTTTTATGTAAGGCGGCAGGGGAATTTCTCCGATTCGTCCAAGTTTTTTTTTAATATCAGAGCGGGAATCGAATTTCAGGACAATCTGACCTTCTTCCCGTTTTTCTACAACTTCAGCCGACAGTCCATCTTCTTCAAAGGAAATTTTCATCCCGCATTTTAATCGCCGGCTGCCTCGAGCTTTCGCTTCCCAGCAGTTGCCGGCAATCTCTTTGAGAAGCAATAAATCTACCTTCCCGCCCGAATCAAGTTTTCTCCCCTTCAAGCGCGCCGGGATAACCCGGGCATCATTAAAAACTAAAAGGTCCCCGGCCCGTAAATAATCTGCCAACGATTTGAAAATGGCCTCTTTAATTTTTTCCCGGCCAACAATCATCAAATGGGATTCATCGCGCCGTGAAGCCGGATACTGGGCAATGAGCGTTTTGGGTAAGTGATAGTCAAATTGAGATAAACCGATCATTTTTAATGTGATTTCTGAAAAAAACCAGAAATCTCTGATTAAAAGATTAAAACCAGATTACACAGATTAAAAATATCGTCGAGAACATCTGTGTAATCTTTTAGAAATCTGTGCAATCAGAGGTCTCTGATGTATTTTTCAGAGACCTCTTAATAAACTGTTTCTATTCTGGTTCCCGGGTAATAAAAATTAAGAATCTTATCGTATTTATATCCTTTGCGGGCCATGCCCCTGGCTCCCCACTGGCAAAGGCCCACCCCATGCCCCCAGCCTTTCCCGCTGAACTCAATGGCCTGATCAACCCTTTTCATTCTGAAATTAGTGCTTTTAATAATATCGGGACCGATAATCAGCCGCAAGTCATTGCTTTTAACAATGATCTCTCCCCTGTTATGGTAAATAAGAATTTTTTTGAGTCTCCCTGAAGGAGATTTGCCCAGCGGCTTAAGTTTGATTATCCGATTGAATTTATAGCCGGCCCGTTGAAAAGCCTGTCTTATCCGGCGCAGGCCCAGTTTATTTTTCCAGTAAAAATGAGGAGAATCCTGGCAATAGGGACAGCGGCGAACCCGAAGATAGGGCAAGCTCTTACTCCAGACATATTTCGGACTTTCCGTATAACCGCCGCAGGTAGCATGATAATAGGCCGGTATAATTTCTCCTTGATATGTCAAAACCATGCCGTGGGTTTCGTTTATTACCTCGGTTAAAACCGGGTCTTCGCTGGAAAAACCGGCATAGACCTGGGATAAAACCGTATTGGTCAGGTGATAATCTTCATTAATCTTCTCTCTGACTTTATTGAGAGCAAAGGTACGCGCCACTATCGCCTGGGCTTTAAGCGCCTGGCGCGGCCATTTCGGTGATACTTCGTATTTCAACACCCCGTAAAGATATTCCTCAACGGGAAGTTCGTTTATCACTAATAAGCTGTTTCCCGGCTGGCGCCGGCACTCAATTTTACCCCGATACTGTCTCTTGCCTAAAGCGATTATTCCCAGTGGCTGCGAATCTATGGAAATATTTTTAGCATCTACTATCACACCATTTAAACTAAGACCCCGGGAAACCGGCTTTATTTCAAAATTAAAAACCGAAGGTTCCTTTAATAAAAGCTTTTGTGTGTTCGTATCACAAATCTCTATCGGGGTAAAAGAAGAGATAGAAATCCGCCTGACTCCTTCTAAAACTTTAATACGAACATAAT
>JAYEMH010000045.1:0-7710 GCA_034717985.1 Candidatus Ratteibacteria bacterium
GGATTATCTGAGATAAGGATATGGCACAACAATAAACTTACGGGTATCCAAAGAGCTAAAACTAAGGACTTAAAGCTTGTGCACTTTTAATTCTTAAACTGTGCACTTTTAAAATTTAGCTAACAGGAAATTCTACATCACCCCCTTTTCTTTGCCTTGAACCCTTGGCGATTGGGGCCTTTTTATTGGAGCGGGCGATGAGAATCGAACTCACGTGAGCAGCTTGGAAGGCTGCCGTTCTACCACTGAACTACGCCCGCCTCTTCGCCCACAACTTTCCTGGTGGGCAGGGGAGGACTCGAACCTCCGAAGGTATACACCGTCAGATTTACAGTCTGATCCATTTGGCCGCTTTGGTACCTGCCCGTTAATTTGGAGCTGACGGAGGGAGTCGAACCCCCGCGATCCTCATTACAAGTGAGGTGCTCTACCAACTGAGCTACGTCAGCCTAGTTTCGCAAAGTTATTATCGGTTTTCAATTGTTTTTTAGAACAAAAGGCAATTTATCAACCACATCGCTGGCGATTATACCTCTTAAGCCTTTCTTTTTAACCAGCCAGTCGGCCGCTAATCCATGGGCATATACGGCCAGCTTACTGGCCGCCAGGGGGAGTAATCCCTGAGCCAGGAAACTAGCCACTATTCCGGTAAGCACGTCACCCATCCCACCGCTGGCCATACCGGCCCCTCCGGTAGGATTTATGAAAGTTTCGCCTTTGGGAGTAGCAATAACCGTATTGCGCCCTTTTAAAATTACCACTATTTTAAATTGAGAAGCTACTTTTCTGGCTATTTGCCGACGATTAGCCTGGATTTTCTTGACAGAAAAACCTATCAGACGACTCATTTCTCCAGGGTGAGGGGTGATAATTGTAGCCGCTTTCCTCTGAAGAAGAATCTCCGGCTCCCCGCTCAAGGCGTTTATCCCATCAGCGTCAATGACCAAAGGAACATTGATTTTTTTGATTAACTGCTTAATTAAATTAACTGTCGCTTTATTTTGCGATAAACCCGGTCCTAAAGCTACCACGTTTATTCTTTTAGAAAAATTGAGGATTTCCCTCTCAGCCTTAAGCGATAAAGTCTGACCGCTGGTCTCCGGTAAGGGCAAAGTCATTGCCTCGGTAAGCTTAACGGCCACAATGACATTAAGGCTTTTGGGAATGCCTAAAGTTACCAATCCCGCTCCACTACGCAACGCCCCTAATGCACTGAGAACAGCTGCCCCGGTTAATCCCAGAGAACCGGCCAAAATGAAAACATGTCCCGTTGTCCCTTTATGGGCTTCTCGGGGACGTGGGGGTAGAAGTTTTCTCATCTCCGGTGGCAATTTCATTTTTCCAGAATTACCTGAGCTACAGCCGCGGTATGGCTATGCGAAATACTTAGAAAAATATTTCTTATTTGTAAATTTTCTATCAAATCCCGGGTCCGGCCAGAAAGAAAAACCTCCGGCTTTCCTTCTTTGTTGTTAAGAATTTCTAAATCATGCCAGGGCAACCGCTCTGCTTCACTGCTCAGGGCTTTTATAAAAGCTTCCTTAGCGGCAAATCGGCCGGATAAATGCCTATCCATCCATCTTTTCTTCTGGCAATATTTTTTTTCACCCTTGTTAAAAAGACGATTAAGAAAACGATCTTGATAACGTTCGCGCAAATTTTTTATTCGCTCAATCTCTACAATATCAACACCACAGCCAAAAATCATTTGACTATCCTTCGCATATCTTTTACCGCTGTCTCAAGTCCCTTAAAAACCGCCCGGGAGATAACACTATGGCCTATATTCAGCTCTTCAATCTCAGCAATGGCAGCCACATTCTTTGCATTTCGGTAATTTAATCCGTGCCCGGCAAAAACTCTAAGACCCAGGGATTTGGCAAATCTGGCTGCCTTTTTAATTTTTTCTAACTCTTGCCTTTGTTCCCTGCCCCGGGTATTACAATAGGCCCCGGTGTGGATTTCAACAGCATCCGCGCCAATCTGGGAGCTGGCTCGAATCTGATTTAATTCAGGGGCAATAAAAAGACTCACCAGGATTTTGTCCGATTTCAAGTTTTTAACTATTTTTTTAAATCGGTCCTTTTGTTTAGAAACATCCAAGCCGCCTTCAGTAGTTAGTTCTCTTCTTTTTTCTGGAACTAAAGTAGCCTGGTCAACCTTGACTTTTTTAGCAATTTTGACCATCTCTGAAATTGCCGCCATTTCCATATTTAATTTGCTTCGGATATTTTCCCGCAAATCTCCTACATCTTTATCTTGAATGTGGCGACGGTCTTCGCGCAGATGGAAGGTAATTCCATCGGCTCCGGCTTTTTCACAAATTAAGGCGCCGTGGAGAGGCTCCGGTTCCTTGCCACCCCTGGCTTCACGGAGAGTAGCAATATGATCAATGTTTACGCACAATGCGGGCATGCCTATTTTCCAATTAATGGCGAGACGGCCTTTAGAGTTACCTTAACTACAGCCGGCTCAATAGTAACTAGCTTTACCCCTTGAGGAAACTTTGTCTGGAGGGGCAATTGATATATTCCCTCTTTTAATGCAGAAATATCCAAAATAACCATGATTTCCGCCATATCCAGTTTAGGCGCATACTCTTCAGTTTTTACAACTTCCAGATAAACCTCGGTTGTCTCCAAG
Organism: Candidatus Ratteibacteria bacterium; assembly: GCA_034717985.1. GTDB lineage: Bacteria > CAZDME01 > JAYEMH01 > JAYEMH01 > JAYEMH01 > JAYEMH01. The sequence goes on from JAYEMH010000045.1 coordinate 2,644, forward strand.
CTGACCCGGTGAAAAGAGGCCGGGGACTCCAAAATTTTAATAGGGACATTTTTAAAACGCACTATTCTTTCTTCCCGAACTCTAATTTCTATATCTATCGACTCAGGTTCAATTCTAACAATCTCTACCCCTTCATCATCCAGGGGAATATCTTCCAGAGAGACGGGGATAGAATATTTCCCAGGAGTATAATTTTTCAAATCCTTGGAAACGTAAAAACTTTCAGGATTATAATTTATCACCAGGTTCCGGGTTCCTTTGAGAATAATCTGAACCTTTGGAGTGCGCGGTTCAACAATTAAATCCCGGGTGACATTCTGAAAAACGATCGGCAAACGATAAACCCTCTCGGCAACTTTCTCTCCTATAACATAGAACCAGAGGAAGAAAGCAATGAAAAGGGCGAAAATTTTGTATCCCAGATTAGCCATCACCCATTTTTTAATTTTCTCTTTCATTTAATGCCTCATCTATTTGGTAACTTTTTTAGATAAAGCGGCATGCGGCGTTGCGTCGAGGAGGCATAGAGATTACGCAAGGTTTTCCTGAAACTGGTTGGGTCTAAATCGTGACTAAGCTTTCCCCCTAAAGCAATGGAAGTTGTCCCTGTCTCTTCAGAAACAATAATCACCACCGCATCGGTTTCCTGAGTCAAACCAATAGCGGCTAAATGCCGTGTGCCGAAGCTTTTAGGAAGAGCCGTCTCAGCCGCTAAAGGCAGGAGACAACCGGCAGCCGCTATCCGACTGTGCTGGATTATCACTGCCCCATCATGCAGGGATGTATTAGGGAAAAAAATATTATCCAAAAGTTCGGCTGTAACGAAACTATCAATCTCTATCCCGGTCTCAATATAATTTTTTAACCCGACTTCGCGTTCCAGAACAATCAAAGCGCCAATTTTCTTCTCTGAAAAGGTAGAAGTCGCTTTAACAATCTCTTCGATTGCCTTTTCTTCCTGTTGATAGACATTGAAAAGCCTTTTACCTCCAATATGCACCAGGGCCCGTCGAATTTCGGGGTGAAATACAACCAGAAAGGCAATTACTCCCATGGGAACGAGCCCTCTTAAAACCCAGGTAACCGTCTCAAAACCCATAATTCTGGCAACAAGGAAAACAACAACAAGAATTAATAAACCTTTAAGCGCCTGAACCACTTTTGTCCCTTGAATAAAGAGGATTAAGTGATAAATAACAAAGGCGACAAAAATAATATCAACAGCGTCCTGCCAGCGAAACTTGGCTAAGCTCCAACTTAAATCATGAAAAAACTGAAGCATTATTTTCCCCTCGGTTTTACTATTTAATTGCTTCCGCCATGCGAGCCGCCCGAACCATCTCTTTGACGTCGTGAACCCGGATAATCTGAACCCCGTTTAATATCGAACAGGCAACTAGCGCCGCTGTTCCTTCAAGCCTTTCTTCCAGAGGCAGATTAAGAATTTTTTCAATGACGGATTTGCGTGAAGGCCCCACCAGAATCGGCCTCCCTAAAATCTTAAACTCTCTGAGGCGGCTAAAAATCTCTAAATTGTGCTCAACTGTTTTTCCAAAGCCAATGCCAGGGTCAATTATAATTTTATTAAAGCTAATTCCATCCTCAAGCGCCTTTTTTATTCTATTCCTTAAAAAACCAATTATTTCGCTAATAACCGACCGATAAACCGGCTTCTTCTGCATCGTCTGAGGACGACCCTGCATGTGCATTAAAATCACCGGTGCACCCTTTCGACTGAGCACCTTAGCCATTTCTTTATCACCCCGTAGCGCCGTAATGTCATTGACAATATTGGCACCTGAATCAAGCGCCAGCCTGGCTACCTTGCTTTTACAGGTGTCAACGGAGATAGGTTTTTTTATCCTTTTTCTCAATCCTTTTACCACTGGAATTACTCTTTGCAGTTCCTCCTTGATTGAAACTGGGCGGGCTCCCGGACGAGTTGACTCTCCACCGACGTCAATAATGTCGGCCCCCTCGGCCACCATTTCCTCCGCCCGCTGGATAGCACTATCCAGAACATTATATTTTCCGCCATCATAAAATGAATCTGGAGTAAGATTTAGAATACCCATTAGACAAGTTTTCTTGCCTAATTTCAAATTTAGATGCCTACCTCTAATGACGAATTCCCGGTCTGAATATTTCTTCAGTGCCAAATCAATTTCGGATCCTATTTTCTTCAGCCCAAAAGGCTGAAGGAGAAGTTTCGCAAGAAGCTGGGAGAAGATTTTCTGATTGCCGATAAGCATCACCGGGGTTTCTTTCTGGGAACCATCCAGTGCCCCTCGCGGAATAGCTGCTTCCCCGCCTAAGGAAAGCATCTCCTGCTTGAGAATATTGGCCGCCCTGAAATCTATACTTCCCAGTTTAATCAGTAAAGGTATGCTTTTCGGCAGCATCTCCTTAATTCCATAAGGCGACACCCCGATTTTTATCATCTCTTCTTTTACATCTTCCGGACTTCGCGAAGTTAAAACCTGAATATTCATTATTTAAAAGTTTCCCTTAACCAATTGCAAAAATTCCTCCCGGGTTCTAACATCCTGGCGAAACCTACCTCTTACCGCTGAAGTAACCGCCCGGGCTTCTGGTTTCCTTATACCTCGCATTTCTATGCAGAGGTGACGCGCTTCAATGATTACCCCTGCGCCGGCTGGTCTTAAAATTTTCATAATGTTGTCCGCAACCTGTTTAGTCATCCGTTCCTGGAGCTGGGGCCTTTTAGAAATAATATCAACCAACCTGGCTAATTTGCTTAAACCGGTAACTCGATCTCCAGCCGGAATATAGGCAATATGAACCTTGCCTAAGACAGGAAGCAGGTGGTGTTCGCAAATAGAATGGAAAGGGATATCCCTAAGCAGTACCATTTCATCATGCTTTTCGGCATGAATCACCTTTAAGACTTTGCCTGGATTCTTCTTAAGTCCGGCAAAGATTTCTTGACACATCTCCGCCACCCGGTGAGGCGTATCAATTAATCCTGGCCGCCTTGGATTTTCTCCAATTTCCTTAAGAAATTCACGAACGAGTTTCTCTATCTTTTTTAGGTTCATATCCAATAATATGTTTTACTTCTTCGCTTGTTAAAACTTCTTTTTCTAAAAGTGTCCGGGCTAATTTTTCCAGTTTATCTTTATTCTCTTTAAGTAAATCACCCGCTCTCCCATAACATTCGTCAATTATCTTTCTTACTTCTGTATCAATTTTCCGGGCCGTCTCCTCGCTATAATTCTTCTCCTTGACAATATCCCTCCCCAAAAACACCTGACTGTCCTTGCGTCCCAGGGTAAGATTGCCTAACTTTTCGCTCATGCCAAATTCACAAACCATTCGATGAGCCGCTTCGGTGACAATATTCAAGTCGTTCTGCGCGCCAGTACTCAATTGTTTGAAAATCAGCATTTCAGCCGCCCGTCCCCCCAAAAGAACGGTTATCTTCCCTAAAAGCTCGTCTTTGGTGTAAATATATCTATCCTCAGAAGCAAGTTGCATGGTATATCCCAGCGCCGCTATGCCCCGAGGAATAATTGAAACCTTGTGCAGGGAGTCCACTTCTGGAATTAAGAGCGACAGAAGAGAATGACCTGATTCGTGATAGGCGACAATCTTTCTCTCCCGGTCGCTGAGAATTCGGCTTTTCCTCTCCGGGCCGGCCATTACCCGCTCAATAGCTTCTTCCATCTCTTTAACTTCAACCGCCTTTTTATCTTTCCGGGCGGCCAGCAGAGCGGCTTCATTTACTAAGTTAGCCAGATCTGCTCCGGAGAAACCGGATGTCTGCCGCGCAATTACTTTTAAATCGACATTTTTATCTAAAACCACATTCTTGCTATGTACTTTTAATATCGCTTCCCGCCCAATTAAATCGGGCTGATTAACCACTATCTGCCGGTCAAATCTTCCCGGACGGAGCAGGGCCGGATCCAGAACATCCGGGCGATTGGTAGAAGCTAAGAGAATTACTCCTTCTTGAGTGTTAAAACCGTCCATTTCTGCCAGAAGCTGATTCAGGGTTTGTTCCCGTTCATCATGCCCGCCTCCCAAACCGGCAAAACGCAGCCGGCCGACGGCATCAATCTCGTCGATAAATAGTATACAGGGTGCATTTTTCCTCCCGATATCAAAAAGATCCCTGACCCGGGAAGCTCCCACTCCAACAAACATTTCTACAAAATCAGAACCGCTGATACTAAAAAAAGGCACCTGGGCCTCTCCGGCGACCGCTTTGGCTAAAAGGGTTTTACCTGATCCCGGCGGCCCCATAAGAAGAACTCCTTTAGGAATCCTGCCACCCAGCTTCTGGAATTTTTTGGGATCCTTGAGAAAAGAGATAACCTCCTGCAGCTCTTCTTTGGCTTCTTCCACTCCGGCAACATCAGCAAAAGTCACTTTAGTGGCGCTTTCGGAGTGAAGTTTCGCCTGGCTCTTGCCAAAATTGAAAACCTTGCCCCCGCCCTGAAACTGCCGGCGAATTAAAAACCAGAAAAACAAGATGAAAAGTAAAAAGGGGAAAAAAGAGAAAAGTATATTTCTCCAAACGCTTTCCGGCTCGGCTTTTATCTCAACCTTTTTGGAGCGGAGAATTTTGATCAATTCCGGATCTGGCGGAGCATAAGTCTTGAAGGCTTTCCCATCGGTAAATTCTCCGGTGATATTGTCCTCTACAATTATCACCTTCAGGACTTCTCCCTTTTCCACCGCCTCCATAAATTCACTGAAGATAACTTCTTTACTGGGATTTAAAACTTGCGAGAAGTTATTAAAAATGATTAAAAGTCCAAGGAAAAATATAAGTCCTAAAATTAAATTGAGCTTTTTGGGCTTATCTGTCTTTTTAGGTTGACTCACTATATCTGCCTCCGTCTCTAAATTTCCTTATGTTTCACACTTAATGATAACATACCCCGACCCTTTTATCAAGCTCTATATGGCTGTATGTAACTAACATGTCAAGATGTCCGCTTTTTCTAACAAGTGATGTGTCCGCTTTTGGTTAATGTTAGTAGTAGTTCTTTTTCTTTTGGCGGCCTTTTCTTTTTGTGAATAATGTGATTTTGTGGA
>JAYEMH010000046.1:0-25106 GCA_034717985.1 Candidatus Ratteibacteria bacterium
GTATCCTCGGCAAACAAACAGAAACTTTTAGAACTGCTTTTAGTCCTTATAAAAAAGTATTAGAATTTATTGAAGACGAAGTCCAAAGAAGCATTGAACATGGGTATCCAGGATTTATTGTAGATTTGGGTGAAGCCAAAGTTAAAAAGACTCAATCTTTCAATAGGTTGTCTCATCTCCCAATGCTTTTAATCTTCTTACTAACAGGAATAATTTTCCCACCGTCAAATAAAAAAGCAAAAAGAAAAGGTATAGAACCGGCCCCATTACTCATAAAAGATTTTGATTTTGGTAGGTTTACGCCCCGTTTTGATAAGGAGGGAGATAAGCGGTTTCTTAGATTATTTTTACCTGATAATGAGAAAGCAGCTTTTTGTAAGTGGAATCCACAGAAGAAACAGATAACGGGAATAATAGTTAGGGATCATTATGAACGACAGGGTATCGGTAGGCTCTTAGTTAATTATATGATTGAAGAGATGGGTGGAGCGTCTGGTGAGATCAGCCTAAACAGGATTGTACGAGAATGGGGCAGTGAAGGTTTCTGGATGAAGATGGGGTTTAGGTTTGAGGATGGTATCTGGAGACTGAGAAGCGAAGAAAAGCCGGCTTGGCGGCACAGATTTGAGAGTCTTATTGCTGAGAAGGCGAAGGAAGGACGTAAAGAAGTAGAAGCAGGGAAATATATAAACAGTAATATATAAAAAAGAATTTAACCACAGATGGACAGGTATAAATAGGCGGGAGAAGGAAGACGGGAAAAGGGAGATGAGGGATGGGAATAATCTTCTTTCGTTTACCGTCTACAGTTTACCGTAAAAGATGTTCAATATGCCTTACAGAATTAAAAAGACTAACTTGAAGAAGGCCAGCTATAGTGGCTACCGCCCGCGGTTAGATTTTGGTGGTGTCCAAGAACAAGAAATTTATAGAAACAGGCCAAAGAAACGTTATAAAATAAGGTTTATGAAAGCATTAATTCTTTTTCTGTTTATCGGAATAGCTTTGTTTTTCCGGCATAATATTATTCAAATAAAAGTGATTACCACCATACCTAAGGCAACTTTTGTCGGGAGGGGTATTTTTGTTCAAAGCTATGAGAAATGTTCTCCCCGGATAAAAGTGGTTTTTAACCTGCCGGAAGGCAGGTTCATTTTTAAAACCGGACAGGGATATCTGGTTAAAATTCCCAGGCTTAAAACCAGCTTAAAGATAGTTACTTTTAAAGCTAAGACTACTATTGTCGGGAAAAATATTTTTGTTCAGAGTTTAAAACGCTGCCGGCCGCGGTTTAAATTGACTTATCACCTACGCGGTGATAACGGTGATAGCTGCCTCTTAATGCTTTCGGCTGTTTCTTTTCCGATATAAGGGATTTTGGTTAGTTTAGAAATTTCCGTCTTTTTAAGGATGGAGAGGTTTCTAAATCCTTGTTGGTAAAGGGCTCTGGCTCTGACCCGGCCAATCCCCTTAAGTTTGACTAAATCAAGGAGTTCCTCTTTTATCCCGTACTTCACTCTACGGCGGATATTTTCTAATTGATTAGCTATGGGCGGGGTGGCGAACAATTTAGCTAATTTTCTCCCAGAATAAATCAGCCAATCGGCAGTTCCCATTAAACGGTGAATATCGCCCGGCCCGAGGCCGAATTTATCGCAGAGTGTGTCTTCCTTTTCTTCGTTAGCCCAGCTTTCTAAAAGATAGGCGGTTTTACAAATAGTAAGGTGGTTTTCATAATCAAATTGGTCAGCAGGAAGGAGAAAGTCATTTTCGTGAAGTTTAGCATAGAGTTCCACCGGTTCATAATCCTTTCGGTTGAGTCTCAGGGTATCCATATCCGGGGTGAGCGAAATAAGATGAAGAAGGCTGGATATATTCACCCCGGAATTAACTCTCACGGGGCTTGTTTTTCTCTGGCGGGCGGTAATTATGCCGTCTCTTAAAACTACGCCGGATAAGGGATCGATATAGAGACGGGAAATTTCTTCTCCAAAGGGGGTGGCCCGGAAGCCGCTTTCGAATTTTTCAATCATTTTTTCTTTATGGAGAAACTCCATGATTTTATCGATAATATAATATAAATCTTCGGTTTCCTTCTGACAGGCAAAGAAGGTGTGACGGAGAAATTCCATCATTCCTTTTTCATCACGCACGTAACCGGAAGCAATAGAAGAAAGGAGATGTGTCCTTAAGGCGGATTCATTTTCTAATTTAGAAGTAATCGGCTCCGGCTCAGCCAGGATAAATTCTTCGAATAAAGCTTCGGACTCTTGATTGGAGCGGGCGACCAGCACGGCTTCGCCGTAATCATCATATTGGGGCCGGCCGGCCCGGCCGCACATCTGTTTATATTCAAATACGGCAATGCGGCAGGAGCCTAAACCGGCTTTATACCGCCGGTAATCGCGGATAACCGCCCGACGGGCGGGAAGATTTACTCCGGCGGCTAGAGTCGGGGTGGCGGAGATGACTTTGATTAGGTTTTTGCGGAAGGCATCCTCAATCAGCTTTCGCTGTTCCGGACGGAGTCCGGCATGATGGAAAGCGGCTCCCTTTTGCACCGCCTCGGATAATTTCCGGCAGATTTTTGTTGCCTCGGTCCGGCTGCCTTCTATTTTTTTAGCCAGGGCGGTCAGGGATTTTTTCTCTTCTTGATTGAGAAGCGGATAAACGGCCTGGGCAATTTTTGCCGCTGTCGCCTGGGTAGAGCGCCGGGTATTGACAAAGACCAGAACTTGTGCCTCTTCTTTTATGGTATCCAATACCAGAGAAGGGAGTTCTTCCAGGGCATCCTCTTTTATCAGTCTGTCTTCTCCGTCAGCGAATCTAATCTTTTTATGGAAATAGACGCCCTCTTTTAAGGGGACGGGACGCCAGCGGCTCATTACACATTCGGCTTCAAGCCATTTGGCCAGTTCCCAGGCATTGGCAATGGTGGCTGAGAGGGCCAGAACCTGCATCCGGGGATTTAACTGCCGCAGGCGGGCAATAAGAATTTCTAAGGTGGGACCGCGTCCCGGGTCATTCAGAAAATGAATTTCGTCAAATATGGCGATGGATAAATCCTGGCTGAGCCAGGGGGCGCGGAAACGGAGCAGGGAATCAATTTTTTCCGAGGTAGCAATCAGGATTTGATAGCGGGTTAAATGCGGGCTGGGAATATCATAATCGCCGGTGGCAATGCCTACTTTTATTCCCAAAGGGGCGTATTTTCGGTTGAAATCCTCATATTTTTCCGAAGCTAAGGCGCGAAGGGGCGCCACATAAAGACAGCGGCCGCCTCGTTTAATAATGGATTGAATCAAACAGAGTTCGGCTAAGAGAGTTTTTCCTGAGGCGGTGGGCATAGAAAGAACAAAATTTTTCCCTTCGAGAATTCCCGATTCTATCGCTTTTTCCTGAGGAGGATAAAGAGCGAGGAATCCGGTTTTCTCAAGCATAGAAGCAATCCCGCGGGGGAAACTATATTTCTTGCAAACGTCAGATATTTTCATATAAAAATTAACCACAGAACTTGGTTTATTTATTCTATATTCTTTCATATTTTATTTAACACCACTTTATATCATATATTGCGTTACAAGTCGATAAGTTTTGTTTGACTTTAGCGGTTAAATTTGCTAAAATCCAGTTGAATATAGGAGAGTGTAATCTTATGGGGGCATTGCAGAAAAGGATTTGTTTAACCTGTATTATCTTTACTTTTTTAACTATTCTGCCGCCGTCAAGTTTTGCTTTTTGGCTCTGGACGCGGGAGTCGGGGAAATGGGTAAATCCCAAATATGCCGCCAAGGATACGGCCGAAGAGCAGTTCTGTTGGGCGGCGGAGTTTTTCAAAGCGGATAATTACAAGCGGGCAATTGATGAATACAGGAAAATTCCGAAAAATTTTCCGGAGAGCCCTTATGCCGCCCGGGCTCAGTTGGCTATCGGAGCAAGCTATTATGAAATGAACAAATTCGACCAGGCCTTTGAAGCCTATCAAAAAGTCATTGATAATTATCCTCATTCGGATTTTGTTAAAGAGGCTTTAGAACTGGAAGAAAAGTTAGCGCAAAATTTTTTGGAAAAGAACTCAGCCGGCCGGTTTCTTACTCCTCAGCATACGCTTTATAACAAAGCCGGTAAAATTTATCAGCAAATTGTCGATAATTTTCCTTTCCAATCCCGGGCTCCGGAATTACAATATAAAGCCGGTTGGACTTACTACAAAGCCGGGAATTTTGAAAAAGCGATAGAGGCTTGCCGGAAACTAAAAAAGAATTATCCTGAGAGCATTTGGGCGGCCGAAAGCAGTTTTATGATTGGCCTAATCTACTGGGAGCAGAGCCCCCGGGTGCTGGCTTACCATCAGGACGCGATAAATAAAGCGGTGGAAAGCTTTCAGAGTTTTATAAAAAATTATCCCGAAAATGCCAGGGTAAAAGAGGCGAAAGAATATCTTTGTGATTTAAAAAACCGCCAGGGAGAATATCTTTTTAATATCGGCGAGTATTATTATAAAAACCAGGGCTCCCTTAGGGCAGCTTCGATATATTATAAAAAGCTTTCGGAAAACTTTAACGCAACTCCCTGGGGCGGGAAAGCAGGGGAAAGATTATTGGAAATTGAAGAAATAGAAAGACGTATTGATAGTGTCAAATAAAGTATGAAAGAAGATAAAATACCCAAGAAACAAGATGCCTGCCTCGCCGGCAAGGCGGGCAATAACCAAATAATAATCAATGACCCAATCACCAATGACCGAAACAATACTATATCCGTTTGATTATTGACCATTGGTATTTGGAATTTATTTGGTGTTTGGTGCTTGGTTATTGGAATTTTTGAAAGTTTGGTTATTGATTATTGGAAATTGGAATTTATTTGCATCTTGTATCTTGGTTATTGATAATTGTTTGTAACAGGAGGGCATAAAATGAAAAAGGTGATAATAATTCTATTGGCAGCATCGTTTTTAGCCGGGTGCGGTTATACAACGAGAAGCGCTCTTTCTCCGGCATTGAAAACCATCAACATAGCGGCTTTTGAAAATCAGACCTATAAATACCAGATAGAATCTATCCTGGCTAACAAAATTGCCAATGAGTTTATTATAGACGGGCGTCTTCAGGTGGTAAATGCCGTCGAAGCCGATACGCAATTGACCGGGACCATCCTTGAATATTGCCGTGAGCCTTTGGTTTACGATAATAATGAGGAAGTAACGCAGTACAAAATTCAGGTTTTTGCCGATGTAACTCTTAAGGATTTGGCGGATGGTGCAATTATCTGGGAGGGAAGCCGTATTAGCGGTGAAGACATATATTTTGTCACCGGGAATTTAGCTAATACAGAAGAACAAGCCAGACTTGAAGCCTTTCAGGATTTAGCCCGAAATATTGTTGATCAAGTCATCGAAGGTTGGTAGGATGTATAGCCATGAGCTCCTTGAAGAAATAAGAAAAGGGGAAATTTCCCAGGTTTATTTATTTCAAGGAGAGGAAGAATATTTAAAAACCGAAGCCTTAAACCGGATAAAAAAAGCGCTCCTCCCGACTTCTGCCGCTGAAGGGTTCAATTTCCGCATTTTTTATGGAAAGGACCTAAACTGCGCGGAATTTCTTGAAGAAGCAAACACCTTTCCGGTTTTGTCCAATAACAAGCTTTTAGTGATTAAAGAGGGCGATAAATTACATCTATCCTCCCGTAATAAAATTTCTCAAGCTTTAGCTGTTCTCCCCTCATCTGCCTGCCTGATTTTTTTCGTTCAAAAAGTTGACAAGCGGCAGAAATTTTTTCAAGCGGTTCAAAAAAAAGGTAAATGCGTCTATTTTTATCCTCTGAAAGACGAAAATCTAAAGCTCTGGGTTACTGCTCAATTTAAGCAGAGAAAGAAAATAATTAGTCCGGAGGCACTGTTTTTTTTATTGGATAAAGCGGGCAGGCAGCTTGAGGACCTGGAAAAAGAAATCGAAAAAATTTCGCTTTTTGTCGGAAGCAGACCTCAGGTGGAACTAAATGATTTAATAACCGCTTCCAGCGAATATCAAACTTATACTCTCTATGATCTGCTTGATAAAATAATGGAAAGAGAAACCCATGCCAGCTTAAAAATTCTTTCCCGGCTCATGGAAAGTAAAAGAGGTACAGAGCTAATCGGGCTGTTCTACTGGCAATATTCTCGTTTATGGAAGGCAAAATTTTTGCAGGGGCAGGGGATCTCACCTCAACAAATTGGGAGGAAATTGGGAGTCCCTGACTACTATCTATCTAAATTTTTAAATAAGGCGGGCAGTTTTTCTAAGGAAGAGTTGGAAAAAGCTTTTCGTAAGTTACTTCAGGTTGATTTAAGCTTGAAATCGACTCAAATGCCTCCCCGGTTAGCTCTTGAACTTTTAGTGATTAACCTTTGCGCTGCGGCATAGCTTTATTGCTCTGTTTCGTTAAACGGCTTTTCTGCCGCGAAGCGGTGTTTTTATGAATTACTCCCTGGGAAGCCGCCTTATCCCAGGCAGAGAGCAAACCGGGTAAAAATTTACGGGCCTCATCAACTTTTTCATTGTCTAAAAGCTTAATAAATTTTTTCATTTTGTTTTTTAGAGATGACTTAACGGCCCGATTTTTTATTTGGCGTTTTTTGGTTTGCTTCACACGTTTGACAGCTGAGCGATGAACAGGCATATATCCCTCCTTTTAAGAGATTTCTAACAACAACCAGAAATCTCTGATTAAAGGATTAAAACCAGATTACACAGATGTTCTCGACGATGTTTTTAATCTGTGTAATCTAAGTTTCAATCTGTGTAATCAAGGGCGGCATTTTCCTGCCTGCCGGCAGGCAGGTGTGACGCCCTAAAGAGGATAAAGTTTAGCATAAAACTAATTTTCTGTCAAGGAGATAGCGGTGAAATCTCATATTGAGATTGCCAGGGCAGCCGGAACTATTGCCGGCATGACCGCCATCAGCCGCATATTCGGCTTTATCCGGGATATTTTAATTGCCAGTTTCTTTGGGACGGGTATGGCGGCCGATGCTTTCTTTGTTGCCTTTCGCATCCCTAATCTGCTGAGAAACCTTCTGGCGGAAGGATCTCTGAGCGCCGGTTTTGTTCCGGTTTTTACTGAAACTTACACCCGTGAGGGCAGGGATAACTTATGGAAATTAGTAAAAGTAATTTTTTCTTTGATGTTTGCTGTTTCCCTGATTTTGGTAGTGCTGGGTATTATGTTGGCGCCCTGGCTGGTTAGAATTATCGCCCCGGGATTTATCGCTTTTCCGGATAAGCTGCAGCTGACCATAAATTTAACCCGGTTGATTTTTCCGTATCTTTTTTTCATCGCTTTAGCGGCGGTGGGAATGGGGGCTTTGAATTCACTCAAGCATTTTGCCATTCCCGCTTTTTCTCCCGCTGTTTTTAATATATCTTTGATTATTTTTCTTGTTTTTGTCTGCCGCCGCATTGACATTCCTATTTATGGCCTGGCGGCCGCCGTAGTGGCGGGAGGTATAGGCCAGTTTTTGATTCAGTTCCCCCCCCTGATGAGACGGGGCGGGGGGGGCGGTTTTTCTTTTAATTTGAAAGAAACCTGGCTGGCCATTAAGACCCATCCCCAGGTTAGAAAAATCGGAATATTGCTTACCCCGGCTGTTTTTGGATTAGCCATTCACCAATTGAGCCTCTTGATTGATACCTTGCTGGCTTCATTTTTATCCCAGGGAAGTATCTCGTACCTGTATTATGGAAATCGCCTGATGCAGCTTCCTCTGGGTGTGTTCGGGATAGCCTTGGCTACGGCAGCCCTTCCGGCTTTGTCGGCCCAGGCAGCCAAAAAAGATTTAGAAAATTTTAAAAAAACTTTAAATTTCTCTTTACAGTCAGTCCTTTTTATCAGTGTTCCGGCGATAGTAGGCTTAATCGTTCTGCGATTCCCTATCATTCGTTTACTTTTTGCTCACGGCGCTTTCGGCGAGGCCTCAGTTCAGGGTTCAGCTGCAACTTTACTTTTTTATTCGCTGGGGTTGTGTTCCTATGCCGGTATGAAAATAGTAGTGGCTGGTTTTTATGCCCTTCAGGATACGCGCACACCATTTAAAATAGGAGCAGTGACTTTACTGATTAATGCCATTCTCAACTTGATTTTGATGATTCCTCTAAAAAGCGGCGGCATAGCTTTAGCCACTGCCTTAAGTTCGACCATCAGCCTCTTTATTTTGCTTTCGCTCCTGCGCAGGAAAATCGGGCCGCTGGATTACGGAAAGCTAAAAGATTCTTTCGTGCGCATTCTTTCCTCAGCCCTGATTATGGGTGTAGTTTGTTTCTGGGTGTCCAGGGGATTAGCCATGGGAGAGATGGGAATTCCGGAAAGGATAATTCAGGTGGGGGCGGCAATTATTTCAGGTTCGGGGGTGTACATTTTAGCCTCCCGGTTGTTTGGAGTTAAAGAGATGCATTTTCTCAAAAAAATAATTCCCGGAAAATAAGAAATGAAGTTAGAGGAGAAAGCAAAAAACTTTCCTGATTCATCCGGTGTATATATTATGCGCCGCCGGGGAGGAGAAATTATTTATATTGGAAAAGCGCTTTCTCTCCGCCGCAGGCTCGCTTATTATTTTAAAGCCGGCCAGATCCGCTCCCCGCGCCTTAAAAGCCTGATGTCTCAGGTCGAGACAATAGAATATCTGCTCACTCCCAGTGAAGAAGAAGCTTTGATTTTAGAATGCGATTTAATTAAACAGCACCATCCTCGTTATAACATCAGCCTTCGGGACGACAAAAAATATCCGTTTTTGAAAATAACCGTTAATGAAGACTATCCGCGTCTTTTCATTACCCGGACCATTAAAAAGGACGGAGCTAGATATTTTGGTCCCTACCCGCAGGTTTTACCTTTACGCCGCACCATAAGGCTTATAAAAAAGGTATTTCCGATACGCAGCTGCCGGGGAGATGTTACTAGAGTAAAGAGGCGTCCCTGTCTTTATTTCCAGATTAATGAATGTCTCGGACCCTGTCAGGGGAAAGTGGATAAAGACAAATATGGTCAGGTGGTTCGGCAATTCTGCCGTTTCCTGGCCGGCGGCCAGGACGAGATAATCAAACGTTTGGGAGAGGAAATGGAAGGATTCAGCCGGAAGCGGCAATATGAAAAAGCGGCTAAAATTAGAGACCGGATAAAAACTCTCCAGAAGGTAATTTTGATGACCGAGATTATCGCCGGATACCCTCCTTTGCCGAAGAAAGGAGAAACCCGGCAGGCTTTGGAGGAATTAAAAAATATTTTGGGTTTAAAGGCAGTTCCCGATGTAATTCAGTGTTTGGACGTTTCTAACATTCAGGGAGAAGAGGCAGTGGGGGCGGTAGTTTCTTTTCAAAAAGGCTGTCCCGATAAAGATAATTACCGCCGGTTTAAAATCAGAATCGTTAAGCGAATAGATGATTATGCTATGCTCGAAGAGGTTTTAAGCCGCCATTTTCAAAATCTTATTGAAGCTAAATCCAAGCTGCCGGATTTATTAGTGATTGACGGTGGTCGGGGACACCTTAACCGGGCCTTAAATGTTTTAGGAAAGTTAAAGGTAAAAAATATTCCTGTTTTAGCCCTGGCCAAGAAGTTCGAATGTCTCTATTTTTCCCGGATAGACAAACCTTTGCGTCTTCCTTTTAGTTCATCCGGGCTTTCTCTTATTCAGCGTTTACGGGACGAAGCCCATCGCTTTGCCCACGCATATTTTTCAAAACTTAGGAAGAGGAAGCTTTCGGCATCAGTTCTTGATGATGTTCCCGGCATCGGGCCGCAGAAGAAAAGGAACCTTTTAAGATTTTTTGGTTCGATAGAAATGATAAGAAAAGCCCCCTTTCAGGATCTTAAGCGGGTGAAGGGGATTAACGAATATTTAGCCGGGCGGGTGAAAGAGAGTTTGTAAAATGTCTTTACATTATATCTTAGACGGGTATAATATTATCCACCAGGTGCAGTTTGCCGGCCGGCAGCTAAAAGACGAACGGGAAAGATTAATTCGTTTTATCGAAATTTTTCGGCCTCAGGGCAGCCGGAAGAATAAGGTAACCGTTGTTTTTGACGGAAAGAAAGATATATTTTCCCCTCCGATTCGTTCCGAGATTAAAGTGGTTTTCACCAGGAATGAATCGGCTGATGAATGGATTAAAAGATTTGTTGAGGAGACAATTCAGCCAAAGCAGTGTCTGATTGTAAGCGACGATAAAGAAATTCGATTTTTTGTCCGCGCCTTGGGGGCAAAAGTTATTTCGGTGAACGAATTTGTTGATAAAGTTAGAAAAAAAATCCAGCCGGCAAAAACCGGAGAAATGCCTCTTTCTTCAGAGAAGGCGCGTGAAATTACCAAAGAGTTAGAGAGAATTTGGCTTAAAGAAGTCTAAATTCAACCATTATGATTAAAGAAAAATTACCCGCAGAAACTTTAGATTTTGAGATAGAATTTTATGAAAAATTGTTGAAGAAAAATCCGGATGAAACAACTATTCTTATACCACTGGGCAATGCTTATACCGAAAGGGGATTACATGAAAAAGGATTGTCTGTTGATAAAAAATTGGTCAGCCTCAAACAGGATGAACCTATTTTCTACTATAATTTAGCCTGCAGTTTTTCTCTGCTAAAGAAACAAAAGGAGGCCGTTGAGGCCTTAAGTAAAGCTTTAGAGCTTGGTTATCGCGATTTCGAACATATGAAAATAGATCATGACCTGGATAATATTCGGGGAGATGGTCTGTTTAAAGCCCTGCTAAAAAAACATAAAAAATCTGGTAGTGTCAAATGAAACATAAAAGAATGAACCACAGAGTGCACAGAGGGGAAAACAAAAAAACAAACTACAGATAACCACAGGTGAACACAGAACAAACCCCGATACCATTCGCCTTTGGCTTAGGTACGGGGCAGGCAAAATATCACAAATACAGAGAAAGAATGTAACCACGGAGTCCACAGAGGAAAAATAATAAAAAATGTGTAGGGACAGGTCATGACCTGTCCGTTATAGATAAAAAAATAAAAGGGTCAAAAAAAAGAAAAGAAGTTCTCCGTGTTCTCTGTGGTTAATTTTTGACAGTACCAAAAATTTTTAGGGATCTAATGCCATGAGAGGCTTAAAAGTTTTCCTCGTATTTGTCGGCTTAATAATTTTCTCCACCTGGGCTGAAGCCCGCCAATCTGTAGTTCACCGCATAAAAATAGATGATTGTGTAATTAATCCGGTCGTCGCCCAGTATATTAGCCGGGCGATTAACCATGCGGAAAAAGACCATGCTCAGTGTTTAATTGTGGAGTTAGATACACCGGGAGGACTTCTTTCCTCCACCCGAAGCATCGTAAAAGAACTGATGAATGCCGATGTGCCGGTTATCGTTTATGTTTCCCCTCAGGGAGCGCGGGCCGGTTCAGCCGGGGTTTTCATTACTTTAGCCGGGCATCTTTCCGCCATGGCGCCTTCAACTAACATCGGCGCCGCCCATCCGGTTCAGCTGCAGGGGAAAAAATCTACCGGAGAAAGTCTTAAAGAAATAATCGAAGTGATTTTTAAGAAAGAAACAAGGGGAGAAAGAAAGAAAGACAAAGATGTGATGGGCGAAAAAATTATTAACGATACGCTGGCCTGGGTAAGCACCATTGCCAAAAGCCGGGGAAGAAATGTGGAATGGGCAAAACGGGCGGTTACCGAGAGTGTTTCGGCGACCGAAGATGAAGCCCTAGCCCTGGGGATAGTCAATTTTCTTGCCCCGGATGTAAATGAGCTGCTGGAACAGCTTGATGGGAGGATGGTGTCAACGGCCACTAAAGTTGTAACCTTAAAAACCAGGAATGCGGCGGTGATCACCCGGGAAATGGATGCAAGAGAGAAGATTCTAAATGTTCTCGTTAACCCTACTATTGCTTATCTGTTAATGCTTTTGGGATTTTACGGTTTGCTCTTCGAATTTACCCACCCGGGAATTGGTTTTCCCGGGATTGCCGGCGTAATTGCGATTATTATTGCTTTTTACGGTTTACAGATGTTACCGACAAATTATGCCGGGGTAGCTTTAATCGCTCTGGCTCTTATTCTTTTTATTGCCGAGGTAAAAGTGCCGGGATTCGGCCTGCTCGCCCTGGGCGGCATCATCTGTATGCTGCTTGGCTCTCTTATTCTGGTTAATTCGCCTTATGAATTTATGTTCATTTCTCTAAAGGTTATTATCCCTCTGACCCTGGCAACTGCTTTAATCGTTACTTTTTTAGCAGGAGCGGTTATCCGGGTTCACCGGAAAAAAATCAGAAGCGGCGGGGAAGGATTAATCGGAGAAACCGGCAGAGCTTTAACCCCTATTTCTCGGAGGGGAAAAGTTTTTATTCACGGAGAAATCTGGAATGCCAGAAGTGAGGAAACGATAGCTAAAAATAGCGAGGTGGAGGCGGTAAAGATTGACGGAATGGTAATTTGGGTTAAAAAAAGGTAGTGTCAAATAAGTTATGAAAAGATATGAAAATAACCACAAGAAAAGAATTTAACCACAGAGCACACAGAGAAACAAAAAAAGACAAAAACTAACCACGAAGGGCACGAAGAAAAAAATATAAAGAGGGGAAAAAGAAAAGAAAAAAATGACAGGATTTACCCCGTTAGAGAAAGGCGTTAAGGGAAATAATGATGTGCAAAAGCATCTGGAAGAAAGTAGTAGAAACAAAAGGGGTTCTCTAACGGGGTTTACAGGATAAAAAAAGGTGAACCACAGGAAAAGGAATCAAACCACAGATGGGCACAGATTAACACGAGAAATAAATAGAAAGTCAAAATGGCAAAGGGGAAAATGTTTTTAGAGAGGTGTTACAGGACGAAATTAAAAATTTAAAATCCTGTTAATCCCGTCAAAAAAAGAAAAAGATTTTTGACAGAACCTAAAGAAAGGAAAGGAGGCATAAAGTGAATCCGTTTCTCATTGTTTTTGGGGTAATCGTTTTTTATCTGCTTAACTGTGTCAAGATTTTAAGTGAGTACGAAAGGGGAGTGATTTTTCGTCTGGGTCGGGTACTGTCCAAGCCCAAGGGACCCGGGATTATCTTTGTTCTGGTGCCGATCGACAGGGTGGTCCGAATCAGCTTGAGGATTGTTACTTTGGATGTTCCGCCTCAGGATATTATCACCCGGGATAATGTTTCGGTTAAGGTCAATGCGGTTATTTATTATCGCGTTATGGACCCGGTTAAAGCTGTGATTGAAATCGAAAACTTTCATTTTGCCACTTCACAAATGGCCCAAACCAGTCTGCGCAGTGTCATCGGGCAGGGCGATTTTGACGATTTGCTTTCCAAGCGGGATAAAATTAATGGGGAGCTGCAGACGATCATAGACCGGCAGACTGATCCCTGGGGGATAAAGGTTTCTACCGTAGAGATAAAACACGTGGATATAACCGAAGAGTTAAGAAGGGCCATGGCCCGGCAGGCCGAAGCGGAAAGAGAAAGAAGAGGTAAAGTTATCGCCGCTGAAGGAGAATATCAGGCGGCGGAAAAATTAGTCAAGGCGGCGGAGATGATGCAGCATCATCCGATGTCTCTTCAGATGCGCTATCTGCAAACCCTGGTTGAAATTGCTTCTGAAAATAATTCTACCATAGTTTTCCCCCTGCCGATAGATTTCATGAAGGTTTTTATGCAGGCGCTGACGGAGAAAAAGAATGTTGGGGAGAAAAGGGAGTAAATTTTTTTGATTGAAAGTTCTACTTGTTCTAACGGGGTAAAGCTGGTAATAGGCCTTTTTGGAGGGGCGCTTCCCTTGATAGAGAAGGCGAAAGGGAATCTGGAGAGGAAATTTGGTAAAGTAGATTATGAATCTTCCTCTCTTTCCTTCACTAAAACCGATTATTACCAGACCGAAATGGGGAAAAATTTAAAACGCAAATTTTATGCCTTTAAAAACTTAGTTCCCCCCGAATTGCTTCCTGATATAAAAGTTTTTACTAATCACCTTGAGAAAAAATTAGCCGGAAGGGCAGGCAATCGCCGGGTGAATATAGATCCCGGATATCTCTCGCTGGCTAAATTTGTTCTGGCGACCACCAAAGATTACAGTCATCGTTTATATCTTAAACAGGGCATTTATGCCGAGGTGACTTTAAGTTTTAAAGACGGAAGTTTTCGGGCCCGGGAATGGACTTACCCTGATTATTGTCAAAAGGAATATATTGAAATTTTTAACCAAATCCGTAAAATGTATAAGGAACAGATATCATAATAGCGGGTAGATGGTAAAAGGGTAAATGGGAGACGAGAGATAAAAGATGAAAGGAGAGATAAAGATGGAAGAGAAAAGAATCGGCGGGGTAACCCATTATTTTGGCCATATTGGAGTAGCGATTATCAAAATTGATAAAGAGGGCTTAAAGGCTGGAGAAACCATTCATGTGAAAGGGCATACTTCAGATTTTACACAGAAAATAGATTCTATGGAGATTGAGCATAAAGTGGTAGCTGAAGCCAAGCCCAAGGATGTGGTGGGTTTAAAGGTCAAGGATCATGCTCGGGAAAAAGATGATGTCTTCAAAGTGATAGAATAAAATAGTCAAACAATAGGCCTCAGACAAAAAAATTCTGACAGGATTTACCCCGTTAGAGAAAGGCGTTAAGGGAAATAATGATGTGCAAAAGCATCTGGAAGAAAGTAGTAGAAACAAAAGGGGTTCTCTAACGGGGTTTACAGGATAAAAAAAGGTGAACCACAGAGCTCGCAGAGAAAAAGAAAATGCAAAAATAAAGACAGAAAATTTCTGACAGGATTTACAGGATTAAATGAGACAGGATAAAAAAGCTGAAACTTTTAAATAAAATCCTGTTAATCCCGTCAAAAAAAGAGAAGAAGTTCTCTGTGTTCTCTGTGGTTAATTTTTAACAGATCTTTAAAATTTGAAGTCAAGTGTCTGAATCAGAAGGTACCCATGTATAAGATAGTAAAAAAAGAAAAATTAGCGCCGGATATCCAGCGATTCTTCATTGCTGCTCCTGAAGTCGCCCGGGCGGCAAAGGCAGGCCAGTTTGTCATTTTGCGCCTTTTTGAAGGCGGCGAAAGATTTCCCTTGACTATTGTCAGCCGCGAGGCAAAAGAAGGTTTAATTGAAATTGTTTCGCAGCGGGTGGGTAAAAGCACCGCTGAGCTCGCGCTTTTAAAAACAGGGGATTTAATTAAGGACATATCCGGCCCTTTGGGCCAGCCGAGCGAGATAAAAAGATATGGCCGGGTGCTGGTTATTGGCGGCGGGGTGGGCATTGCTCCGCTTTTACCTATCACCCGGGCTTTGAAAGAGGCCGGCAACGAGATTATGGCTATCCTGGGAGTGCGTTCTAAAGAAATGTTTTTCTTTGAGGATGAATTTAAAACAATAAGCCGGAAAATTTATTTTACCACTGATGATGGCAGCCTGGGTAGAAAAGGACTGGTTACCGATGTTTTGAAAATGCTTATTGATGAAGAAGAAATTCAGCGAGTCCTGGCCATCGGGCCGGTAGTAATGATGAAAGCGGTGAGTAATTTGACCAAAAAGGTTAATATCCCCACCACCGTCAGCCTCAATCCGATTATGGTTGATGGAACGGGAATGTGCGGGGCCTGCCGCTGTCTGATTAATGGGAAAAGCAGGTTTGCCTGTATCCATGGCCCGGAGTTTGACGGCCACCAGGTTGATTTCAATACGCTTCTGCGTCGGCAGAATATGTTTTTAAAAGAAGAAAAAACCGCCCTGGAAGGATTTAAAAAAAAGGACAGCCAATGACAAAGATTGAACCCCAGGTTAAAATGAGAGAGCAAAGTATTTCAGAAAGATTAAAGAATTTTTCTGAGGTTCCGCTGGGCTATAATGAAGCCGAGGCGGTTCGGGAAGCCGGTCGCTGTCTTCAATGTTCCACCTCTCCCTGTATTAAGGGCTGTCCGGTTTCCATTGACATACCGGCCTTCATCCGGCTCATCCGGGAGAAAAAATTCTTAGAAGCAGCCGGGGTTCTCAAAGAGTCTAATAGCCTGCCGGCTATTTGCGGACGGGTTTGCCCGCAGGAAGACCAGTGTGAGAAAGCCTGCCTTTTACATAAACAGGGTAAAGCCATTGCCATTGGATACCTGGAAAGATTTGTTTCCGATTACGAAAGAGCGAAGAAAAAAATTTATGTTCCCCGGATAAAGGCAAGAAAGAAGGAAAAAATCGCTATAATTGGCTCTGGTCCCTCAGGGTTGACCTGTGCCGGAGAACTGCGTAAGATGGGATATCAGGTAACCATATTTGAGGCTTTACACCAGGGCGGCGGAGTTTTAAGTTATGGTATTCCCGAGTTTCGCCTCCCCAAGGAAATTGTCCGGCAAGAAATAGATTATGTCAGGGAGTTAGGGGTTGAAATAAAGTGCAATATGGTTATTGGCAAGATTTACACGGTTGAAGAATTGCTAAAGCAGGGTTTTTCGGCAGTTTATATTGCCACCGGAGCCGGCTGTCCGAGCTTCATGGATATTCCCGGTGAGAATCTTAATTACATCTATTCCTCCAATGAATTTTTGACCCGAATCAATCTGATGAAGGCTTATGCTTTCCCGCAATATGATACCCCGGTAAAGATTGGCAAGAAAACAGCGGTAATTGGCGGAGGAAACACGGCTATGGATTCTGCCCGGGCCGCTTTAAGGTTGGGTCCCGAGAAGGTTTATTTAATTTATCGCCGCTCAAGCGAAGAAATGCCGGCTCGAATCGAAGAAATCCATCGGGCAGAAGAAGAAGGGGTAGAATTTCAACTTTTAACTTTGCCGGTTGAATTTATGGCTGATAAAGACGGAAATATTCGGGGGATGTATTGTCAGAGAATGAAGCTGGGTGAGAAAGATAAGAGCGGACGCCGCCGTCCCATTCCTATCCCCGGAAGTGAATTTGAAATCGAAGTGAATTCGGTAGTCGTGGCCATTGGCACCAAGGCTAATCCTTTGGTTCCGGAAACGACCAATGCCCTCAAGCTCAATGAGCGGGGTTACATTATGGTTGATGAAAGCGGACAGACAAGCCGTCCGGAAGTTTTTGCCGGGGGTGATATTGTCAGCGGTTCGGCGACGGTGATTAAAGCGATGGGCACGGCCATAACGGCCGCAGGAGCTATTGATAAATACCTTAGAATGAGGTTGGAAATCCCGCCGTTTTAAAGAGTCAATTTCTTGACATTGATTTACCCGCATATTATAATAAAAGACACCCCCATAGTTTTGCGGGGCAAAACAAACATGGGGGTCAATTCGCCCAGCAACTTATGTTCGCTTTGCTCCATAAGTTACGGGCTCATTGAGGAGAAAAATAGATGAGTGGGATTTTTGGAGTGGTAAGCCGGAAAAATTGTTCCGAGATTTTGTTCTATGGCACCGATTATCATTCTCACCTGGGGACAGAATTTGCCGGGCTGGCGGTTTTGGGAAAAAGGATTACCCGCAAGATTCACGAAATTAAACAGAGCCAATTCAAAGGCAAATTCTATGATGAATATAAGAAAATGAACGGGCGCAAAGGGATTGGGGTGGTTAGCTCACAGGATGAACAGCCCGTTTATCTTAACTCTAAATTCGGCCCTTTTGCCATTTGTACCAACGGATTAATTCATAACAGCCATCAGTTAGTCCGCCAGATGCACTTCTCCGGAGTATCCTTTAGCGAAACCAGCAAGGATACAGTCAATATGGCAGAACTGGCGGGTAAAATGATTAGCCGCGAAGATAGCATTATAGATGGAATTGAAAAAATGTTTGCCCGCATAGAAGGCTCTTGTTCGTTATTGCTTTTACACCGGGACGGTATTTATGCCGCTCGTGATAGAAGGGGTTATTCATCCCTGGCTACGGGAGAAAAAGATGGCGCCTGGGCGGTTACTTCGGAAACTTCTTCTTTTCCCAATTTGGGATTTAAGATTAAAAAATATCTTCAGCCTGGGGAAATTGTTTTACTGACCGAGAAAGGACTTAAGCAGAAAACCAAGGGTGCAAGCCAAAGTCAGATTTGTGCTTTTCTCTGGATTTATACCGGCTTTCCTGCCTCCAGCTATGAAGGGATAAATGTTGAGACGGTTCGGGAGAAATGCGGCCGGTTCCTGGCTAAAGGCGATAATGTTTCTTCTGATATCGTCTCCGGTGTTCCGGATTCGGGAACGGCTCATGCCATTGGTTATGCCATGGAGTCAAAAGTGCCGTTTCGGCGGCCGTTGGTTAAATACACTTCAGGTTATGACCGCAGCTACACCCCGTCTTCTCAAAAGATGCGGGATTTTATTGCCAGAATGAAATTGATTGCTATCCGCGAGCTAATCAAAGGCAAAAAGATTGTTGTCTGCGAAGATTCCATTGTTCGCGGCACCCAGTTGAAAAATTGCACCATTCAGAAGCTTTGGGACAATGGGGCCAGCGGGGTTCATATCCGTTCGGCTTGTCCTCCCTTGATGTTTCCCTGTATATTTAATGTTTCTACCCGTTCTATTAAAGAATTAGCCGCGCGAAAGGCAATAAAAGCCCTGGAAAGAAAAAGCATTGAGGATGTAAGCGGGTATCTTAATGTTCGTTCTAAAAAATACCGGCGTATGATTGAATGGATTAGAAAAACTTTGGGGGCAACCAGTCTGAAATATCAAACCATTGAGGATATGGTTCGGGCAATTGGACTGCCTAAAGAAAAGCTTTGCCTTTATTGCTGGAATGGGGAATGTCCGAAAGAAAAATCAAAAATCAAAACCTGAAGTTCACGGAGATTTATATTGGCCGATTTATTCAATAGTTTATCTATCCATCTTAAAGGGTTTTCTCTTTTAGCTTATCTTTCGGTTTTTGCCGGAGGAGTTGTTGTTTCCTTCACCCCCTGTGTTTACCCCCTGATTCCCATTATCATCGGTTACATTGGCGGGCAAAAAGAAAAATCCCGCCTCCAACTTTTCTTCCTTTCCTTAATTTATGTTCTGGGTATGGCTGTTATCTACTCAATCCTGGGGGCGATAGCGGCCCTCAGCGGGAAAATTTTTGGTGAGATTCAAAGCAGCCCTTTAGCCCATTTTATCGTCGGCAATATCATCATCTTTTTAGGGCTTTCGCTGCTGGGTGTTTTTCATCTTCCCGTCTTTTCATTTGGGCGGAGACTAAAGACGGGCGCCCTGGGCGCTTTCGGAATAGGGATGGCTTCCGGGCTGATTGCCAGCCCCTGTGTTTCGCCGGTTCTGGGGACATTGCTGGCTTTTGTGGCCGCCAGACAGAATGTTCTATATGGAATAAGTCTGCTTTTCACTTTTGCCCTGGGGATGGGAGTTATCCTATTAGCAGCCGGAACCTTTACCGGGACACTGGCCATTTTACCCAGATCGGGCAAATGGATGGAACGGATACAGAAATCTTTTGGCATTTTTATGATACTCCTGGGCGAGTATTTTCTTATTAAAGCGGGGTACTTACTGTGAAAAAAAACTTTTTGATTTACATTCTATCTTTTGCTTTTCTGGCACTTACCGGTTGTGAAGGAGTTAAAGAAACTTCAACGCCGGTTTCTTCCGAGGTAAATATATATGGGAAAGCCCCTCTTTTTGTTCTGCCGGATTTCGAAGGGGATATAGTCAGCCTTGAGGATATGATTGGCAAAAAAATTATTCTCCTCAATTTCCATACTCTTAACTGCCCTTATTGTTTAACCATGCTGCCGGGTTTGAATGAATTATATGAAAATTATAAAGGTGAAATGGAGATTGTCTCTGTCTATATAGACGAAAGTGGGCCACGGCTGAAGAGTTTTGTCAAAAAACGAGACATCAGGTATTACGTGCTTCTTGATAGTAAACAGCAGGTGGCCTATCAATACGGCATTCTTGGCGTTCCTTCCTTATTCGTCCTGGATTTGGAAGGTGAGATTAGATATCTCGGGCATGATTCAAAAAAAGCTGAAGAGGTAATGAAAAAGTTAATTGATGCGGCAAGCTGAAGGAAAGCTGTTTATTTTAGATGATGGATAACCAGGATTTCTTAAAATAAGGAGACGGGGCTGTTATGAAGAAAAAATTGAAGCTTTCTCTGGAGAAACTCAGATGGAAATGCGCCCCTGATCTTTTTAAATTCAAGACTACCGCCAAACTTCCTCCATTTGACGGGGTTATCGGTCAGAAGCGGGCGCTTCACGCTTTGGATTTTGGTTTGGGCATTACCGGAGCGGGATTTAACATTTATGTCAGCGGTCCGATTGGGACCGGCCGTTCTTCGACAGTAAAGTCAGCGGTAGGAAAGATAGCCGCTGCCCAGCCGGTTCCGGAAGACCTCTGTTATCTGCATAATTTTAGGGATAGCAGCCGCCCCACAGCTTTATTTCTTCCGGCCGGGATGGGCAATCACCTGGTTAAAGATATGGATGAGGTGGTCAATGATTTAAAAAGCGAGATTCCTAAGGGCTTTGAAAGTCCCGAGTACCAGGAGGAAAAAAGCAGATTGCTTAAAAGTTACGAAAAGGAAAGAGAGGAAATTTTCGGTTCTTTGAATGAAAAGGCTAAATCGATGCATTTTGCGCTGAAAAAAAGTCTGGGCGGTATTACCGCTGTGCCTTTGAAGCGCAATCAGCCGATGAGCGAAGAAGATTATGAGAGGCTGTCGGGGAAAGAAAAAAAAGAGCTGCGCGCAAAAAATGAAGAATTGCAAAATGATTTGGATAAAGTCTTGCGGAAAGTTAGAGAGGTAGAGAAGAAAATTAAAGAGAGGATAAAAAAGATTGAAACGCAAATTGTCCTTTTTTCAGTCAGGCACATCATGGAAGAAGGCAGGCAGAAATACAAAGATTTCCCTAAACTCCAAAATTATTTTAACGAAGTTCAAGAAGATGTTTTGGAGAATTTCGAGGATTTTCGCAAACAGCAGGAATTTGAATTTCCCATGCCGGGTTTAAAGTTTCCCGCAGCCGAACCTTCTTTTACCCGATATAAGGTTAATGTGGCGGTGGACAATAGTCGTCTCAAAGGGGCGCCGGTAATTGTTGAATCCAATCCTACTTATTTAAATTTAATTGGCAAGATAGAGTATCGGGCGCGATTTGGCAGCATGGTGACCGATTTTACGATGATAAAAGCCGGTACTCTCCTGGAAGCCAACGGCGGTTATCTGATCATTCAGGCTCTGGATGTTTTAAGAAATTTTTTCTCATGGGAAGGACTCAAACGCTGTATAAAAAACAACGAAGCGGCCATTGAAAATATTGGCGAACAATTCAGCTTGATGTCCACTTCGACCTTAAAACCGGAAGCCGTGCCCATTAAACTTAAGATAATTATGATTGGCAATCCTTTTATTTATCATCTTCTTTATGTGCTGGATGAAGATTTTCGGAAGCTTTTTAAAGTCAAAGCTGATTTTGACGTCCAGATGGCTCGCAATATCGAAAATATCACCGAATACGCCTCTTTTATAAGTGCTTTTTGCCGGCGGGAAAAATTGCTGCATTTTGACCGGGGCGCAGCGGCTAAAGTGGTCGAATACAGCGTGCGGATTGCCGGTGACCGGGAAAAACTCTCTACGCATTTCATTGAGATAGCTGATTTAATTAACGAAGCTGATTATTGGGCTCAAAAGGATAAAGCTGAGGTAATATCTGCCGAACATGTCGAAACGGCTATTCGGCAAAAGATTAAGCGTTCTTCTCAGATTGAAGAAAGAATTCAAGAGTTGATTGCCCATGGGACAATTATGATTGATACCGAAGGCCGCTGTCCCGGACAGCTGAATGGTATCTCCATACTTGACCTGGGTGATTATATCTTTGGAAAACCTTCCCGAATTACGGCAAAAACCTATATGGGGCAAGGCGGGGTGATGGATATCGAAAGGAAAGCCAAAATGGGCGGTAATATTCATCATAAAGGAACCTTGATTATCTCCGGCTTTTTAGGCTCTCTTTTTGCCCAAGACAAGCCGCTTTGCTTTTCGGCCAGCATCTGTTTTGAACAGCTTTATGAAGAGGTGGAAGGGGACAGTGCTTCCAGCGCCGAACTTTACGCCATAATTTCTGATTTGGCCGGTCTGCCTATCGACCAGCAAATTGCGGTAACCGGTTCAGTTAATCAGCATGGACAGATTCAGCCGATTGGCGGGGTTAATCAGAAAATCGAAGGTTTCTTTTATACTTGCAAAGTGAAAAGCTTAACCGGAAATCAAGGGGTAATGATTCCAGAGGCCAATATCAGGCATTTAATGCTTCGGGATGAAGTTATTGACGAAGTCAAAAAAGGCAAATTCCATATCTGGGCGGTAAGAACAATTGAAGAAGGAATTGAGATTTTAACCGGGAAGCCGGCCGGAAAGAAACAGGCGGACGGCACTTTCCCCGAAGGAACGGTTTTCTATCTGGTTGATAAACGCTTAAGGGATTTAGCGGCTGGCTTAAAGAGGTTTGCCGGTCAAACTAAGACGCCAAAAAAGTAACTACTATTATATATATGGCCACCATTGCCATTTTTGTGTATAAGGCTGCCAGCCCCAATTATATTTATAGGGCGCCCATATCCAGTAAGTATTTGCCCAGAACCAATCTCCACCATTACCAGGGACACGCTCTCCAAGTTCTGCGCCTGGATAATCAGGTAAAGAACTTTCATCTGGCGGCGACCATTCACTTTTAGGTATTTCTATCCACACCCAATTTCCATTATCACCGGGGAGACGTTCTCCAAGTTCCGTTCCTGGAGATTCAGGCAAAGAATCCATATCTGGCTCGGCCCATTGATTCTCAGGTGTTTGTATCCACACCCAATCTCCGCCATCCCCGGAGACACGCTCTCCAAGTTCCGTTCCTGGATAAGCGGGAAGAGAATCCATATCCGGTTCGGCGGGAGGAAGAAGAAGTTCTATAGTGCCAAATTTAATTATGGGATTGCCATTTTCATCTTTGGTTTCGATTTCGTTTACTTGTCCGGTTATCATCTCTTCGGCCGCAAGAAACAGTCCCGAGTCTCCTACGGCCCCGGGTACTCCAACCACATAGGCTTGCAGACGATAATGATGCCCGGGAGTAACATTTTTAAATTCTACGGCAGAGGTATCTCCCGGGTCTTTCCTGATTCTGGCCACCATATTCCACTCTCCATCAAACAACACATAAATAACCGATTTATCTGTTAATTGAGAATTAGCTGGGTCTAAATAATTTAAGTTTAATTCCGCCAGATTTTCTCCATCCGGTACCACCAGCCAGAGTTCTTTAATATTTCCTTCTTCATCTAAAAATACCTCTAACTCATCCCCTTGCTTTAGATTAACGTGAGTTACGGCATCATTTGCTTCTGAGCCAGTTCCTCCTTTAGCATAAAGGGCGATAACATAGGTGCCATCTTCAGGAGCGGTAAAGGCTATGCTGTTTTCGTGGCTGCTTATTACCTCTATTTCTACCCATGGTTCTTCCGGGTCATCTGGATCCATAGCGAAGATAGTAAAAACATTGGCCGTGCGAGGAATGACAATTTCTATAGTGCCAAACTCGATTTCCGGGGTAGCAATCTCTTGTGCCTGGCCGGTTATTGGTTCATCAACATAAACAGTAAACCAGTTTGAATCTCCCACCGCACCTACTCCAATCACATAGGCCTGCATTCGATAAGTCCCTGGGCGCATATTGTCAAATTTTAGTGTCGAGGTATCTCCCGGGTCTTTCCTAATTCTGGCCACCATATTCCAATTTTCATCAAAAAGCGCATAGATAACCGATTTATCTGTTAATTGAGAATCAGTTTCTAAATAATTTAAGTTTAATTCCGCCAGATTTTCTCCATCCGGTACCACCAGCCAGAGTTCTTTAATATTTCCTTCTTCATCTAAAAACACCTCTAACTCATCCCCTTGCTTTAAATTGACCTGGGTTACGATATCATCGGCTTCTGAGCTGGTTCCTCCTTTAGCATAAAGGGCGATAACATAGGTGCCATCTTCAGGGGCGCTAAAGGCGATGCTGTTTTCTTCGGTCTCTAGGGCCTCTATTACTTGCCAAGGTTCATCCGGATTATCTGGATTCATAGAGAAAAGGACAAAAACATTTGCCGCGCGAACGGCTGGTTTCTCTGGTTTCTGCAGTGGTCTTTTTTGCCCTGTGTGGAATTTATACCACCAGGGCCTCTTATTTTCTTGGCTTTCTAATTGTTCGCTTTCAAGAATGGCTCTTTCTTCTCGTTCAAGAAAGGCATTATAATCCTGCTCCACCTTTTCATCATCTATTTCTATTTCTCCCCCGGCTTCTCTTTGCTCTATCTCTTCAATTCTTTCTCCTGCGGCTTCGGCTGGTTTCCAGAAGCTGTCATAAGAAGGATCATAGCATTGGGAATGAGGGTATCTGTCGATTACTGTTTGATAGCAGGCTTTGGCTGATTCATAATTTCCGGATTGGTTATAAGCCTCAGCTAAAACAAAATAACTGGTTCCGACATCATTCAAAGCCCAATAATCAAATTCCCGACCGGGAGGAGCGAAGTTTTTAAGTCTATCCTGCATCGCTCGGGCCTCTCTGACATAGCCGCAGATGCATTTTGCCGCGTTAATTTCTACTTGTGCCGGGTTACCGGCCATTAGAGCCTGCCAGGCTTTACCGGTTAATGTTTCTGAAGTTTTTGTAATTGACTTTTTATGGAAGTAAGGAATGTTAATTTCAAAATGAGGTATAATTGATTTTTGTTCCTCTTCAGCGACATGGACTACTCTTCCCGTGGATAAAGTAAAGCTGTCGCCGGGTTTAAGTTCCGGATGAGTCTTGTAATACTCTATCATCTCTGTTTTTTCCGGATCGGTCAGCGGGTCGTCAGCAATCTCTACTATTCTATCGGTAGATAATTTAAACTCATCCCCGGGTTTAAGTTCCGGATGGGCCTTGAAATAGGTGACCATTTCGGTTTCTTCGGCCGCACTGAGTTCATCTATATCAACCACTCTGCCGGTAGAGAGGGTGAAGGTATCGCCATCTTGCAGTTCATCTTTATGCGCCTTGTAATACTCTATCATCTCTGTTTTTTCCGGATCGGTCAGCGGGTCGTCAGCAATCTCTACTATTCTATCGGTAGATAATTTAAACTCATCCCCGGGTTTAAGTTCCGGATGGGCCTTGAAATAG
>JAYEMH010000047.1:0-16034 GCA_034717985.1 Candidatus Ratteibacteria bacterium
AATTAGAGAACTATCTTTGTTCCGGGAATGAGGCTTATGAACAGGGCCGGTTTGAGGAAGCCAAAGAGTTTTATCAAAAGATAATTAAAAGAGGAGAAGAAATATATCAGGAAGCTGAGGCGCAGGTACGGGAGCAGATTGCCTTTGAAGAAAGGCTCAAAGGATATGATGATTTGGCTAAGGTTTATTATAAAGAGGGAAAATTGGAAGAGGCAAAGGCTCTCTGGGAGAGGCTGATTCGGGAAGCCAAAAAGGCGGGAATAGAATAGTGATGGAGATTCAACCTCCATCATAAAACAGGTAGTGTCAAAAATCTTATAAAAACCATAAAGACAGTTACCACGGAAGCACAGAAATACGGAAACACGGGAAAAAAGAATTTAGAATTTAAAAAAAGATAGCAGGGGGGTTATTAAATCTCTTCAGTGTTTCAGTGGCAAGTTTTGACAATACGGAAATTTAAGCGGGGAGAACAAGCAAGAAAAAAAGGGAAAATAACCACAGAAGAAGAATTTAACCACAGAGTACACAGAGAAAAAGAAAATTAAAAAATAGAGAAAAAAGAATTTCAGACAGGATTTACAGGCTTAAGAGAAAGTAATAAGCACTAAGTAATAAAAAAAACGGTAGTGTCAAAAATCTTATAAAAACCATAAAGACAGTTACCACGGAAGCACAGAAATACGGAAACACGGGAAAAAAGAATTTAGAATTAAAAAAAAGATAGCAGGGGGGTTATTAAATCTCTTTTAAAAGCCTCTGGTTTAAGGGTTGGGTTATTGCTTAATTTTGCTAAAGCAGTTTTGGGAATAAAAAGAGCAATCAATTAATTTTTCTTCTGTGTTTCCGTAGTTCCGTGTTTCTGTGGTAAGTTTTGACAATACGATAAAATAGAAAGGGCGGGCAAATGATAGATTTGACAAAGTCATTTAAGTTAAAGTTTTTAGTTGTGGGAGTGACGGCTGCCCTTATTTTTATATTTACCTCCCCTTTAGTTTTAGCTAAAGGAAAGAAGCATAATCTCAAAAAGATGATTAAAGAAGCAGGAGAAAATGTTGAAAAGGCTGATGTGGAATTAAAGGAGAAAGAGGCAGAAAAGCGGAATAGAGAAAGAGAAGTAGAAATTCGGGAGCATTTTGAAAAAGGAAATGCTCTTTACAAAGAAGGAAAGCTGAAAGAAGCCAAGAAAGAATGGCAGAAGGTGTTAGAGATGAGTAAAGATCCGGAGATGCGTGATTATATCCGGGGATGCGAAAAAAGGGCAAAAGAGGAAAAATTAGTCCGCCGGAAGGAAGAAAGGGAAAGAGAGAGAAAACTTAAGGCGGAACAAAAAGAAAAAGAACGCCGGGAATTGGAAGACAAGAGAAGACTTGAGGCAGAAAAACGGGAACAAAAGCGTAAACAAAAAGAAGAGCAGGCTAAATTAAAGAGACAAAAAAGAGAAGAAGAAGTTATTCGAAAAAAAGAGGAACAGAGACGAAAGAAAGAAGAGGGTCGTTTAGAAAAAAAGCTTCGGAAGGAAGAGCTTGCCGGCAAAAAAGAAAAAAAGGCGCAGCAAAAAAGGCTTGAAACCGAGAAGAGAAAAAGGCAGAGCCTGGTAAGAAAAGAGCAAAAGAGAGTAGAGGCAGAAAAGAAAAGGACTGAGCGGGAAAGGTTGAAGGACGAGAGATCCAAACAAAAGAAAAAAGAAAAAGAGAAAAAGGGACTTGAGAAAAAGAGACAGAGGGTCAGAGTAAAGGAAATAGCTGAAGGCAGCGAAGGAGCCACAAAGATAAAGTTGGAAGATTTGAACTATAAGACAGAAAAAGAATGTCTTGATGTTTTGGAGAAGAAACCCGAGGATAAAGAAGCTTTTGATAATCTGGTTAAGCTATACAGATTGCAGAATAAATCTATCGAACGCGGTAAGGGATTCCATAATAAAGGTGATTATCAATCGGCCATAAAAGAGTTCAAGAAGGCATTAGCCATTGAACCGGGGAACAAAAAGGTTATTCGCTGGATGAAGAAAGCTAAAAGTAAACTTAATCGTTAAAGCAAAATGTCCGCTGGCGAAGCGAAAGATTGTTATAAGAAAGACAACTGATGATGTATCAAAATCCAAATAAATGTTTTGTTTATTGTGCCTGTGAGGAATTATGGATTTAAATAATCAAAAAGGGAAAATTTCGCTGATTTTATTATTCAGGGTTTTTCTGCGTTCTTTCTTTATTCAAGCTGTCTGGAACTTTGAGTGTCTTTTAGGGTTTGGTCTTGCTTATGCGATGCTCCCGGTGATTCGCCGTCTCTATCCGAATAAGGAAGAAAGAAAATTAATTACCCGGGAATATTTAAGCTTTTTTAATACCCACCCTTATCTGGCGGCGCCTATCATCGGAGTGCTTATTTCTGAAGAGGAAAAGAACGCCGCTTTAAAGGGAGGCGACCGCACAAAAATACAGAATTTGAAAATTCAGATTATGGGTCCTTTGGGCGCTCTGGGTGATACTTTTTGTTGGGCGACTTTGCGGCCGTTTGCGGCCTTACTGGGTGTTAGCTTCGTTTTTTTATTCTGGGACAAAAGTAAATTTACGGCATTAACCGGAGGATTGCTTTCATTCTTCTGTTTTTATAATTTTTTTCATATTGTCATTCGGTTCGTTGGGATTTTGCAGGGATATGATTTAGGGATTCAGATTGTCGGTATGCTTAAGAAAATAAACCTGCAGAAGTTTATTAGAATTCTGAGCAGCATCGGGGTGATAATAATAGGGATAGGGTTAGCAATTTTTTGTTTTTCCTGTTCATTGTTCAACCTGGCCGGATTGTTGAATTTTGAGGCTTTGTTTAACTTTTTTGCCGGTTTAACGATTTTCGCCGTCGTAAGCTTGTTTCTTTTGAGGCTCACACCGGCCAAGATTATTTTAATTTTAATTTTATTCGGCCAGCTGTTAACTTTTTATAGCGGATAGCGGGTAGCGTTTAGTTTTTCCTATCCGCTATACGCTGACTGATTGAAATGGAAATAAAAAAAGATATAATTATCGCAAATGAACTGGGTCTCCATGCCCGTCCAGCCGCTCTTTTTGTGCAGACAGCCAACAAATTTAATTCAGAAATATTTGTTGAAAAAAGTGGAGAAAGGGTAAACGGAAAAAGCATTATGGGTTTAATGATGTTAGCGGCAGAAAAGGGTAGTCAGATAACGATTGCCGTCCGCGGCGATGACGCCGCCAGCGCCTTAGGTGCCCTGGAAAAGCTTTTAAGCGGTAAATTTGGAGAAAGTTAGGAGGTAAAGTTGTTAAAAGGTATTGCCGTATCCCCGGGAATTGCTATCGGTAAAGTCTATCTTCTGGCAAAAAGAAGGATTTCCTCTGTCCCCAATTATCCTGTTGGCGATGAAGATATTCCAGGGGAAATTGCGCGTTTTGAAGAAGCGTTGATTAAAACCCGGGAAGAGATAGTTAACATCCAGGGGAAGATTGCCGGAGAACTGGACGGGGGGCATGCTGATATTTTTAATGCCCATCTTTTAGTCCTTGAGGACCAGATGTTTATTAAAGAGGTTATTAAAGGATTGAAAAATGAAAAAATTAATATTGAACAAATTGTTGTCAGGACTTTGAAGAAAATTGCTGATATTTTTCCCAAGGTAGGAGATGAGTACCTGACAGAGAGAATCAGCGATATCAATGATGTCGGCAATCGGGTGATAAAGAATCTTTTGGGCCGGGAAGAAAAAGATTTATCTTCTTTGAAAGAGGCAGTAATTGTGGTTGCTTATGACCTTTCCCCGTCCGAAACGGCTCAAATGCACAAAGAAAAGGTTATTGGCTTTGTTACGGATGTCGGCGGGAAAACTTCTCATACGGCGATTATGGCCCGTTCTTTAGAAATTCCGGCTGTAGTCGGCCTTCAAAATATTACCCGGCAGGTTAAAGATGGAGATACCATCGTTGTTGACGGAACTGACGGGTTGGTAATTATTAATCCCACCAGGGAGGAATTAGAATCTTATAGACAAAGAAAAGAAAGTATCGTTCTTAAAGACAAGGAATTAGAGAAAATCCGGGAATTACCGGCAGTCACCCGTGACAGACATCAGGTTGAAGTGGTAGCTAATATTGAATTTCCGGAAGAGATGTTTTCGGCCAGGCAGCACGGGGCAATAGGCATCGGCCTTTATCGGACTGAATTTTTCTATCTTAACCGGACTGATTTACCGAGCGAAGAAGAACAATTTCAAGCCTATCGCAAAGTAGCCGAGCAGTTCAGTCCTAATGCGGTAACTATTCGCACCGTGGATTTAGGCGGCGACAAATTTGTCTCGCAGTTTGAACTTCCCAGGGAAATGAATCCTTTTTTAGGCTGGAGAGGAATCCGTTTTTCTCTGGGGCGTTTGGATATATTTAAGGTCCAGCTGAGAGCAATTCTGCGAGCCGGGTATTATGGAAAAATCAAGGTGATGTTTCCTATGATTTCCGGTGTAGATGAATTGCGCCGGGCTAAAGAGGTGATAGAGGAAGTAAAAGAGGATTTAAAAAAAGACGGGGTTCCTTTTGATAAAAAGATGAAAGTGGGTGTAATGATAGAAACCCCCTCAGCGGCAATGACCGCTGATATATTAGCCAGAGAAGCGGACTTTTTTAGCATTGGAACAAACGACCTGATTCAATATGCCTTAGCCGTGGATCGGATTAATGAGAGGATTGCTTACCTTTACCACCCAGGGCATCCGGCAATTATTCGCTTTATCAAGGAGACAGTCCATGCGGCTCACCACAGGAATATTAAAGTGGGGATGTGCGGTGAAATGGCCGGGGAGCCGCATTTTGCTGCGGTTTTAACCGCCCTTGGCCTGGACGAGTTAAGTATGAGTCCGGTGGCTATTCCTGGAGTGAAAAAAGTTATCCGGTCGATTACTTTAAAAGAAGGACAGGAGCTTTTAGACAATGTTCTTAAACTTTCAACCGGCAAGGAGATTGATTCCTTCTTAAAACAAAGTTTACCCCGTTAGAAATTATAGCGCATAGCGTAGAGCGGATAGGAAAAACTAAACGCTAAATGCTGTCCGCTAAACGCTAAAAAAGGATTTGCCCAAGGAGATAAAAGAAAATGGCCGTTAAAAAGCTCAACCGCAATTTAATTGAAACGCTGGATAAATCCGGCATGTACCAGATGCTGGTTGATTTTCCCGGGCAGTGTCAGCATGCGCGGTCTTTAGGGAAAGTTTTTCGGCCAGAGAGACAGCTTGAAAATGTGAAAAAAATTATTTTTGCGGGAATGGGCGGCTCGGCGATGAGTGGAGCGATTCTCCAGACCTACCTTCAGGACAAGATAGATTTGCCTATTCGTGTTGTCCAGGGTTACAGCCTTCCTTCTTTTGTTGATAAAGACAGCCTGCTTTTTGCCATTAGCTATTCGGGCAATACCGAAGAACTGCTGGCTGTTTATAAGGAGGCGAAAAAAAGGGGGGTAAAGATTATCGCTATCACCTCCGGCGGTAAACTTAAAGCACTCACCCGGAAGGATAAAAATTCTCTTATTCCCATTCCAACAGGATTCCCGCCTCGAGCGGCACTGGGTTATCTGGTTATTCCCGCTCTTTTGGCTTTAGAAAAAATTAATTTAATCAGCAGTCAGAATAAATATCTGGCGGAATCAATAACGACTCTTAAGAGCTCAGTTCGGAAATTAGTGATAGAAAATAGGAAAGATAACCTGGCTATGGAAATAGCCAAAGATTTTTACGGGCGGATTCCGGTTATCTATGGAAGTTTTGAGGTGACTTCGGCGGTTGCTTATCGCTGGCGGACGCAGCTGGCGGAAAACAGTAAAATTCTTTCTTTTAATCATTCATTCCCTGAGCTTAATCACAATGAAATTGTCGGCTGGCAGGAGCAGAAATCGCTTTATAAAAATTTTATCATTACTACTCTGCGGGATAAAGAAGATCACCCCCGGACTAAACTGCGAATGGAAATTACCCGCTCTTTACTTAAAGGCTGCCCTTATAAGATAATTGAAGTTTGGTCAAAAGGCAAATCTCCCCTTACTAGAATTTTTTCATTGATTATTCTCGGAGACTTTGTAAGTTTCTACCTGGCGATACTGAATGGTGTTGATCCGACGCCGGTAGAAAGAATAGAGTTACTGAAGAAGAGACTGAAAAATAGATAATTAGAACCTACAACCAATCACCTGCAACCTAGGTGTAGGAGAAATATGTTATGAAGGCAATGGTTATGGCGGCGGGCATAGGCACGAGACTCCGGCCATTGACTTATGCTCTTCCTAAACCTATGTTAATGGTAGTCAACCGTCCGGTAATCGAACATGTGTTATATCTTTTAGAAAGAAGCGGGGTAAAAGAGGTAGTTATTAACCTTCATCATCAGCCCAGGGTAATTAAAAATTATTTAAGAACCGGTGAACGTTTGGGGATTAAAATAAATTATTCATACGAAAAGAAAATTAGAGGGACTGCCGGAGGGGTAAAGAAAGCATCCAAGCACTTCAAAGAAACCTTTATGGTTGTAAGCGGCGATGGGATCACCGATATCGATTTAGACAAAGCCGTCGCTTTTCATAAAAAGAAGAAGTCCATGGCGACTATTGTTCTCTCCGCGGTCGATACAAAATTTCCTTACGGCATTGTTTTGACGCGGACTAATGGGCTAATCAGACGTTTTATCGAAAAGCCCGGATGGGGCGACGTATTCCATAACTGGGTTAACACCGGAATTTATATTTTAGAACCGGAAATATTCAAGTTTATTCCGAAGTCTTCAGAGTATGATTTTGGTTATCAGCTTTTCCCTAAGTTGGTTAAGATGGGTCAAGCCGTTTTTGGCTATCAGGCCCCGGGATACTGGTGTGATATTGGGGATTTACATGAATACCGTCGGGTCCACGCCGACATTTTAGAAGGGAAAGTCGGCTTGAGGATTCCCGGAGAAAAAATTGCCCGGAATATCTGGGTAGGAAAGGGAAGTTTTATTGATAAGAAGGCTAAGTTAAAAGGACCATTAGTAATCGGGGAAGGCTGTTATATTGAAAAAGATGCCAGTCTTTCTGAATATACTATTCTGGGGAACCGGTCGGTAGTGAAAAAGGGAGCCAGACTTTGCCGTTGTATTGTTTGGGATAAAGCTTTCATTGCCAAAAATGTAGAACTGAGCGATTGCATAATCGGTTTATCGGCTAACGTTCAGGAAAATATTTCCGTGTTTGCAGGATCGGTTATCAATGTAACCAAACGTCATTAAAACAAGGAGGGAAAGGAAAAGATGGAAAGAAATTTCATTTTTACTTCGGAATCTGTCGCCGAAGGGCACCCTGATAAGCTGTGCGACCAGATTTCAGACGGTGTTCTTGATATAATCATAAAGGATGATCCAAAAGGGCGTGTGGCCTGCGAGACTTTTGTTACGGTTGGATTGGTGATTGTGGGTGGAGAAATTACTACTAAATGTTATGTAGATTTACCCTCTTTAGTCCGCCGCATCATTGAAGAAGTCGGCTACACCAATCCGGATTTCGGATTTAATTACAGAACCTGCGGGCTGCTTAGTTCCATCAGCCGGCAGTCGCCGGATATTGCCCAGGGGGTTAACCGCGGCGGAGCGGGAGATCAGGGATTAATGGTTGGCTACGCCTGCCGGGAAACTAAAGAACTTATGCCTTTTCCGATTATGATGGCTCATAAACTGGTAAGAAGATTAGCCGAGGTGCGAAAAAAAGGGATACTTTCCTATTTAGGGCCTGACGGCAAATCCCAGGTGACGGTTAAATATCAAAACGGGAAACCGGTTAATGTGCTTGATGTGGTTATTTCTTCTCAGCATACCCCGGAGATGTCACCGCGCAAGAAACAAAAAAAGCTTCACGAAGGAATAACCGAAGAGGTAATCAAAAAGGTGATACCCCGGAAGATGTTAGATAAAAAAACGTGTTATCATATCAACCCCACGGGTAAATTTGAAATTGGCGGTCCGCAAAGCGATACGGGAATGACCGGCCGTAAAATTATTGTTGATACCTACGGCGGTATGGCTGCTCATGGCGGAGGGGCTTTTTCCGGAAAGGACCCAACCAAAGTGGACCGTTCTGCTTCTTATTTAGCCCGTTATCTGGCGAAGAACATTGTGGCCGCAGATTTGGCCGAAAGGTGTGAAGTCCAGCTGGCTTATGTCATCGGAGAAAAGCAGCCTGTTTCTTTATTGTGTAATACCTTTCATACCGGGAAAATCTCTGAGGAGCAAATGGTGAAAATTATCAGGAAACAGTTGGATTTATCCCCCGAGGGCATTATAAAAAAGTTTGATTTAAGGAAGCCGATTTATCGCCGTACGGCCTGCTACGGCCATTTTGGCCGTGAAGAAAATGGTTTCAATTGGGAGAAAACCGACCTGTCGCCGATTCTGAAGAAGGAAGCAGGGATATAAACACCAGCGTTTTGCTCCATAAGTTACAGGTTTGGTAGTGTCGAATAAAACATGAAAGAATATGAAAGAATGAACCACAGAGCTCACAGAGAAAAAGAAAATGCAAAAATAAAGACAGAAAATTTCTGACAGGATTTACAGGATATACAGGATAAAATTAGACAGGATTGACAAGATTAAAGATACGACGAAATTAAAGATTTAAAATCCTGTTAATCCCGTCAAAAAAAGAAAAAAAGTTTTCTGTAGTTAATTTTTGACAGTACTACGGGCTCATTGAAAGGAGGAAATATTGAAATATGACATTGCTGATATCAAATTAGCCGCAAAAGGAAAATCAAGGGTTGAATGGGCCTGGGAATTTATGCCCGTTTTATCTTCAGTGAAGAAAAGATTTTCCAGGGAAAAGCCTTTGAAGGGAATAAAGATTTCCAGCTGTCTGCATGTTACCACGGAAACAGCCAATCTAATGCAAGTTCTGAAGGCCGGGGGAGCGGAAGTGAGACTTTGTGCTTCTAACCCTTTGAGCACTCAGGATGATGTGGCGGCTTCTCTGGTGAAAAATGATAAAATACCGGTTTGCGCAATTAATGGGGAAAATAAACGGCGGTATTATGAGCATATCGGGAGTGTTCTGGCCATAAAGCCTGAGATTACCATGGATGACGGAGCGGATTTAGTTTCTATGCTGCATTCGAAGAAAAAAAATCTTATGGGGAAGGTGATTGGCGGAACCGAAGAAACAACCACCGGGGTAATTCGCCTCAGGAGTATGGAAAATCATAAAGTTCTCGGCTACCCGATTATCGCCATTAATGACGCCCAGACTAAATATCTTTTTGATAATCGTTACGGTACCGGTCAAAGCACCATCGATGGAATTCTGCGGGCAACAAATATACTGCTGGCCGGATGCAAATTTGTGGTTTGTGGATATGGCTGGTGCGGAAAGGGTATTGCCCGTCGAGCTCAAGGGATGGGCGCCCGGGTTATTATTGCCGAAGTAGAACCTGTTCGGGCCCTGGAAGCGGCTATGGATGGTTATCAGGTTATGCCTCTGGGGGAAGCGGTTAAAAGCGGAAATGTTTTTGTCACTTCAACCGGAGATATCAGTGTTTTGCGGGTAGAACATTTCAAGCTTATGAATGACGGAGCCATTCTGTCCAATGCCGGACACTTCAACGTGGAAATAGACATTCCTGCTTTAGAAAAAATGGCTAAAAGAAAAAGGAAAGTTAGAACCTTTGTTGACGAATATACCCTGCCCGGCGGAAAAAGAATAAATTTGCTGGGGGAAGGCCGGCTGATTAATCTGGCGGCGGCCGAAGGGCATCCGGCGATGGTTATGGATATGTCTTTTGCCAACCAGGCCTTATCGGTTGAGTATCTGATAAAACACGGCCGTTCGTTAGCCAAAAAAGTCTATGCCGTTCCTGAAAAGATAGATAAAAACATTGCCTTTTTGAAATTGAAAAGCATGGGGATAAAGACCGATAAATTAACAAAAAAGCAGGAAAAATATTTAAAATCCTGGGAGATAGGGACATAGTAGTTTAATATCAAAGTATTAAAGTCTCATAGTGTTTATAGTGTTTCAGACCTTCTGAAGGAAAAAGGTCTTTAAGATATTATGTGGATGCCTGCCCGCGGCAGGCAGGTGTTTCCGGAAGATTTAGAGGAAGTAGCAGAGAGGTTGGCGGAGAGGTAATTTAATTTTTATAAGGAAATTTTAAGGGAAGAAGTTTGTCTATCGGTTGTTAGACAGCTAAAGGAGATGTATGACGAAAAAATTCAGTGCGTTTATTATTCTTTGCTTAATTATTTTAACTACGCCATGCTTTGGACGGGAAAATGATTACTACATCTCCAGAGATGATGCTTGGGAGGCAAATAGTTATAATCGTAGAGACAATTCACTTTTATCTGACTACGATAATGATGGTACACCAAATTATATTGATCCTTATGATAACGACTGGTTTAAAGACCCCGGTTTCCGTGATTATGATAATGACGGCATACCAAACTACTATGATCCTTACGATAATGATTGGTATAAATAATATTAGAATCGAATTATCTAACGTGAGTGTCGAATAAGTATAAATATGCTAAAGAAGGCAGATGGCCTGAAGATTTTATCGACGAGAAATAGTTTTGGCAATTTTTGGGAATGCAGTGTTTTTGGGGTTTTCAACAGTCTCAACAAGACGTTGCACCCGATCGCTATTCCGCTATGCTCCATAGCGACAGGTGAACTCTACGTTAAAAGGAATAAAAAATGAAATTGAAGAAAATACTTACAAGAGAATGTCCCATAATAATTGCACTAATTTTTGTTGCAAGCATATGTTTAATATTAGGTCATCTACAATCAAAGAAATTCTCTAGTGACGGCTATAGATATCTTAGTGATAAAGATATTCAAAGATACAATTTATTCATTCTTGGAAAAAGACAAAAATTGAGAAAATTCGCTCTTCTAAGCGCCATTCCTGTTAACTCATTTTTAACAAGGGAAGATTTTAAAAAGCTGGCAAAAAGAGAGTTATTAAATCGGAAAGGTTTCGGAAATTTTGAATGGGCTATTGTTTGGAATGATGAGTTAGAAAAAAGGTTTGGAAAAACTACTGGTGAAGAAGTTGATAACTATTTTGAAGAGCGCAAACAATTAACGGAAAAAATGAGAAATTGGAGCGACAAACATTTAGCAGCGAGGGCCGAAATATCTCTAGGACATTTTAGCAATTCTATAAATGAAATAGCACACTTAAAGAAAAAAATAAATTTTTCATTGATACCCATTTTTCTCTTTGTCTGTGTTTATCCTATATATTTACTTATTAGCTTTACTGTTTGGGCGATTAAAACATTGAAAAAAGAACATTTACAGAAAATTTTGCAGTGGTTTGTAAAAAATACTGATTTAATTTTAAAATGGGCGTTGATTATTTTAATTATCTCTATAGTAATTTTTGGGTGGACAATAAAGAGTAAACGTATAAATAAAGAGAAAAAACGATGGGGTGTAGTAAAACAGGGCGATGAAATAGTTCTGAAGGTAAAACGAGAAACTGAATAAATATTGCCTAACTACTCAATGCAACCAATTTTACTCCGCCATTTTGCGTCTTCGCAAAACTGCTGGTTTTGGATGTTGGGCCAAAGGGGAAAAAGTATATGCCAAACAAGTATGATAGCAAACGGGAAATAAAAACCTTTCTTTACCTCTACACAGCCGCGGAACACGCTTTGAAACTATCAAAAAATCTTGAGGAGGGTCTTCTTTATCAGTTCATGACATCCTTAATCTTTTCTGCTTTTACACTCGAGGCTGCCCTTAATGACATTGGCGAAAGAGTAGTCCCATTTTGGAACGAACTGGAGAGAATTAGTCCTATTCAGAAATTCAATGTCTTGCATGGCTATCTAAAGCTACCGATAGACATATCACAACGGCCAGCCCAAACTATCACCTTGCTCTTCAAATTCAGGAACACAATGGCTCATGGAAAAACCGAGAGGCTATCTGGGATAGTAGCCACAGAAAACCCGGATGCTCGTCCAGCCGAACTTCCTTCGTTAGAAACATTTTGGGAGAAATTCTGCACAAAAAAACAGGCCGAGGAAAGCCTGACGGATATAAAAAAGATTATAAAATCAATTTGCTCGGCTGCAAATCTACCGGAATATTTTATGGAGACTTTCGGTTCTGAATCATTTCACAGCATTTAATCTTATATAGGCCAACTTAATCCAGAGGATTTAACTTCGTCCCTTTCGGGGCTTGGTCAAACCCCTGATTTCGAACGTTATGTAGAGTTCAAATTAATTTAGCACGATGATTCCTTTCGTTCCACAGTTGTATGACAAACTGACTAATTTTGCCACACAAAAGGTAAGCGTTATAATATGGTTTTTTCTTTGCTCTGCTATTCTTCTATTTGCTCCTTCAAAATTGCTTCAAATATTACATCTTCAGTCTATATCCGACGTTGCTGCTCCAGCATTAGGTTTGGTATTTGTTGTTTCAGGAGTTCTTATTCTTATTCAGTTGTTCAAATTGATGAGGATATGGAGAGAGAAAAGAAAACGACTTCAAGAAAATAAATCATTGTGCACGAAATTGGAAAAACTATATAGTATACCAGAAGTCAAGTCTGGTTTTAAGTCGCAAGCGGATTGTATTTCCTGGTCCAACAAGGTAGCTCCTTTGCTCAAATTCAACCAAGAATATTATACTAATTTCATCGATAATTCGTATAAGCTTAATATTAGAGGTCTTTCGGGGGATACGGTAGCTTCCTTTTACAGTATAATGGTGAGCCAACTGGAGATGGCAATCCGGCAACTTAGAAATCATACAGATACTGAAGTTAGTTAAACGTCACAAAAGTAGTAGTTTTGCGCCGTTGGGGCGGTTAAAGAGAGTGGGTTATCGTCGGGGGAAGGAAAAGCGGTTTTGAACTTTTGCGACGTTGGGAGGGGGAGGACAAAAAAGAAGTTGACAAACATAATCCTGTGTGATAAGCTTTTATACGTAAGATACATAATACAGGGGAGGTGGTTCTTATGGCTTCACTAACTTTATCAGTCCCTACAGATTTAAAGCAAAAAATGGCGTCCTTTAAGTATATCAATTGGTCAGAGGTTGCCCGGGCAGCCATCCTTGATAAAATACAGGTTCTAGAAAGAATGAATAAGCTTCTTTCTAAGAGCACACTTACCCAGGAAGACACTATTAAATACGGCAAGGTGATAAATAAACGTATCTGGAAAAAGCACAAGGCTAGTCGATAAATGCAATTAATCGTAGACGCCAATATATTAATAGCTGCCTTTTTAAAACCTGCTACTACCAGAGAATTGCTTTTTGATGAAGATATTGAACTCTTTGCGCCTGAATATTTTGTTATGGAAGTCCTGCAAACGCTTAAGAAAGACAAAATCTTAAGGAAATGTATAATGCTAACTAAAGAAGAAATGGAAGAATTACTCAGTTTTCTTCTTGAGCCTATAAAAATTATACCCGAAGAAGAATACAATTCCTTTATAGAAAAAGCTAAACAGGAAATTCCCGCTGATGATGTTCCTTACCTTGCGCTGTCTTTAGCCCTCAAAATTCCCATCTGGTCAAATGACACTGCATTCAAGAGGCAATCTCTGGCTAAAGTCTATACTACATCAGAACTCGTTAAGATTCTTAAGCCATAGAAGTACTTTTTATTCATCGTAGACTTTAAGA
This sequence comes from Candidatus Ratteibacteria bacterium, assembly GCA_034717985.1. Lineage (GTDB taxonomy): Bacteria > CAZDME01 > JAYEMH01 > JAYEMH01 > JAYEMH01 > JAYEMH01. The sequence continues at coordinate 13,672 of JAYEMH010000047.1, forward strand.
AAACTTTTAAAATCCCTTACTTTTTTAAATTTTATGTTGGCAGATGTGTAGTCAATGAGGATATAAGGTCTGTTTCTAGAGAAAGGTTATTTAAGTGTCTTGGAGCGGTTTCCCTTGGAACATTGAAGGCAGTAGAAGATCGACTCAGGATATTTCTTGATCTGTATTAAATTACAATAAACCTTAATTTCTTTTTCTCTTTCTATGGACTATGGACTTATGGACTGACAGCTCTTCTTTATTTCGGGGTGCGTTTAAGGAGGAAAAGACCGAGGCCGCCAAAGAGAATGTTGGCCGACCAGGCGGATAGAAAGGGAGGGAATCCTCGCTGTTTTCCCATAGCCAGGGCTAAGGATATGCAGGCGTAATAAAAGAGGCAAAGTACCAAGGCAATTCCCGCCCCATGAAGAACGCTGGCCCGGCTGCTTCTTAAAGCAAAAGGAATACCCAGAAGGATTATAAAAAAGCTGAACAGGGGAGAGGCAAAACGATACTGCAGTTCGACCAATTCTTTGTGCGGATGGACTCCGCAGTGCTTTAAATATCTGATATGAGTTAGGAGAGCGGCAATATTCATTGTTTCTAACTTTGTCTGCTGGCGCCAGAAATCTTCCGGGATTTCTTTAAAATGCATTTTCCGCTGTTCAAAAACCTCTTCTTTTTTAGACTGCTGACCTTCCTGATCAAAATAGCGAACAATTCCGTTTCTGAAAACCCAGCCGTCGGTCTGCCAGACGGCCTTTTCGGCATCCACCCTGATTTTAATCGTTCGGTCAGGATAATATTCCAACAGGAGTATGCCTTCCATGGTTTCCGCCGGGAAATCAAAGGTTTTAATGTAATAAAAGCGGCGCTCGGAGCCATAAAAGGTAAGGTCATGGAGAGTTTTAGACGGTGCCTGGCCGGACCAATTTTTTTCTTTGGCTATATTCAGTTTATTGAAGCTGATGGGCACAATGGTTTCGTTAACTAAAAATGTCAACAGGGAAAACCCCAGAGCCAACTTAATAAACGGAAGGATGAGATGATATAGACTTACGCCGCAGGCTTTAAGCGCTACCGTTTCGTTAAAACGGGTCATATAACCGAGAACAAACAGGGTGCTGAGAAGAATGGCCACCGGGATTATCTGAACAAAGATGGGCGGAATAAACAGAAGATAGTATTGCAGGATAATCTTAAGGGCTACCTTCAGGGTGAGAAAGTCATCCAGATGTTCAAAGAGATCGATAATTATATAGATAAAGGTAAAGGCCAGTAAAAAAAAGAAAATCCAGCTAATAAACTTTTTAGTGATATAGCGATCAATGATTTTCATTATTTTATCTCAAGACGATATAAAAAAAAGACGCCTAAAGCTCCCATAAGGATGTTAGGCAGCCACATAGCTAAGTATGGCGGAAGCAGGCCTTTATTGCCCAGGGCTTTTCCTCCCACCAGAAATAAATAGTAGATGACAAATAAAATGAAGCTCAGGGCGATATTGGTGGATTTAGCGGCTTTTTTTGTCTGAATTCCCAGCGGAATGGAAAACAGAAAGAATACTACACAGGTGAAAGAGAGAGATATCTTTCGGTGGATTTCCGTCAAAACCGGGTAACGTTCCGTTAAATTACGGTTTTCCCTAAGGACAGCTCTCAGCTCTCCAATGCTCATTGCTTTTAACTTTTTCTGGAGGTTAAAATCAAATCCGGTCGGCAAATTAATAGTCTGTTCGGCAAAATTCGACCGGTAATATTTCCGGTTGCCCCGGCGATCCAACTCGTGTATCGTTCCCTCCAGTAGTTTTATGGAAAGGGTTCCCTTATCTTCTGAAGAACAAATCATTCCTTCTTTAGCCGAAAAGATGATTTCTGAAGCAGACTGCTCCGGCGGTTTGAAAATAATAGTTAAATCTTTCAATCTGTCTTTTTCTATGCGCCCGATGTAAATCTTAAAATCGTCAAACTCGTCTATTATTACCGATTCGTCAAATTGAGGTAGAATCGGAAATCGCGTGCCAATTTCGCGGAGGATAATTTTTGTTTGATGATAGGTATAAGGGACGAAATTGTTATTTATGGTGAAAGTGGAAGCGCTGAGAAACACCCCGACAAAAATAAAGGGGAGAATAACGGAGTGAAGCTTGATGCCGCTTGTCCGGATGGCTAAAATTTCGTTATCGGCCGAAAGCCGCCCGAAGGCAATTAAACTTGAGGCAATGACGGACATGGGAATAGCATAACTGAAGCAATAAGGAAGTTGAAAAACGAACAATTCAAGGATTAAAAAAAGGTTTGCGCCCTTGACTATTACCTCGGCCAATTTCAAAAGATTCCCTATTAAGAGAACAAAGGTGAAAACTAAGAGGGAAAGCCCAAAAC
>JAYEMH010000047.1:16134-22710 GCA_034717985.1 Candidatus Ratteibacteria bacterium
GGAAGTTGAAAAACGAACAATTCAAGGATTAAAAAAAGGTTTGCGCCCTTGACTATTACCTCGGCCAATTTCAAAAGATTCCCTATTAAGAGAACAAAGGTGAAAACTAAGAGGGAAAGCCCAAAACTGCCCAGCCATTCTTTCAAAAAATATCGTCTCAAAATTCGCATCCCGGTTACCTTTCCTATGGAGTATAACTTAAAAGCAGACATTAGGCAATAAATTTTTAAAAATGAATTTTTAAAAATCGCTTTACACCCCATTTCTTATATGATACAATTTGGCGGTACGGAATTTTAAAAATGAACCACAGAGGACAAAGAGAAAAGAAAGAAGAAACAAGAGAAAAAACAAGAAGAAAAGAAAATAACCACAGAAAAAGAAATTAAACCACAGATAGACACAGGTTAACACAGGAACAAAATAAAAAGAGAAAGAATTTAATCACAGAGTCCGCAGAGAAAAAGGGATAAAAATGGCAAAGTTTGGTCCTGATAAAATCAAAAATATTGGTGTTGTTGCCCATGGGGGAGCCGGGAAAAGCTCTTTAATTGAAAGTGTGCTTTACAATGCTAAAATTATCGGCCGCTTGAGCAAACTGGATGGAACCAAGGCGGTGGCTGATAGCGAACCGGAAGAAGTTGACAGAAAAACTACCCTTTGCGCCAAGGTATTTCCTCTGGAGTGGCAGGGATGCAAGATTAATTTTATTGATACCCCGGGTTTCCCCGATTTTGTGGCTGAAGTGAGAAGGATTCTGCCGGTTGTGGAAAGCCTGCTCATTGTTTTAGACAGTGTCTCCGGGGTGCAAATGTATACCAGGAAACTCTGGAAATTTGCGGCGGATTTAAACATCCCGGTCATATTTTTTGTCAATAAAGCTGATAAGGAAAATGCTGATTTTGAGGCAGTATGCAAGATGTGCCAGGAACAGCTCAGTTCCCATATCGTGCCAATGGCCATGCCTTTAGGCTCTGGAGGAGGTCTTAACGGGGTGGTTAATTTATTAAGCAAAAAGGTTTATGGCAGTGGAGATTTGCCGCCGGAACTTAAAGAGAAAACCGAAACGCTGGGACAGAAACTGGTTGAATCCATAGTAGAAACCGACGATGCTTTAATGGAGCCGTATTTAGAGGGCAAAGAATTAGCTGAAGATAAAATTTTCCGGGCTTTTTTAAAGGGTATTAAGGAACGGGCTATTTTCCCGATTCTAAGCGGTTCAGCCATAAAAAATATCGGAATAGACTGCTTACTCGAGGCAGTAACTAATTTTTTTCCTTCGGCGGCGGATAGGACAATTTCTGTAGATCCCCAATCATCCTTCAGCGCCCTGGTTTTTAAATCGTTCCTTGAATCTCATGTCGGAGAGATGGCTTATGTAAAGCTTTTTTCCGGAGAGTTAAAATCAGGCATGGAGATTTTTAACTCAAATAAAGAGAAAAAAGAGAAAGTCGGGCAGATTTGTTCTATGCTGGGGAAACAAAGGAAGGATGTTGGTGAAGCGGCGGCCGGTGATATCGTTGCCCTGACAAAGCTAAAAAACACCAAAACCGGCGATACTTTGTGCACTTCAAAGAATGTAGTGCAATTTGAATTTATAGGTTTTCCGCCGCCGATTACTTCTGTGGCGGTTACTCCCAGGGAAAAGAAAGACCAGGAGAAAATGGGGATGGCTTTCTCGACGGTGATGGCCGAAGACCCTACTTTTAGATATCATATTGACCACGAATTTAGCCAGACAATTATTGAAGGACTGGGTGAATTCCATTTAGAGGTTATCGTACAGGAAGTTAAGAGGAGATACGGGGTAGAAGTTAATTTAGAACGGCCGAAAATTGCCTATCGGGAGACAATCAAACGTAAAGCCAAGGTTCAGGGTAAATATAAGCGGCAAACGGGCGGCCGGGGACAATACGGTGATGTCTGGCTTGAAGTTGAATCTTTGCCTCAAGGCGGAGAATTTGAATTTGTAAACAAGATTTTTGGCGGGTCTGTTCCTTCCAAATATGTTCCGGCGGTTGAAAAAGGCGTTCGAGGAGCAATGAAAGAAGGGGTGCTGGCCGGATATCCCCTGGTTAATCTCAAGGTGACCATTTATGACGGCTCTTACCATCCGGTTGATTCCTCTGATATGGCTTTTCAGATTGCCGGTTCTATGGCCTTGAAAAAAGGAGTAACCGAAGCCGGCCTGATGCTCTTGGAGCCAATAATGGAAGTGAGGGTAAGCGCTGATGAAAAATACCTGGGGGACATTACCGGGGATTTGAGCAGCCGCCGGGGAAAAATTATGGGAGTGGAAATAGAGAGCGGGGTAGAGACAATAAAGGCCCATGTGCCTCTGGCAGAGATGTACAAGTATGCGGCCGATTTAAAATCTCTTACCCAGGGAACGGGTATTTACTCGATGGATTTTTCTCGTTACGAAGAAGTTCCTGCCCGGGTGACTCAGGAAAAAATTGCCGTCTATCAAAAGAAAAGAGAAAAAAAGGAGTAAAAACAAATGTCCGGACATTCAAAATGGGCCAGTATTAAACATAAGAAGGCGGCTACTGATGCCCGAAGAGGAAAGCTTTTTTCTAAATTAATCAAAGAAATCACCGTTTCTGCTCGTCAGGGGGGGAGAGATATCGAGACCAATGCCCGCCTTCGGGTGGCGGTTAGCCGGGCTAAAGCGGCCAATATGCCCAGTGATAATATTGAACGGGCGGTTAAACGCGGGACAGGAGAATTGCCCGGTGTTTCTTACGAGGAATTGATCTATGAAGGCTATGGGCCGGGTAAAGCAGCCATTATGGTAGAGGTGCTTACTGATAGCAAGAATCGGACGACCACAGAAATTCGTCATATTTTCAGCAAGGCAGGGGCAAACCTGGGGGCAACGGGTTGTGTCGCCTGGATGTTTCATAAAAAGGGCATTATCGCCATTCCCAAAGGCTCTGTTCCCGAGGAGACATTAATTGAAATTGCTCTTGAATCCGGAGCCGAAGATGTGAGGACAACCGAAGACAGCTATGAAGTGACTACCCTGCCGCAGAATTTTGAAAAGGTAAAAGCCAAATTTGATGATAAAAAGATTGCCTGCAGCTTAGCGGATATTACCATGGATCCGCATAGCACGGTTAAACTGAAAGAGAAAGAAGCGGAACAGATTTTAAAATTCATCGATGCTTTAGAAGAACATGATGATGTGCAAAATGTCTACGCTAACTTTGACATTTCTGACGAGATTTTAGAAAAATTAGAAAAAACATAAAACCGTATTTCGTATAGCGTATTTGGTATATCGTAAAGGAAAAAGATGGGGAAGAAAATTAAAAATTTTAGGGATTTAAATATTTGGCAAAAAGGGATAGAGATTGTAGAAGATATCTATAAGATAACAAAGACTTTCCCTAAAGATGAACATTATGGATTAACAGCACAAATGAGACGATGCAGTATATCTATCCCTTTAAATGTAGCTGAAGGTTTTGCCAGAAGGCATAACAAGGAGTATAAACAGTTTTTGAATATTACTTTAGGTTCTTGTGCTGAACTTGAAACACAGATTGAAATTTCGTTAAGACTTGAATATTTGACTGAATCAACCTATGATAAGTTATTGGAAAAGCTGAATCATATTACAAGAATGATAATTAATCTGTCAAAACTTCTTTAACGAAATACGAAATACAGCATACGGTATACGGATAAATGAGAATTTTAGGCTTGGATCCGGGTTTAGCTAGAACAGGATACGGCATAATTGAAGCGGCGAAGCAAAAAACAAAGGTTGTTAACTATGGCTGTATAATGACCCGGCCAACTGAAAGCTATGCCTGGCGGCTGCAAATTATCTACCGGGAAGTAGGAAGGATTATAAATAAATTTAAACCCGAGGTGGCCGTTTTAGAAGAGCTTTTTTTTGCCAAAAACGCAAAGACCGCCTTGAAAATAGGCGAGGCTCGAGGCGTTACCACCCTGGCCGCCGCCGTTAACGGGCTGGAGATAAAAGAATTTACTCCTCTTGAGGTTAAGCTTTCTGTCGTCGGAAGAGGCCGGGCTTCCAAATCTCAAGTGCAGTATATGCTTAAACACCTTCTTTCTGATTTAAAAGAAATTCCCAGACCGGATGATGCGGCCGACGCCTTAGCCGTAGCTCTGTGTTATTTCCATTCGCTATCCCGGCAAAAAATTAAAGAATGATTGATTATCTTGAAGGCTTCCTTAAAGAGAAACTGCCGACTTCCTGCCTTATAGAAATTAATGGGATTGGCTTTAGAGCAAATATTCCAATTTCCACCTTTGAAAAACTTGGCCATCCGGGCAGTCAGGTGAAAATTCTCACCTCCCTTTACATCCGGGAAAATCTCTGGGAAATTTACGGCTTTGCTACTTTAAAAGAAAAAGAGCTTTTTAATCTGCTTATTTCTATTTCCGGTATCGGGCCCCGATTGGCTTTAGCCGTTTTATCCAGCCTGTCGTTAGAAGATATGGTCAGGATAGTTGACGGCCAGGATGCTTCCAGCTTAACGTTCATCCCCGGGGTGGGCAGAAAAATTGCCCAGAGGCTTATTTTTGAGCTTCGTGAGCGCATTCAGAATCTCTATTCGCTTATTGAAGATAAAGCCGGCATTAAAGGAAGCGAACCCTCAAGGTCAAGTCTGGAGAAGGATGCTATCCAGGCTCTGGTTTCATTAGGGTACAAAAGAGCGGCGGCTCAAAAAGCGGTTGAAAGCCTGAAGCATCAATCAATTGACAGTTTAGATTTGTTAATTCGTGAAACCCTTAAGAAAATATAGGAATAGATAATGGCAGATAGAGTAACTGCCCCTGATTTGCATGACGAGGATCGTGAATTCGATATCACTCTTCGTCCCAAAAGTTTGAAGGAGTTCATCGGGCAGTCCAAAATTAAAGATAATCTTTCTATTTTTATCGCCGCCGCGGCCCAGCGGCAGGAAGCCCTCGACCACGTTCTTCTTTACGGTCCGCCTGGCCTGGGGAAAACAACCCTGGCCTATATCATTGCCAACGAGATGGGAGTGGGAGTTAAAGCCACCTCCGGCCCGGCGATTGAAAGAGCAGGGGATTTAGCCGGCCTTCTCACGAATTTGGAGGAGAAAGATGTCCTTTTTATTGATGAAATCCATCGCCTCAGCCGTCCGATAGAAGAATACCTTTATTCGGCCATGGAGAATTTTAGCCTGGATATTATGATTGATAAGGGACCGCAGGCACGTTCGATAAAATTACAAATAGCGCCTTTTACCTTAATCGGGGCGACAACCCGAGCCGGGGCGCTTACCTCTCCCCTTCGTTCCCGGTTCGGGGTGGTGAATCGTCTTGGTTTCTACAGTCAGGAAAAAATTTATGAAATTATTTTACGCTCAGCCAGAATTTTGAAGATACCCACAGAAGAAAATGGATGTCTGGAAATTTCCCGCCGCTCTCGCGGCACGCCGCGCATTGCCAATCGATTGCTGAGAAGAATTCGGGATTATGCCCAGATTAAAGGAAAGGGTGTGGTTGATAAGCCTATTGTTGATTTCGGATTAAAAATGCTTGAAGTGGATGAACGGGGACTGGATGAAATGGACAAGAAAATCTTAGGGGTAATTATAACAAAGTTTAAAGGAGGGCCGGTCGGTTTAAATACTATTGCCGTTGCGGTCGGAGAAGAAAGTTCTACCATTGAAGAAATATATGAACCCTATCTTATACAAGAAGGATTTATCAAACGCACTTCCAATGGCCGGTTAGCTACCCAGTTTGCCTACGACCATTTGCATCATATTAAGGAGTCAGAGGCCCAGCAGGAACTTTTATGATTAAGCCTAAAATGCTCCTTCATATTTGCTGTGCTCCCTGCGCTATTCCAGTCATAAAAATTTTAGAGAAAAGGGATTTTCTGATTACCGGCTTCTGGTATAATCCCAACATCTGGCCGGAAAAGGAATATGAAGAAAGGCGGGAAGCCCTCAGGCAATACAAAGAGAAAAAAGACATGGCGATAATCTATGATGATTGCTGGGCGCCGCGGTCAGATTCTAATTTTTCTTCCGAGAGGCGCTGTCCGGGTTGTTATGAAGAACGTTTAACCAGAACGGTTCAAACGGCAGAAAGATTAAGTTTTGATTTTTTTACCACCACCCTTTTAGTCAGCCCTTATCAAAAACATTTTGCCATAAGAGATTTAGCCGAAGATATTGGTCTGCAATTCGGCGTGAATTTTTATTATGAGGATTTCCGCCCTTTTTTTTACCGCTACAAGAAAGAGGCCTCTGAGCTTGGTTTATATCACCAGCGGTATTGCGGCTGTAAAGCCAGCATAAAAGAGGCTGAAGAAACAAGGAAGAAACAAAGGGCGAAAAGAAAAGCAGCCAGCTATTCATAAAAGATGAAAAAAGTCATAATTCTTGTTTTAATATCAGTTTTTCTAAGTTTTTCTGCTTTGGCCGGGGGGGAGGATTATGTTCGTATTAAAGTTTTAGAAGGAGTCAGGCGGATTTCTATCTCTTCTTTTACCCCGATAGAGATTTGTGATACGAACACACAAAAGCTTTTATTAAAGGAACCTTCGGTTTTTAATTTTGA
>JAYEMH010000048.1:0-20984 GCA_034717985.1 Candidatus Ratteibacteria bacterium
GCGGATTATCTGAGATAAGGATATGGCACAACAATAAACTTACGGGTATCCAAAGAGCTAAAACTAAGGACTTAAAGCTTGTGCACTTTTAATTCTTAAACTGTGCACTTTTAAAATTTAGCTAACAACTTTTTACACAAAAAAAACGCCCTTGCCGTTAACCAACTGTTTCCACGACAAGGGCAAAAGTTATTTGCTTAAATATTTATGCTTTGGGAGCCTCTTCTTTTGCCGGCTCTTCTTTTTTCTGCCCGGCAGATTCTTTTACCTCATTAATTCCCCCGACTAAAGCTACCAACCCGCCAATTATAAAAATCGCCGGGACAGTGGCCATCAAAGCTTTTACAAAAAGCGGCCACCAGGCAAGCAATAGGATAACACCTGCCACGGAAAACACCAACCCACCGATAATACTTAAAAACTTTCCCATTTTTCACACCTCCCTAATCTGTACATATTCGTCTAATTTTATCACAGCGAAAATAGTTTGTCAATCCCTATTTAGGAGGCCTCTGAAAAAAAGCCTCAGAGACCTCTGGTTTTTTCAGAAATCTCATTTAGTTCTAATTTCAGGACTCTTTTAGCGATTTTCCCCGTGGCTGTCTTGGGTAGAGCCTCTTTAAAAATTACCTGCCGGGGAATTTTATAAGGCGCCAATTGCTGCCGGGTGAAACTGATAATCTCCTTTTCTGTTATCTTTTCATCCGGCTTCAAAACCACCACCGCCACCGCTATCTCCCCTCGTCGTTCCTCTTTTACGCCGATAACCGCCGCCTCGCTAATTTGCGGAATACGATAGAGAACATTTTCCACCTCGCGGGGATAAATATTCAGGCCATGATGAATGATTAAATCCTTTTTGCGGTCAACGATATAGATATATCCCTCTTCATCAATCCGGGCGATATCTCCCGTCGAAAGCCAGCCTTCTTTTAAATTATGCCTGGTTTCTTCCGGGCGATTCAGGTATCCCTTCATCACGTTTGGCCCTTTGACAATTAATTCGCCAATTTGGTTGGCCGGTAAGGTCTTGCCCGATTGATCGACAACTTTTACCTGTATCCCTGGAAGCGGTAAACCGACTGAGCCGGCTTTTCTTTTCTTATCCCGCGGATTAACCGAAACTACCGGAGAAGCCTCAGTCAGGCCGTATCCCTCTAAAAGCGGAAATTTGAATTTTTTATTGAAAGCCTCTAACACATCTACCGGAAGTTTATCGGCTCCGGAGATGGCCAGCTTAATCGGAATTAAAAAAGAAAAAAAAGGCAATCTGAAAAACCAGGGCAATTTCAAATCCGCCAAAATCTGAAACAGGGAAGGAACACCTACCAGAATATTCACCCGGCGGCGAATTATTCCTTTAATCACTTCGCCAAAGGGCCGCATTTTGGCAAAAACAACAATCTTTCCCCCGGTAAAAAGAGGCATTAGAACCGAGGTGGTAAAACTAAAAGAATGAAACATCGGGAGAAAACAGAGAAAACAATTCCCGCTCCTTAGATTAACGGCTTGACTGCAGGAGCGGACATTAGCGATTAAATTATGATGGCTGAGCATCGCCCCTTTGGGATGACCGGTGGTTCCCGAGGTATAGAGAATTACCGCTACAGCGTCAATATCCAAAACCGGCCACTTACTTGGTACGGTCTTTTGAAATTGAGAAAAAGAAAGAAAATCCCCGCCTTCTCCGTCTGCGAGAATTACCTGATGGAGACAGTCAAGCCTTAAGCGTAAAACTGAAATTTTATCCTTATGGGAAAGCTCCGAGATAAGCATCACCGCCCGGCAGTCCTCTAAAATAAACCTTATCTCATCAACCTGCAAAAAGTTATTAATGGGAATAACTACTCCACCGGCTTTTAAAACGGCAAAATAGCTGATTGCAAATTCAGGCGAATTTTGAAGAAGCAGACCCACTTTTTCCTGCGGCTTTAATCCCAGCGATATCAAGTTGGAGCTGACCCGGAGGATTTCTTCTATTAATTTTTGATAGGTAATTTTGCGCTCTCCCAGTACAATCGCCGTCCGGCGAGGATATTTATAAGCGGTATCTTCAAGAATCTTCACTAAACTCATTTTAACCACCCGCCCTTCTAAAAGCGATCCCCAAATCAGCTATTTTAACCTCGCCCAGGTAATCCCTGGCCGCCGGGTTAAGAAAACCTTTTTTGGCCGCCGCCATGGTTATCGTCTCTCCTGCCTTAACGGCCAGAGGAAAAACCTCCCCGGTATTTCCATCCATCCCGCTGGGAATATCCACGGCAATTACCGGGCGCCCGGCTTGATTTATAGCTTTAATTACGGCTAAAAGATTCCCTTTAATCGGTTTCTTGAATCCGGTGCCCAGAAGCGCATCAATTATTAAATCATAATCCTTCAGATTCTTTAAAACTTTCTGCCGGACAGATTGGTTTTCCAACCGGTGGCAGCTTATTTTAAGATTCGTTAAAATCCCAAAATTAGTCCGGGCTTCATTTTTTAAATACGCTTCCGGAGAGAGAAGAAATATATCGGTTTTTATTCCCCGGTTGCGTAAATAGCGCCCGGCGACAAATCCATCGCCTCCGTTGTTTCCCGAGCCGGCAAAAATAGCCACCCGGGCTTTTTCCCCCGGGGGAAGAATCCCACCGGCGGCCAGGGCAACTGCCCGCCCGGCATTTTCCATTAAAACCAAAGGAGACAATCCCATCTTAACTGCCCAGCGGTCAAAGGCCTGCATTTCCTCAACGCTTACGGCCGTCTCCCGGTCCCAGCAGATAGTCATTTCTTCATTTCCTTTTTCATAAAACCTCGGCCGGCGAATTTTATTGAGCTGAAATCTTTCTAAAAATATGTTTACCAACTTTAATTACGTGGTCCCGGGAAAGATCAAGGTGATAATCAATAGTTTTAATTACTTCCTCATCAATCTTTATACCACCCTGAGTGATTAAGGCGCGGGCTTTCTTCCCGCTGGAAACCAGACCGGTCTGAGTAAGAAACCTGACCAACCAGACACTATTTCCCTTTATCTCTTTCTTTAATGAAGCGGGAAGCTTTTTTATAACCTTAACCCTGCTCGGAAGACTCTTGTCCACATAGATTCTTTTGAATTCCTGGGCAGCTTCTTCTACTTCCTCTTCGGGATAAAAGGTTCCGACAATTTCTACGGCCAGACGCTCCTTGGCCTCTCGGGGATGCAGGGTTCCTTTAGAAATCTCCCTCTTAACTTTCTTGATAATCGGCGGCTCGATATCAGTTAACAGTTCAAAATATTTAATCATCAATGAATCAGGAATGGACATAATTTTTCCATACATCGCCTCGGCCGGCTCATCTATGCCAATATAATTCCCATACGATTTACTCATTTTTCTTACCCCGTCAGTTCCCTCAAGAAGCGGTAAAGTGAGAACCACCTGGGGTGGCTGATTAAATTCCCGCTGAAGTTCCCGGCCGACTAACAAATTAAACTTCTGGTCAACCCCGCCAATCTCCACGTCAGCCTGAAGCTCCACGGAATCGTATCCCTGCAGAAGGGGATAGAGAAATTCGCGAATAGTAATCGGCTTTTTATCCTTATAGCGTTTAAAGAAATCGTCCCGTTCTAACATCCGCGCCACCGTGTAATGAGAGCTAAGTCTCAGGAAATCGCTGATATCCATCTTTCCTAACCAGCGGCTGTTAAAAATCACCTCTGTTTTATCCGGGTTGAGCACTTTGAATATCTGCTTCTGGTAGGTAGCGGCGTTCTTTTTTATCTCCTCGGGAGATAGATTCGGACGGGTTTCGGTCTTGCCGCTGGGGTCGCCGATCAAGGCGGTAAAATCGCCGATAATAAAAATAACCCGGTGACCTAAATCCTGGAATTGCCTGAGCTTGCGTAAAATAACCAGATGCCCCAGATGCAAATCGGCAGCGGTGGGGTCAGCTCCGAATTTTATCTTCAGGTTTTTTTTCTGCCGTTCTGCTTCCCGGAGCTTGCTTTTTAATTCCTTTTCCGGAATTAGTTCGGCCGCCCCTCTTTTTATCAGTGTCAGTTGATTATCAACTCTGTTACCCTTTTTGTTATCCATTTTAATCTCCTGAAAAACCGAATACTTTTTAAAATGCGGTATAATATAAAAAGAAAATAACACAATCTTTGAAATTAAGCAAGAGAAAAGGGGACAACAAAAGGATGTTCAATCTTAAACTTTATATGTCCTAATTCATGGCTAATGGTTCTTTTCGATTCTACCATGGACAATCGTCTGTTTATCTGTATTTTCGCCTTATTGATTTTTATGTCCCCAAAGACTTGCCCTCGCCGAGTAGGAGATAATTTTATCAATTCTGTCTTGATATCCACTTGCTCTATGCCAAGCTGTTTCTTTCTTCTTTCAACAAAAGCCTCAAGTTCTTTCTGCTTTAATTCGCTTTCAGCTTCTTCCGTTTGAAATTTTCGCCTTTTCCTTTCTTCAAATCTATTTATCTTTTCTAATAATTCAGGTTCTATTTGAGCAGATTCCTTACCTTTAATCCCTCCCGAGGACTCAAAACTGTCCAGCCGAGAAAGTCTTGCCTCTGGATATTCCTGCAATTCTTTCTCTAATTCCCCAGCCACCCATTCTTTACGGACAGCCGTGGCACGCAAAGAAGAATCGGGTTCTGAAGGAAACGCCCAGGCTAATTCTCTAAACACAGTAGTCATCAGAAATGCTGCTATAACAACCAAAGCCGTTGCCTTCAGGAGCAGTTTATTCCGTATATCGTATATCGTATTTCGCCTTCTGGAATTTCGAAGAAATTCCGAGGACTGAGTCCCGGAAAATTTTCGATTTTCTCGGGGTATATCGCGTTTTATTTTTTCCATATACAGCCTACCCATAAATCAGTGTAATCTACGCTTTTTAATCCATCTGTGGTTATTTTTATTTCTTTTTTCTTTCCCTTTTTTCCTTATTTTTTTGTTTTTCTATTAGAGGGACGGGCGGGCCCGTCCCCTACATATTTTTTGATTCTTTTTAAATCCTGTAAATCCTGTCAGAAAAATAAACAGGCTGAATCACCTATTTCTAGGCAACTCAGCCATCCTTTTAAATTCACCCTTCGACTACGCTCAGGGTTGCTTTCAGCAAGGACCTGTAGTTTTGCTTTCCCTGCACCCAACGTGGTGCAGGGCGTCCCTATGTTACCATAAGTTAGCCTTTATCTAGAGTTATAGTAAGTATAGCATATAAGAGTTAGCAAAAGCAAAAAAATCTTGTTATCAATTTCTATTTGTGGTATTATCAAAATTGCTATAAAATGCATCTCTGGCACAATGGCGAAAATAAAAAATTGAAGGGAGTGAAGTGTCTTGAAAAAGATAAAATATTATCTTGATACAACCATATTTAATTTTGTGTTTGAGAAAGAAGATTTAGAGAAAAAGAAACTTACTGAAAAACTTTTTAAGGATTTGCCGTCAATCGCTGAAGGCATCTATATTTCAGATGAAGTGGTAAGAGAAATAAGCAGAGCACCAGAGTCAAAAAGACTTCAACTGGAGTACTTATTAAAGAAAACTGCCCCCTTTTTGCTTAGGATAAACTCTGAAATAGAAAAATTAGCAAATTCTTATATCAAAGAAGGAATAATCCCTGAAAAATATCGAGGGGATGCACTTCATATAGCTGCCGCGGTAGTTAATGGGATAGAGGTAATTATTAGTTGGAATTTTGAACACATCGTAAAATTAAAAACACGGGTTATGGTTAATGGTTTAAATAAACTACTGGGGTATTCTGGAATCGAAATATGTTCTCCAGAGGAGGTGACAGAAATATGAAAAGCTTAGATGAAATCCACAAGATAATGGAGAAAATTTATAATGAAGAAAGAAAGTTAAGTTCTGTTCAAAGAGTAAAAAAGATCAGAGAAGAATCTGAGAAATTCTTGAAAGAGCGAAAAATATATTTAAGATGTGTTTCTCCAAAAGAAACGAAATATGTAGCTTGATACTCTTAATCTTCCCGATAATCCCCAACAGCATCTTCATCATACCAACAGGTAGGATAAGATAATAATAACAATTGCCAATGAAAATTCAGCGCTTTCCAATTATTGAATAAAACAATATGCTTAACAAAAAACTCCTGCCATTATATCTTTTTGGCATTATTCTGGCGCTTACATGGGGAATTGAATTAGGCATTATTAACTTTCTTCTCCAGGAATCTCCGGCAGTGCGGGCCCTGGAGAAATATCAACCCAGTTTAATTACCAAAATTTATGCCGAGAACGGCGAGGTTATCGCCGAATTTTTTGCCGAAAAACGCATTCTTGCCTCCTTAGCGGAAATGCCGCTATATCTGAAGAAAGCCGTCGTTGTAACCGAAGACGGCAATTTTTCCAAGCATTGGGGAATTGATTTCCGAGGCATCCTCCGGGCCTTAAAGGCAAACATCTTAGCCGGCGGAACGGTTCAAGGCGGAAGCACTATTACCCAACAACTGGCCCGCAATCTCTTTTTAACCCGGGAACGCACCCTGGAGAGAAAAATTAGAGAAGCCGTTTTATCCCTTCAAATAGAAAAAAAATACTCCAAAGACGAAATCCTGGAACTTTATTTGAATCAAATTTATTTAGGGCGGGGAGCCTATGGAGCAGCAGCAGCCAGTTGGAATTATTTCAGTAAACCGCTGGAGGAAATCAATCTGTCGGAATCGGCATTTCTGGCCGGGCTGCCCCGGGCACCGGGTTTTTATTCGCCTTTCCGGCATCAAAAAAGAGCCCTTGACCGAAGAAACTACGTTTTAAATAGAATGCTGAAAGCCGGATTTATCAGCCGGGAAGAAAAACAGGCGGCCAGGGCATACCCGATAGAATTTAAAGCCTCGCGCCCCAGCGCTTATCACAAAGCTCCTTATTTCGTTGAATATGTGCGCCGATATATCGTCGCCAACTACGGAGAAAATTTACTTTATCGCGGAGGGCTGAAGGTTTATACCACCCTGGACCCCCGGCTTCAAGAAATTGCCGAAAAAGCCTTAATAGAAGGGCTGGAATATTTTGATAAAAATCGTCCTCCGATCGATGATCCGGAGGAAGATGAAGAAAAAGTCGCGGAAGCCGAAAGCGAAAAAACCGATGAACCGGAGGAAACTCCAAAACTGCAGGGCGCTCTGGTGGCAATGACCCCCCGGACGGGTTACATCAAGGTAATGGTGGGAGGACGGGATTTTAAAGAATCATCTTTTAACCGCGCCGTTCAAGCCCGCCGCCAACCAGGTTCGGCCTTCAAGCCTTTTGTCTACACCACCGCCATTGACCGCGGATGGCGCACCTCTGATGTTATTGATGACGCCCCGCTAATTTACGACTTTGAAGAAAACAGGCTTTATGAGATACAACCCGGCAGACAACTGGAAAAATTCAAAGAATTTATGGCGTTGGAAACGGAAAATATCGAGTTAAATGTCGAACTGACCGAAGAAGAAAAGGAGGAACAATTCAAAGCGCTAAAAAAGCGCTATTGGGCTCCGGAAAACTACGAAAAAGAATTTTTTGGTCCGACTACCCTGATGAAGGCGCTGGAACGCTCCCGAAATGTGGCTACCATTAAACTGCTTAATAAAACCGGCGTGGACAGCGTGGTATCCTGTGCGGAAAAAATGATGAATATTCCCGGTAAACTGGGGGCTCACTATTCCCTTGCCCTGGGCACTTCAGAATTAACCGTCCTGGAGCTGGCCAGCGGTTATTCCGTTTTAGCCAATCACGGCATCCGCACCAAACCCATTGCTATCACCACCATATTGGATAACAGCGGGAATCTCTTAGAGGAAAACCTGCCTCAAGAAAAGGAAGTTATTAAAGAAAATACCGCCTACATTGTTACAAAAATGCTTGAAGGGGTGATTTTACGGGGAACGGGAACACGGGCGCGCATTGGCCGGCCGGCCGCCGGAAAAACCGGAACGACTAATGATTACACCGAAGCCTGGTTTGCCGGATATACTCCGGATTTGGTGGCAGCGGTTTATACCGGCTATGACAATCGTCTATCTCTTGGTGAAAAACAAACAGGCGGCCGCGTGGCCGCCCCGATATGGGCAGTATTTATGGAAGAAGCGCTGGAAAACGTGCCGCCTGAACCTTTCCCCAAACCAGAAGATATTGTTTTCGCCCAAATTGACCCTTATACCGGTCTCCTCGCCCAGGATTATTGTTTGGAAAAAATTAACGCCCCTTTTGTTAAAGAAACAGAGCCTGTCTTAAACTGCAACTGCCGGGGACGAAGTTATAAAAGGAACAAGAAAGAACTTATTTGGGGATCCCCAAGTACTTTTTGATACTTAACTTTATTTCTTTTTTCTCCGGAATTAATTCAATAACATTAGCCGTTATTTCCTCGCCAATCTCAAAATCCGAAGCAGATTTTTTCTCCCCTTCAGGCGCCAGTTCTTCACTGGGAACAAAACCCTCCAGATCTTTTTCCAATTCAACATAAATGCCGAAGCTGGAGGTTTTTTTTACCTGGCCGGAAACATTATCGCCAATTTGTATTCTTTCTGAGATTTTCTCCCAGGGATTCGGCGTTAACTGCTTGAGACCCAGGGAAATACGCTTGTTCTCCACATTAACCTCTAGAATCATTACCTCTATTTCTTCGTCTTTATTCAAAACATCTTTGGGGTGGGCTACTCTCCCCCAGGAGAGGTCGGTAATATGGATCAAACCGGTTATTCCTTCGTCTAACTCCACAAAGGCGCCATAATCCACGATATTTTTAACCGTGCCTTTAACCTTTGTTTGCGGCTGATATTTTTCCTTGGCTACCACCCAGGGGTCGGCTTCTAACTGCTTAATGCTCAAAGAAATTTTTCTGCTCCCTTTATCCAGGTTAATTACTGCTGCCTCAACAATTTCTCCGACATTCATAATTTTAGAAGGATGTTCTATCCTCTCTGTCCATGACATTTCTGAAATATGAATTAGACCTTCCACTCCTTCTTCTAATTCGACAAAAGCGCCGTAATCAACCAGATTTACCACCTTGCCTTTTATTTTAGTTCCCGGAGGATATTTCTGCCCGATGGCGTCCCAGGGATTAGGTGTTTTCTGTTTTAACCCTAAGGAAACCCGGTTTCTCTCCAAATCCAAATCTAAAATTACCACTTCTACATCCTCGCCTACCGCCAGAACTTCAGAAGGATGGGAAATCCTTCCCCAGGTAATATCCGTAATATGAAGCAATCCGTCCATTCCTCCCAGGTCGATAAAAGCCCCAAAATCCGTCAAATTCTTAACCCGGCCCTTTCTGGTTTCCCCGACTTTAATTTCCTTCAATAACTGGGTTCGGCCTTTTTCTCTGTTTTCTTCAAGCCATTTCCGGTGCGAGACGACAACATTTTTACGTTTTCGGTCAATTTTAACAATTTTAAAATTCAATTGTTTACCCACAAAGTCGGCAAGGTTTTTTACCGGCCGGAGGGCCACCTGGGAAGCCGGTAGGAAAGCCTCCATGCCAACATCAGCCATAAAACCACCCCGTACCATGCGGCTAATCTTTCCGTTTATCTCCCGCTCTTCTTTGGCGATTTCCAAAATCGCCTGCCAGTTCTTGGACTGGTCTGCCTGTAATTTGGAAAGAATGAGGTTCCCATGCTCATCTTCTTTTGATTCAATATAGACATTGACTTCGTCGCCGACTTTCAGGGCTTGAGGCTCCGGAAATTCATTTATGTTAACGGCCCCTTCTGATTTATATCCGATATCAACATAGACTTCACCTTTGTAAATTTTTACTATCCTGCCCTTAACTACCTCTCCTTCAATAATTCCCTTCAGGGTTTCTTCATAAATTTTAGCAAGTTTATCCCTTTCCAGGTTTCCCTCATCTTGGCCTAATTTTTCCAACTTTTTCATGCCTTTTTATCCTCCTTAGCTTTTTCTCGGCATCGCATTTAATTCCTTAACCAGTTCCTCAACTATCCAGTCAGGGGTTGAGGCCCCGGTTATAATGCCTATTTTTTTAACTCCTTTGAGATTAACTTTTTTTAAATCATTAACACTCTCTAAATAGTAAGTCCGCATCTTTGCTTCACGGCTCAATTCAACCAACCGGCGGGTATTGGCGCTGTTAAATCCGCCGATGACTAAAATAACATTCACCTCCCTTACTAAATCCAGGAGCCCTTTTTGGCGCCGGGCCGTCTCCCGGCATATTGTATTAAAAACCTTGATATCCTGGGCGGCCTTTTTTAATTGACTTACGGCCGCAAGAAAATTATCCTCGCTCTGAGTCGTCTGGGCAAGAATCCCGATTTTTCCCCGGGGGAAATTTATAAGCGGCTTTTTTTCGCCGGATATAACCATAAATTTCCGGCCGGCTCTTTCCTTGACGGCTTTAACCTCGGGATGATAACGGTCACCGACCATCACCACCAGATAGCCTTCCCGTTTCAATTGCCGGGCAATGTTTTGCACCTTCTTCACCAGCGGGCAGGTCGCGTCAATAATTTTTAAGCCGTGCCTTTTAGCCGCCCGAATCGTTTTCTCGGGCAAGCCGTGAGAACGAACAATCAGCGTTCCTCTTTTTAGATTACCCAGGCTGTTAATTACTTTGACCCCGGCTTTCTCCAGGCGTTTTACCTCCTGGGGATTATGAATTAAAGGGCCGAGGGAATAAATCTTCTCCTCTTTAGCGGCTTTAAAGGCCAATTCTACCGCCCGCCTGACGCCGGAGCAAAAACCAATATGTTTAGTTAAAATGATTCTTTTCAATTCGCCAGCGCTTTAATGGATTGCATCATTTTATCGGCCATCTTCCGGTATAACTCCCTGGAAGGCGTTTGCTGATAGAAATGATTCAGCTCCAAAGGCATCCCAAAAACTATCTCTATCTTAGCCGGGTGGAAAATTTTTGCCCGGGCCGGCCAGGCTTCGTAGCTGCCCTTGATAAAAGCCGGGACAATCTTTACCCGGGTTTTCCAGGCAATTAATCCCACACCCGCCTTCCCCGACTGAATCTCTCCGGTCTTACTGCGGGTTCCTTCCGGGAAGATAACAAAGGCCTTATTTCCCTTTACCAATTTAGAAATTTTATGAAAAACAGAAAGCTCAAATCTCCCCCGGCTAATTGGCATAACGTTGATATTTAAGAGCAGCTTGCCAAAAACAGGGATGTCAAATAAATCCTTTCGGGCTACATAAAACAGCACCCGGCCGGCCGCTACGCCAATGACCACCGGATCCAGGAAGCTGGTATGGTTGGCCACTATCATTACCGCTTCTTCCCGGGGAAGTCTTTCCCTGCCTGAAACCTTCAGCCGAAAAAAAACTTTTACTATAACCCAGCAGATAAATACGCAAAATCTATAAAACATTCAGTTTATTTTTTCCGTCACGATAGCCAACGCTTCCCGGAGCATACTGGAAATCGTTAAGTCGGTTGAATCAAGTAAAACCGCATCCCGGCTTTTACGCAACGGCGCCACCTTCCGCCGGCTGTCCCGGTTATCCCGGCGCATTAAGTCTTTTTTTAGTTTCGCCTTGCCTGATTTCCGCCCCTTTCCCAGAAATTCTTTATGCCGGCGTATAGCCCTTTCTTCTAAAGAGGCATCCAGAAAAATCTTACAATCAGCCTCAGGGAAAACAACCGTTCCGATATCGCGTCCTTCTAAAATCACCTTTCTTTTTTCCGCCAGCTTCCGTTGAGTCCGGACCATTACCCGGCGAACCTCTTTGATTCTGCTGAGAATCGAGGCCGCCTCGCTTACCTCACTGGTCCGAATTTTGCCGGTTACGTCCCGGCCGTTAATAAAAATCCTGAATCTCCGGCCGCTTTTAATAAATTTTATTTTCTGTCTCCGGCAAAGGCCGACAATTCCCTTTCGGTCTTTTAAACTAATCTTTGCCGCCAGAACCTTCCAGGCAAGGGCACGATACATCGCCCCGGTATCCAGATAGTCAAACTTTAACCTTCGGGCTAATGCTTTGGCTAAAGTGCTTTTGCCGGAAGCGCTCGGTCCGTCAATGGCAATAACCGGATAACCACTCATTTCAGAATACAACCAAACCGCTTAACTTTTTCCAGAAAGAGGGGGTAGATGTCCTGATGCAGCCGGTATTTAAAACCGTGGTCTTCCCCCGGGCAATCAAACCGGCGACAATCATCGACATGGCGGTGCGATGGTCGCCGAAGCTTTCTACCATCGCTCCTTTAAGCGGCCTTGGCCCGATAACAACTAACCGTTCTTTTTCCTCTTCCAGGCTGGCCCCCATCTTTCTTAAATTTGTTACCATGGAATGAATGCGGTCGGTCTCTTTAAGGCGTAATTCTCCGATACCTTCAAAAACCGTCCGGCCTTCCGCCTGGGTAGCGGCCACCAATAAGATCGGGATTTCATCAATCAGCCGCGGAATAATCTCTCCCTGGAGAGTAATTCCTTTAAGCTTACTGCTCTTTACGGTGATATTTCCCCGCGGTTCAAAATCCTCCGAGATAATCTCTACTTCCAGGTTCATTCCCATCCTTTGCAGGGCTTCAATTATGCCCAGTCGAGTGGGATTGAGCCCTACTTCTTCAATCTTTAATGAAGACGAGGGTATCAACCCGGCCGCCGCTAAAAAAAAGGCGGCCACCGAAATATCACCGGGGACAGAAATTTTTTTCCCTTTTAAATCAGGCCTTCCTTTGAGGTCTATCCGCCGGCCTTCATCCTTCACCTCGGCGCCAAAAAATGGGAGCATTCGTTCGGTATGGTCTCTGGACTTAGCCGGTTCTTCCACCCGGGTCTCCCCCTCGGCATAAAGGCCGGCCAGGAGTATGGCCGATTTAACCTGGGCGCTGGCTACCGGAGAGCGGTAATCAATGGCGCTAATTTTTCCTCCCTTAATAACCAGGGGCAGTAAATTTCCTTTTTCCCGGCCGACAATTTTTGCCCCCATCATCTCAAGGGGCGCCGTTACCCGGCCCATGGGCCGCTTCTGCAGGGATTGATCGCCGGTCAGAACCGAACAGAAGTTTTGTCCGGCTAAAACACCCAAAAGGAGACGGACAGTTGTCCCCGAATTGCCTAAATCAAGGATTTGATTGGATTCTTCCAGCCCGGATAATCCCCGGCCGTTAATTTCCAGTGAATCGCCGCCACCGGGGTTTTTAATCGGGATGCCTAAATTCTGAAAGGCTTTAATGCTTCTCTGGCAGTCGTCCCCGGCGGAAAGATTATCTATTTCCGTCAAACCTCTGGCCAAAGATCCTAAAAAAATTGCCCGATGAGAAATTGACTTGTCCCCGGGCAGCTTGACCTTCCCGGAGATTTCCCTGGCCGGTTTCACTACAATCTGTGCACTCATATTTCCTTCTTATAAAGCCGAACGCCATCGCTTCGCTTTATCTAAAAATTTAAGAAAATCTTTCTCCCGGCCTTTTTGAAGATAATTCTCTAATCTTTCCAGAATTTTCTTTAAATCCCGGAGATTCTTAATGATATTGGCCCGATTTGAAAAATAAATATCCTGCCAGACCAGCGGCGAACTGGCGGCAACCCTGGTGGTATCCTTGAAACCCGGGCCGGCTAATTTCAGCCAGAGGGATTTATTCCGGTTTTCTTCCTCCAGTTTTAATACCAGACTGGAAGCGATTAAATGGGGCAGATGGCTGAGTAAGGCAATCAAGCGGTCATGTTCAGCCGGGGAAATTATTTCCACCTTAGCACCCAGCTGCTGCCAGAATACCTTTACTTTGCTTAAGGCTCCGGCGTTTGCCCGCCTCCCCGGGGTAATAATACAGACTGCCTTTTTAAAAAGATCTGCCCGGGCAATCTCTATTCCTCTTTTTTCCGAACCGGCCATCGGATGACACCCGATAAAAAAAATCTCCCGGGGAAGATTTTTCTCGGCCGCTTTAACGATTTCTTCTTTGCTGCTGCCAACGTCAATTACCAGGCTTCCCGGTTTAGGGCAAGCTTTGCTTTCTTCTAAAAATTTTATGATCAAACCAACCGGAGTCGCCAGGATAACTAAGTCGGCCTGTTTAATCCCGGATTTTAAGTTCAATGTTCCTTCATCAATGGCTCTTTTCTTAATCGCTTTCTGAATTGAAGACCGGCGGTGGCCAACCCCAATAACCCGCCTGGCCAATTTATTTTTCTTAATCGACATCCCCAGTGAACCGCCAATCAGACCGACACCAACTATAGTTACGGTATTAAATAAAGGCGCTTTCTTTTTCATACGTTAAATTTTTCTCCCTACGGCCGCGGCCACCTTTTTTACTTCGTTCATCAAACTAACAAACTTTTCCGGCAGTAATGATTGAGCTCCGTCAGAAAGGGCCTCTTCCGGATAAGGATGAACCTCAATCAACAAGCCGTCCGCCCCGGCCGCCACCGCTGCCAAAGTTACCGCTTCAACCAGGCCCCATTTTCCGGTGGCGTGGCTGGGGTCGGCAATAATAGGAAGATGGCTCAATTCTTTAATTACCGGAAAAGCACTGACATCAAAGGTATTGCGGGTCGCCTCTTCAAAAGTCCGGATTCCCCGCTCGCAAAGAATTACTTCATAATTACCGCCGGCAAGGATATATTCAGCCGACATCAACAGTTCTTTAATGGTGGACATCAATCCCCGTTTTAAAACAACCGGTTTTTTGCAGGCTCCCACTTCTTTAAGCAGGGTAAAATTCTGCATGTTTCGCGCCCCAATCTGGAAAATATCCGAGTAGCGGGCCACCAATTCAATATCCCTCGGATCCATCACCTCGGTTATCACCGGCATTCCCACCTCGTCTCCGACCTCCCGCAGATATTTCAATCCTTCTTCACCTAAACCCTGGAAGGAATAGGGTGAGGAACGCGGTTTAAAGGCCCCGCCCCGAATAATATGCGCCCCGGCTTTTTTAATCATCCGGGCAATTTCAAGAAGCAGGGGTTTGTTTTCTATGGCGCAGGGGCCGGCCATAACGACGATATTCTCTCCTCCAATAACAATGTCTTTAACTTTTATCCTGGTGCCTTCCTTTTTGAATTCCCGGCTGGCCAGCTTAAAGGGTTTAAGAATCGGCATGACTTTCTCAACCCCGGGAAAGGCTTCCATGGGAACGGTGCGGAGAACCCGCTCGTCGCCAATGGCCCCAATAATAGTCCTCTCCACTCCTTTAGAAATATGCGGGGTAAGCCCCAGCTTCTCTAATTTCTCCTTTATGTGTTGAATCTGCTCTTCGGTCGCCTCCGGATTCAAAACAATTATCATTTCATCCTCCTGGTATTAGTCCATAGTCCACAGACCATAGTCCATAGATTAAAAAAACTCAAACATAAAATAATGTGCAAATCACATATTAGTCCATAGACTGTACTTTCTTATTTTTTCTATGGACTGCTTTTAAAAAGCACTTTATCCAAAACCTCAATAAACTGCCGGTTGTGGTTTGGCTTTCCAATCGTCAGCCGAATATAATTTTCCAGATGATATTCTTTAAGCGGACGGACAATAATGCCCTTCTTGAGCATTCTTTCAAAAACTTCTTCACCACTCAGCGGCATTTCCATTAAAATGAAATTTGCCTCGGTAGGAATGCAATTTATGCCTCTTTTTCGGAGAGCCCGGTATAAATATTTGCGTCCGGTTTGAATCAGCTTTTTTGTCTTAGCTAAAAATTCCGCATCCTCTAAAGCGGCCGCCGCTGCCATCTGGGCTAATTTGTTTACGTTAAACGGTTCACGCATTTTATTAAGGTAGCCGATAATTTCTTTTGAACCGGCCCCGTAGCCGATTCGAAGACCGGCTAACCCATAGGCCTTAGAAAAACTTCTCAGCATCACAAGATTCGGCCTTTCTTTAATTAAATTTATCGTCTCCGGATAAGACGGGGAATCGACAAGTTCGGCATAGGCTTCGTCAAAAACAACCAGCACTGACTGCGGAATTTCCTGCAGAAATTTATTCATTTCATCCCGGGTAATTATCGTTCCGGTTGGATTGTTCGGATTAGCGATAAAAATTAATTTAGTGTTTTTTGTTAACGCTTTCGCCATGGCGGAAAGGTCATAACGGAAATCTTTAAGTTTAACCAGGACAACCTGTCCCCCGAATTTTTTAATTACCAAAGGGTAGATAACAAAAGACGGCCAGCCGATTATCGCCTCATCCCCTTCATCCAAAAATGTGGCCGCCATCAGCATAACGATTTCATCGGAGCCGTTCCCAATCACAAAACAATCCTTATCCAAATCCCATTTTTTTTCAAGCGCACTTTTTAAATAAAAGCAATTCCCGTCCGGATAGTGATTGATTTCACCGAGATTTTTTCTAACCGCCGCCAGGGCTTTAGGCGAGGGGCCGAGGGGATTTTCATTAGAGGCCATTTTCACAACCTCTTCCAGCGCCATCTCTCTTTTTACTTCTTCAATCGGCTTGCCGGCTCGATACGGCTCTATGTCATCCAAATTCTTTTTATTGGCCATCTTTTTCTCTTAAATCATTTAATTTCTCGGGTATGAACCTAAAATTTTTAAATATCGGCACTCCCGTTCTAATTCTTTAAGCGCTTTTTTTACCCTAACATCCATCAGGTGTCCGTCTAAATCAACAAAGAATATATAATCCCATGCCTTTTTCCGGGAAGGCCGGGATTCAATTTTGGTTAAATTAATCTTATTCAAAGCAAAGGGTTTAAGCATTCGGTAAAGCGCGCCCGGACGGTCTTTAATTGAAAACATTAATGAGGTCCTATCCCTTCCGGTGGATTTAGCCAGAGTTTTCCCGATAACCAGGAAACGGGTAACATTACCCGCCACATCCTCAATTTTCTCGGCGGCAATATTTAAATCATAAATTAAAGACGCTAACTTACTGGCAATGGCGGCAGCATCTTTTTCCCGGCGGGATTTCCTGGCCCCTTCGGAGGTGCTGGCTGCCTCAACAAGTTTTGCATTGGGGAGATTATCCTCCAGCCAATTCCGGCACTGGGCAATCGCCTGACGGTTAGAGTAAATCTTCCGAATTTTTCCTGTCGGGGTATTGCTGAGCAGATAATGGGAAACATCCAGGAAAATCTCCGCGCAGACGACTAAATCCGAATCAACAAACATATCCAGGGTATGATTAACCGCACCTTCGGTGGAATTTTCAATCGGAACGACGGCATAATCGGCCCGGCCTTTAGTAACTTCGGCAAAACAGTCCTTGATACTGCGTGCCGGAATGTATTTAGATTGGACGCCGAATTTCTCCCTGGCCGCCATATGGGTAAACGTCGCCTGGGGGCCGAGATAAGAAATAGATAAAGGCTTCTCTAAGGCCAGAGAATTAGCCATAATCTCTTTATAAATAGATTTGAGGGCCGGCGAAGACATCGGGCCTTTGTTCTTTTTTATTAATTTCCGGTAGACACTCTGCTCGCGTTCCGGAACATAAATATCCTTACCCTGGCGCTTTTTCAAGCTGCCGATTTCAATAACCATTCTGGCTCTTTCGTTAATCAGCTGAATAATTCCGGCATCAATCTTGTCGATTTTTTGACGCAAATCTTCTAATGACATCTTCTTCTACCTCCTTCAATTCCTCAATTTCAGGAAGATCCGCTAAGGCCTTAAGGCCAAAACTATCCAAAAAACGGTTGGTGGTGCGGTAAATCAAGGGACGACCCGGAACGGGCTTGCGGCCGACTACCTGAATTAATCTTTTCTCCAGCAAACTATGTGTTACCCCGTCGGCATTGACACCGCGAACCGCCTCGATTTCTGCCCGGGTAATCGGCTGTTTATAAGCGATAATCGCCAGGG
The DNA here is from genome assembly GCA_034717985.1 of Candidatus Ratteibacteria bacterium. GTDB lineage: Bacteria > CAZDME01 > JAYEMH01 > JAYEMH01 > JAYEMH01 > JAYEMH01. The sequence continues at coordinate 17,736 of JAYEMH010000048.1, forward strand.
TCTCTAAGGCCTGCCGGCTGATTATATTTTTCTTCTGGGCGGAAAAAAGTTTTTTCAGCCACGGGGCAAACCTGGGCAAAGTGGTAATCCGAAACCCGCCGCCTACTTCAATAATTTGAAAATTACGTCCATCTCCTTTATATTCCTCCTGGAGTTTAACCACCGCCTGCCGGATAATCTGCACATCCGTTTTATCCAGCACCTCTTTAATCTGCCGGATGGACAGGGGTTTACTTGAGGCAAACAGCAATGCTTCAATTATATTTTTAGTTTCAGCTGACTCCATTAGTCCCGTCTTAAAATTCTTATTTCTCCGAAGAGCTTGCTCTGTCTGGCGAAAATCTTTCTTTGTTTTATCAACTCCAATACCGCAAGGAAACTGACTATCGCCTCTAATCTGGAGGCCACATTCCTGAACAACTCGCTAAAAGCAAACTCCTTCCTCTGGCGAATTAAACTGAGCAGTTCGCCTATCTTTTCTTTAACCGTCACCGAACTGCGGGTAATCTCTCTAAAAGGCTCCTTGCCTACTTCATCTAAAACCTTGCGGAAAGCGGCAATCAAACTGAAAAGGTCAGCTTCCAAAGTTTCATCTTCATCAGAAACTATACTGCTTTCCCCCCGGTCAAAAATTTCCCGGCGTCGGCTGGCTAATTCTCCCAGATGTCCCGCCGCCTGTTTATACCGCTTATACTCCACCAGCGCCTCTATCAATTCCGCCCGGGGATCCCCTTCTTCATTTTCTTCAACGACAGCAATCTCTTTAGGCAGAAGCATTTTAGACTTTATATGCATTAAGGTCGCTGCCATAACCATAAATTCGCCGGCAACATCTAAATCCAACTCCTCCATCAATTTTAGATATTCCAGATACTGACCGGTAATCCGGGAAATGGGGATATTATAAATATCAATTTCCTGAACTTTTATCAAATGAAGTAAAAGCTCAAGCGGCCCGGAGAAAGTATCTAACTCCACCCGGTAGCCTTCTTTTGATTTGGACAACCAAGGAAATCCCGCCATGTTTATACGAGCCCCATTTTTTTTCGAACCTCCTGCAGGGTGTCACCGGCAACTTTCCTGGCCAGGCACTTGCCTTTTTCCAAGATTTGAGATAACTCCTCAGGCCTTTCTTCCCATGTTTTCCGCCTGGCTCTAAAATCAGCCAAAAAAACAATCAGGGTTTCAGCCAGCATCTTCTTACATTCGGTGCAGCCCCTCAGTCCCTTTTTACAGGCATTTTCAATTTCTTCGGAGGCTGCCCGATTAAAAATCTCCTGATAGGAAAATACGTTGCAAATACCGGGATGGCCCTTATCGGTTTTTCTAATCCGTTTGGGATCGGTAATCATACTTGTAACTTTTTTACTAATTGTCTCCGGGGAGTCGGCTAAAGCGATAAAATTATTATAGCTTTTACTCATCTTGCGGTTGTCTAATCCCAAAAGCTTGGGAGTTTCGGTTAAAATCGGTTCCGGCTCGGGAAAACTCTTTCCATAAAAATGATGGAAACGACGGACAATCTCCCGGGTCAATTCCAGATGAGGCAGCTGGTCATTCCCCACCGGAACGGCATCGGCCTTATAAATAATAATATCGGCCGCCTGTAGAATGGGATAACCCAGATAAGCGTAAGTAGAAATATCCCGGGTTTTTAATTCCCTTAACTGTTCCTTATAAGTGGGACAGCGCTCCAGCCATGACAAAGGTGAAATCATGGAAAGCAGAAGATGCAGTTCGGCGTGTTCCTTGACCTCGGACTGGATGAAAAAAGTCGCCTTTTCGGATTCAATCCCGACACTTAACCAATCCAGCAAACATTCCCTGATATTGGCCTTAATATCTTTGGGATTGGCGTATTCACTCATCAAAGCGTGCCAGTCGGCAATCATATAAAAACACTGGTAGTTATCCTGAAGCTCTACCCATTTCTTTAAGGCACCCAGCCAATGCCCCAGATGAAGCCGTCCTGTCGGCCTCATCCCGCTTAGAATTCGCTTTTTACTCATATCTTTGTCTCCCTACCCGACTAAAATTCTAAAAAGAATGCCCACCACCGAACCAATTATTGCCCCAATCACCCCTAAAACCAACAGGGCAATTAATATCCACATTCCATAGGGCTGTATCCGGCTGTAAGAAATGGCCGCTTCCCGGGGCAATAACCCGGAGAGAATCTGGTAGCCGTCTAACGGCGGTATCGGAATCAGATTAAAAACGGCCAGAACTAAATTAATCAGAATAACCTGAACGACAAAAATCTGGCTAATGGAACCAGCCACAATCATACCACTGCGTAAAATAAGGGCAAAGACCACGGCAGTTATAATATTAGCCGTCGGTCCGGCCAGACCGATCCAGAGCATATCCTTTCTGGGATTACGCAGATTATAAGGGTTGACGGGCACCGGTTTCGCCCAGCCGAATATAAATGGCGAGCGGGTCAAAATTAAAAGCAGAGGAAGAACCACCGTCCCGATCGGGTCTATATGAGCTAAAGGGTTCATCGTCACCCGGCCCATCGCCCGGGCCGTTTTGTCACCCAATTTATCGGCCAGCCAGCCATGAGAAGCCTCATGAACGGTTATGGCAATGGTGAAAGCGAGAATTTGTGCCACATAAACTAATAGCATATATAGCGCCTATATCATTGATTGTCTAGGTTGTCACGAAACTCGTTCCAGCCTATGATTACACAGATTTTTAAAAACCTCCCTGCCGCTAAACAGGGCTTACGCAGATTTATCGACGGGAAGTAATCTGTGTAATCTAACTTAATCGCTGTAATCAAGAGATTTCTGGGTTTTCCAGAAATCTCTGTGTATGGTATCATCAATTAAAGCCCCTGTCAACGTTTTTCCCGGCCAATAAAAAACCCCCGGGCAACAGTACTGCCCGGGGGCTTGAAACTGAAATAGAGTTAGAACTTCACCTTGCAAGAACCAGTAACAGCAGTTGTTCCATCAGCGCCAGCGCAAGATTTCTTAAAAATATCGCCCGGGAAATAATGGGCCACGCCTAAACCGAGAATTACATCATCAGTGTACTTGTAAGTCACGGTTAAATCCAATTCATTGCCAAGGTCCTCGTTAGTGTTGACCGCACTATTGGCCACATAACGGTCCTCATCGGCAATGTAATGGTAAAAGGCGAGAGAAATATTCAGTGGTTCGATGGGATCAAATCCACCGGCGACTTTCAGAATATGGGCATTGCTCATGACGTATTCTTTGAAAATTTCGCCATAAA
>JAYEMH010000048.1:21084-22633 GCA_034717985.1 Candidatus Ratteibacteria bacterium
TCCTCATCGGCAATGTAATGGTAAAAGGCGAGAGAAATATTCAGTGGTTCGATGGGATCAAATCCACCGGCGACTTTCAGAATATGGGCATTGCTCATGACGTATTCTTTGAAAATTTCGCCATAAACTTCGCTGGTGTAGAAGGGATAAAACTGGTTCATATCTCCGGCACGAACCGCTTCTTCACCCTGTAAAAATACCCACATCGCATCGATAAATGGATTATAGGGATTGCCGCCAAATTCATATTTAGCGCCAGCGTAACCACCAAAAGCCCCTATGTCAACGGCCGGAGAACCTGCTTCGCATTTGGCATAAGTACCAAATTCGTAGGTTCCCTCCAAGCGATAGGTCAATCCTTCCACCGGAAGAACATCACCATCAACTCTTAAACCCAGTGCAAAAATTTGATTCGGGTCATTGTAGAGCCCTCGGGTATTACGAGTAATCGCATTGGCTTTCGGAGCATTGGCATCCTTTTCCCACAAGAAATATCCATCAACCGATTGTTTGTTCCAACCGGCGTAGTTAACTTTTAACCCAGCCAGGTCATCATCAAGCTCTTCAGTATCCTGAGATGTTGATTGCTCATCAATCTTGGCATACATAGCATCCAGTGTCCAGGGAGCCGCATCGTAGGTAACACAGACAGCATCAAAAGGATCAACTATCCACATATGAGCCTGACTGCGATGCGCAAGAATGTTAGGATCTGAATCAGCAATCACAAATCCTTCGCCCCAGTTAACAAACTGCCGACCAATGGTGGATCTAATTGGAAAACCAAACACCTCATCTAAAGTAACCTTGGCTTCTAAAACCTCTACGGCCAGATCACTCGGAACCTGAGAACCGCCTAATCCCCAAATGCGATCGGCTTCGACAGACACCAAAGTGCTGACATTTTCATCTAAATCAGCAGAAACGTATACTATCGCCCGGGTTTTCAAAAATGTCTCATCTTTGGTATGACTATGCGCAACAGCAATTCCTGAGCCATCAAGAGACTGCAGAACAGAACTGGATTTTTTCGTTCCAATTTGTTCCCCCTGCTCATAGTTATCGCTCCATTGTAAATAGGAGTTAATTTCGCCGCCGATTTGAACATTTTTGACGCCGGCTGATGCCAAGGTGGGAATGAAAGCAACCATGCAAAGTGCTGTTAAAAACGCTATTTTCCTCATTCCTTTAAACCTCCTTAAAAGTTTTTAATCTTTTAAATTCTAATATTCCTCTACAGGTTCAGTTTTCAAAAAAAACCTACAGCCTGAATCTTCATCTATATCACATCACTTTGACAATTCTGGCATCTTTAGTTTTCCTCACCACCTTTCTTGCCTTTATGGATTATCTGTGACGAGCATCCCAATTTAAATGAAGTTTAGCATACTGCTATATATCTGTCAAGTACTTTTTAGGAGCCTGTTATTTAAAAATTAAAAGTGCACAGTTTTAGAGCGATTTAAGTTTTAAAAGTGCACACCTTATCTGCGCTATAATGGAACCCAAAAGGAGGTTTGATTATGGCGCAATTGCACAGAAAATTCAC
>JAYEMH010000049.1:0-6639 GCA_034717985.1 Candidatus Ratteibacteria bacterium
CATCGCTAAAATATATTCGTTCCAGACAGTTAATGAGTTGAATATTACCACTACCGCTATCGCCGGGCGGGCCAGCGGTAAAGCTACCCGCCAGTAAATTCCAAATTTGGAACAGCCGTCAATCCGGGCCGCATCCTCTAAGTCCTCGGGGATTCGTTCAAAAAAAGTCTTGAATAAAAATATAGCTAAAGGCAGGCCCCCGTTTATTAAAGGAAGGATATAGCCGATGCGGGTATTAGCCAGACCCAGTTTCATTAACAGAAGATAAAGAGCGATAATCGCTCCGGGAACCGGTATGAGCATGGTGGCAATCAATAAAAAGAAAAAGAAATTTCTCCCCGGGAATTTCAACCGGGCTAAAGCATAGGCCGCCATCGAGCCGATAATAACAATGCCGGCGACTACTACGACGGTGTACAAAATGCTGTTAAAAAAATATGTCCCGAAATGTCCCTTTGTCCAGGCGATATAGTAATTTATAAAATTGAATTGCCGGGGGATTAAACTCATATCTTCGAAAATTGTCTGATTGGTTTTTAAACTGGCGGAAAGCGTCCAGACCAAGGGAAAAAGACAGGCTATGGCGACAACAAGCAAAATAATCTGGATGCCAAGCTGGTTCAAAAAACTTTTTATTTTATACTCTAAAGAAATCTTCATTATTTAATTCGTGCCAATCCGTCCCTTTAAATCTATACCACAGAGTCACAAAGACACCAAGCACACAAAGCTGTAATAAAACCATTCTTTTTTATCTCTTTGCGTCTCTATGCGCTGGTTAGATTCTTTTCCTGTGTTTATTTTTTCGTTTTTTTCTTTCCCCTTTTTTCCTTATTTTTTTGGCTCCCTATTAGCGGGACGGGCATGCCCGTCCCCTACATATTTTTTAATTCTTTTTAATCCTGTAAATCCTGTCAGAAACTTTCTATCTTTATTTTTGCATTTTTTTTCTTTTCTGTGGTTCGGGGTTTCAAAAATGAGGTTTGAATTTTCTGGAAATTTTAATTTGAATTAACGAAAAGAAAAGAAGTATTAAACCGAAAAAAATGCCCTGGGAGCAGGCATAACCAAAACGCTGGTTGTTTAGAATATTGCTGATTATCCGGGTAATCGGAACTTCGGTATGATATCCGGGACCGCCGCCAGTGGTGGCCACGATGATATCGTAAATCTGCATCGTGCCTAAAATGGTAAGAATAAGCACGACCACAAAAACCGGTATCATCAAAGGAAAAGTAATCTTTCGAAATGTATGCCATAAATTCGCGCCGTCAACCCGAGCCGCCTCATAAAGTGGACGCGGAATACTCTGGAGTCCAGCCAGCATTATCACAAATCCCCAGCCAAATCCTTTCCACATATGAACTATTGCCACCGCCGTTAAAGCTGATTCGGGCCGGGCTAACCAGGGACGGATTATTTCAGAAAAACCAACCAAACTCATAAAATGATTCAACAATCCGTGCTTGTCAAAAATCCAGGTCCAGATTAAACCAACCACAATTCCCGATAAAACCGGCGGTAAATAAAAAACCACCCGGTAAAATTTCCCGCCTTTGATATCACGATCACAGGCCAGAGCCAGAATTAAAGCCAGGCCATTCTGCACGGTTAGAGCTAACAAGGTAATATAGCCGGCCTGGCCCAGCGATTTCCACCAGATAGGATTGCTAAAAATGATATCTTTGTAATTCCATAAACCAACAAACTTTTTGGCTATCCCGATGCCGCTCCAGCTAAAAAAACTAAGCCGGACCATACTCAAAAAGGGATAAATGCTAAGGACTACAAAAAGGGTTAAAGCCGGCAGAATAAAAAGGTAATTTGTTAACAGCGCCTTTAACTTGTATTTTCTGGAGATTTTTTTAGCGGGCTTCCGCATCCTGCCTTTTTTTCTCCTCTCTTATCTTTACCTCTTGAATTTCTTTGGCTAACTGCCGGGGAGTCTTTTCTCCGATAACAATTGATTGAATCCCCTTGTTCATAGTTTCGCGGACTAAAGGAAATTCAGTTACCGGCCAGATGTTTGGATGGGTTACGATATCCATATCATTGGCAAATTCGGCCAGAATTGAGGGAATCGCCTCTAAACTTTTTTGATTGGCCGGGAGATTGAGCGTCTTCTCTGACAGATAGGTCTGTTGAGGAGCGGCGGTCAGCCACTTAAGAAATTCAACCGCCTGTTTAGTTTTTGCGGATTTTTTATTAACCATAAAAGATGAACCGGCGCCGCCCCAGATACGCATCGAATTTTCATCAGAGATAAACGGGGGAGGAAAAACGCCATAATCCAATTCCGGATTCATTTCTTTATAAACATTTACACACCAGGAACCGTTAAAAGCCATAGCGGCTTTTTCGGTGGCAAAAAGGCGTTCCGCGGTTTTGTTTACCATAATCACAATACCGTCATATAACAAACCCGCATCTTCCATTGTTTTGAAAAGTGAAAACACCTTTATCCATTCCGGATCGGTATAAGGGACATCGCCTCGAAAGGTGGCGAAAACCTTTTCCTCACCCATTAAATTCATCGCCCAATCCAGGGTTAAAGATTCAATCATCCATATTTCTCCCCAGCCGCTGACAAAACCATCGATGCCGGCCTTTTTTAATTTTTTGGCCACATTGATAAACTCCCACCAGCTTCTGGGCGGCTGCTCCGGATTCAGACCTGCCTTTTGGAAAAGCTTTTTGTTATAGACCATCTGAATATTGGTAACATCCAGCGGCACCCCATAAATACCCGATTTTATTTCAAACCTATTTCCCGGTTCGAATTCGTTGACCGCTAAAGCTCGCGGGAAAAACCTATTGCGCCATTGGCCGACGTTGGCATTCATCTCATCGGTTAAATCAAGAACATAACCGGCTTTGACAAAAAGGGCAAAAACTTCTTTTTCCCCTAAGATTCCATAGATATCCGGGAGAGTATCCGTCTGAGCCGCCGCCTTTATTTTCTGAGAGTAGGCATCAGAAGGGGCATATAGACAAAATTTTGTTTTCACTCCGGTTATCTTTTCATATTTGTTACCAAGCTCCGCAAAGGTTTCCTGCCGGTCGGTCATCCAGTGCCAAACGACAATTTCCTCTTTAATCTCTGCTTTCTTCCGGCCGCACCCGCCGATAAGCAGTCCGAGAATTAAAAGTAGTATAATCTTTTTCATTTTCTACCTCCCTTTAGATAGTTTACCGGTTCTCCGGTTTGCCAGTTCACCGGCGAACAGGCTAACGGGTTAACCAGTTAACAATTTACTTCTTTTAATTTGTTTATCAACAGCGGCACGATTTCAAAAAGGTCGCCGACAAGGCCATAATTAGCCGCTTTAAAAATTGGCGCCTGGGGATCTTTATTTACCGCCACGATAATCTTAGAACTTTGCATACCGGCTAAATGCTGAATCTGGCCGGAGATTCCGCAGGCAATGTAGATATTCGGACAAACAGTTTTTCCCGTCTGGCCGACCTGATGAGAATAAGGTATCCAGCCGGCATCTACCACACTGCGCGAAGCCCCAACAGCCCCGCCCAGGACTTTAGACAAATCTTCGATTAACTTAAAATTTTTGGCCTCGCCTAAACCGCGCCCCCCGGAAACAATAATATTCGCTTCGGTCAGATTTACTTTTTGAGTCAGGTCTTCAACCATATTCAGCACTTTGGTTTCGCCCGAAATATCCAGCCCATCGATATTTTTCCTTATTATTCTGCCTTTCCGGTTTTTATCAAATTCGGCTTTTTTCATTACTTTATGACGAACGGTAGACATCTGGGGACGCTGCTCCGGGCAGATAATGGTAGCCATAATATTTCCCCCGAAAGCCGGCCGGGTTTGCAAAAGAATTTTCTTCTCCGGATTAACAGCTAAACCGGTGCAATCGGCGGTTAGCCCGGTTCTAAGACGGGCTGCTACCTTGGGAATCAGACTGCGCCCGATGGCGGTCGCCCCGGCCAGAAAAATCTCCGGCTTTTCTTCTTTTATCAAATGGACTAAAATTCTGCTAAAAGGTTCGTCCCGGAAACTTTCAAGTTCTTTATCTTCGGCTACAAAAACCTTATCGGCTCCATAACCAATAAGGCTGGAAGATAAAGAATCAACCTGACTGCCAATCAGCACCGCCGATAAATCCGAATTTAGCTCATCGGCTAATTTTCTTCCTTCTCCCAGGAGCTCATAAACAACCGGCATAATTTCTCCCCGGCGGGATTCAGCGAAAACCCAAACGCCTTTATAACTTTGCTTATCGGCAATTTCTTCCTTTTTAACATCCATGATAATCGCCCCAAATTTACAGGCTTCAACACAAGCGCCGCAAAGATTACACTGCGGCAGAATCCGCGCCTTCTTATCAACCATTTCAATCGCCCCGTATGGACAGGCCGAAAGGCACAGTTTACATCCGGTGCATTTATCTTCAATTATTTTTATAGCCACAACCTATCCTCGTAAAATAAAAAATCAGCGTAAAACGTAAAGCTGAAAATGTAAAACCATAATTCAAAATTTAAAACTTTTGAATTTTAAGCTATGGTTTTTCATTTTACGTTTTGATTTTTTCGCTATTGTTTATACCATCTTCGTCTCTTTTAACTTCTCCGCTAATTTCTCCACCTGCTCCTCAGGAGTCCCTTCTATTATTTCCCCGTCAGTTCTCGCTTCAGGAGTAAATATCTTGATTACCAGAGTGGGAGAGCCGTCAAGACCGATTCTTTTTTCATCCAATTTTAAATCTGAAGCCGTCCATCTGATAATTTCCTCCTTTTTTGCCCGCAGCATCCCTTTAAACGAAGGAAGTCGGGGCTCATTTATTTCTTTAACCACAGTAATAAGTGCCGGCAAACTTGTTTCCACCACCTCATAACCCTCTTCGAGCATCCTTTCTACTCTGAGATATTTAGCCTCCGGTTTAATTTCTTCTATTTTCCGGACATAGGCAATATGCGGTATCCCTAAAGTTTCGGCAATTCCCGGGCCAACCTGGGCGGTGTCCCCATCCATAGCTTGCTTTCCGCAAATAATTAAATCGAATTGTCCGTATTTCTTTAAACCCTGAGCCAGGATATAGGAGGTAGCCAGGGTGTCGGAGCCGGCAACAGCTCTATCGCTAATTAAAATTCCGTCGTCAACACCTAAGGAAACTGCTTCCCGAAGAGCCGCCTCTGCCTGAGGCGGTCCCATACTAATGGCCGTAACCTTTCCCGTCATTTTTTCCTTGAGCCTTAAAGCCTCCTCCATGGCATAGGTGTCAAAAGGATTGATGATACCGGGAATGCCTTCCCGGATCAAGGTATTGGTTTCCTGATTAATCTTTACGTCCGCATTTTCCGGAACCTGTTTGATACAGACAACTATATTCACTTCTGAATTCCTATTAACTAATAGATAAGAAAGAAGGGAAACGGCAGATGGGAAACGGAAAGCCTAATTTTTGTCTTTTACCATCTTCCTTCTTCCGTCTACCTTTTTCCTTTTTTATCTCTTCTTGGCCATCTCTTTAATTAAATTTAAAGCTATAATGTTCCGTTGAATTTGATTCGTTCCTTCATAAATCTGGGTAATCTTGGCATCGCGAAACATTTTCTCCACCGGATACTCCTTCATATACCCATAACCGCCAAAAATCTGCACCGCATCGGTTGTTACTTTCATAGCGGTATCGGAAGCAAACACCTTAGCCATAGCTGAATCTTTGGAGATATTTTTTTCTCCGCGGTCAATCATTCGCGCCGTGCTATAGACCAAAGCCCGGGCCGCTTCGGTAAGAGTAGCCATATCAGCCAGCATATGCTGAATGGCCTGAAAAGAAGAAATGTATTGTCCAAATTGCTTTCGCTCCCGGCTGTAATTAAGAGCCGCATTCAAGGCTCCGTCAGCAATCCCGACTGCCTGAGCGCCAATGCCCGGACGGGTAACATCAAAGGTTTTCATGGCAATAACGAAACCCATTCCTTCACGAGACAAAAGATTTTCGCCGGATATTTTACAATCATTAAGAATTAATTCACGGGTGGCAGAGGAGCGAATGCCTAATTTGTTCTCTTTTTTTCCGAAATCAAATCCGGGTGTTCCCTTCTCGACAATGAAAGCCGAGGCGCCGCGAGTACCCTTAGCTTTATTAGTCATGGCAAAGATAACATAGATATCCGCTTCTCCCCCATTGGTAATCCATTGCTTGGTTCCGTTTAAAACATAGCTGTCACCTTCTTTACGGGCAGTCATCGCTATAGCCGCCGCATCGCTTCCGGCATCAGGTTCGGTTAAGGCAAAGGCCCCTAATTTTTCCCCGCAAGCTAACGGCGGTATAAACTTCTTTTTCTGCTCTTCACTTCCAAAAATCAAAATAGGGTAGGCGCCCAGACCATTGGCCGCATAACTTACCGCTACCCCGGCGCAAACTTTACTCAACTCTTCTACCACCAAACACTGTTCCAAACAGCCGCCGCCGGTCCCCCCATATTCCTGAGGCAGATAAACGCTGAACAGGTCAGCCTGAGCTAAAACCTTCATTAACTCGTATGGAAATTCTCCCTTTTCGTCCAATTCGGCTGCTACCGGAGCAATTTTCTCCTCGGCAATCTTTCGGGTTAAATCTTTAATCATATTTTGCTCTTCGGATAAATTATAATTCATTCCTTCCC